>CAYRCR010000001.1:0-15160 GCA_964422835.1 uncultured Gammaproteobacteria bacterium
TCGGGTCTTAATAGCGGTTCTCCACCTGTAACTGTAAGTTTTTTTGTACCATGACTTGCCAAAAAGCCAATAATTTGCCGCCACCCAACTGTATCTATTTCCCATTTAAACCTCGGATCGGGCCCGATACACATTGGGCAACAAAGATTGCACTTTGCCGTGGGATTAATATCTACCCTTTTAGGAAAACCTTCTATATCCATGCGGGAATTATACTCCTTATTTCCATATTTTCAGTATTTCTTGTAAAATGTTGCTATACTGCCGGTGTAGCTTAGTGGTAAAGCAACACTTTCGTAAAGTGAAGAGCGACGGTCCGATTCCGTCCACCGGCTCCATATGAAAAAATATAAATACCAGCAAAGGTCCTACCTTGCAAGGCGTCTGGAAAGACGCGGGCGCAAAAGATTCCTTTTAACTATCATTATTTTAGTCATCTTTATTTACTTATTCCTATCATGGGTCTTGCCAAATTTAATTAGCTCTCTTACATTCCTGAATAAGTATAAGGATTCTACTCCTGTCCAGAAACCCGTATCAGAGACTATAGCCTTGACTCCGCCAATTTTTTCCATCCCATTTGAGGCTACAAGTTCGGCCCAAATTATAATTAAAGGATATTCCACACCCCAAACCCGTGTGGAAATATATTTAGATGAAACACTCGTTGAAACTGCCGACGTCAAAACTGACGGCAGTTTTATTTCAGGTCCGATAGATCTTAACTTGGGGAATAATAATTTTTTTGGTAAAACCATTGATGAAAGAGGTACAAAAAGTCTTCCTTCAAAGGGTGTCAAGGTATTCTATTCTAATGAAAAACCAAAACTTGAAGTCCGGGAGCCACAGGATAATCAGGCAGTAAAGGATAAGAGTATTACAGTTTCCGGATCTACAGATGCAGGGAAAGATATTGAAGTGACCATAAACAGTACCCGGGTTATTGTCTCTTCAGATGGAAATTTTTCCAAGAGTATTGAACTTACAGAAGGTGAAAACGAAATAAAAGTGAAGGCTCAAAGTAGTGTGGGGAATTTTACCGAAATTATCCGCAAAATTATTCTTGAGCCAACTCCTACATCTTCGAGTTAAGTAATTTTCTGATTTGCTCGCCAACTGCTACATAATTAAAATGCTTCCGTACAAAATTTTGACCCGAACTGCCAATTTCTTCCCGTTTCTTCCGATCTTGATACGCATCTATCATTGCCTTCCCTAAAGCACTGGTATTTACATCTGCCCACATCTGTTCCGGGTGATACCAAAGGATATGTTCCATATTAAAAATATTTGAAAATTTGCAGTCTATCAGATATCCGGTCCTTGGAGGTAAATACTCATGAATCCCCCCGAAATTTGTCGAAATAATCGGATTTCCGAAAGCCATGGCTGCCATTTGCGGATATCCCCAGCCCTCCCCCCTGTGTGCAGACACAAATACATCCGCACCCTTGTGCATTCTCATAATTTCCCCGGTGGTCATATCTTCCAGAACCAACCACACAGCCGGATAGTCTTTAGCTTTAAGTTGTTTTTTCCATTTTCTAATATCCGTTCTGATAGCCTCTCTTTCTTTGGAAGAAAAATCATTCCTGTATGTTTTAATCATTAATATTACATCTTCCCTCCCCCGGAATGTTTTCCAGTAGGTTTCCAGAAGAACCCTGGGGTTTTTTCTTTCTGTCCATTGAAAGATGGAATAAAAAATTACTTTCGGGCGCGGGACATCCAGCTTAAATGGTATATATTTATCAACATCCATATCCATACAGCTGGGTACAATTTTAATAGGCTTTCTCACCCCTGATTTACGAAAGACTTCGCCAAATATTGGTGAGGGAAGCCAGATTTCGTCCATCAGATTGCACCATTTTACCCACTTTCTATCTGCACCCAGCACTTCCCAAAAGAAATACCCGATATTATATTTCCCTTTCTCAAAAAAGATCGGAAAATGTTCCGGAGTAAGTTCAATCAGGTTAATATCATAATCCTTGTACTTATTCTCGAGCCTTTTTGCCAAATACCCTGCCCTCCCTACCTCAAGTTTATCAGGCGTAAAAGAGGCAATTTTGGTCGTCACTTTTATACCAGATGAGAGTATTGCCATCAGGGTATTGCGTGAAGCTTCACCGTATCCGCTATGATCCAGAAGAGGCGCTGTAAATTGGACTATCATATTTCCTCAATGGGCAGGATTCCTTTCTTAAGTAGGTCTTTCCCCGGTGACATTAGTACGGATTTCTTGCTGTCTTTTTCCGCCGCCATAAACTTTTCGAATAACCTAAGATGCTTTGACCCCTTATATAAGAAAAAAGCCTGCTTGCGGATCCTAAAATAGCCATCCAGTCCCACTTTTATGAGAGTCGTCAATATTATCTCAAAAAATACGCCACGGATTCCGTCCCTTTTAAAAGCCCCAAAAAGCCATGCACCTTTGGGATTCGAGATTACTATTTTCTTAACTACTGTCTTAAATTTGTGCATATTTTTTAATGGCTTTATCAGGTAAACCTGCATATATAATTTTACCGCTCCATAGTAAAATGGCTCGCTGGCAAAAACTCTTTACCAAGTCCAGGGAATGGGTTATCAGGATGATTGTCGCACCTTTTTCATGAAACTCTCTCATTTTATCCAGACATTTTCTTTGGAAATTGGTATCTCCTACCGCCAAAATTTCATCAATTAACAAAATGTCCGGGTCAATATGGATTGCTATAGAAAACCCCAGTCTCATATACATACCGGAGGAATAATGTTTGACAGGTGTATCAATAAACTCCGACAGTTCTGCAAATTTAACAATGTCACTAAATTTTTTATCTATTTTCTTTTTTGAAAGGCCTAAGATTGTACCGTTTAGGTAAATATTTTCCCGGCCGGTAAGTTCCGGGTGAAACCCCGCGCCAAGCTCAATTAAAGGACCAATCCTGCCAATAACTTTTACTTCTCCCCTAGTTGGAGTCAAAACTCCCGCCATTAATTTTAAAATTGTACTTTTTCCTGAACCATTGGCTCCGATTATTCCCACTATTTCCCCTTTTTTTATTTTAAATGTGGCATCTTTAACTGCCCAAAAATTTTCCAGTTTCTCTCCCCTGAAAAAATCCAGGAACGCTTCTTTTAAAAGAAATTTATGTCCCTTTTTAAATTGTTTACCAACTCCGCTAAAATCTACCACAATATTAGCTTCCATAATTTAAATTACATCAGCGAAAAATCTTGACCTATTTTTAAAATAGAGATATCCAAGTACAAAAACTGCCAGGGAAATAGCAGCGGAATAGCAAAAGCTTCCCCAATCAGGTAAATTACCGTCAAGAATAATATTCCTGTATGCGTCAATTATCCCCGCCATCGGATTAAGATAAAATAAGCTTTTCAAATCTTTTGGGATGAGGTCCGGGGAATAAACAATTGGTGTCAGGTACATCCAAACCATCAAAAGTAACCCCACAGCGTGTTCAATATCCCTATAAAAAACATTACCGGCCGACAGGAAAAATGAAACTCCCATAATCAATAATATTTGGATTAGTACTATAACAGGAGCAAATAGTAACGTAGGATGAAAAGAAATCTTATAAAGAATCAAAAAAAACGACAAAATAATCATCATTAAAAAAAGATCCACAAGTTTTGAGGTAACGGCAGACGCAGGTAAAATCTCCCTGGGAAGGGAAACCTTTGTTACAAGACTGCCATTGGCAATAACTGAACCTGTGGCGGATGAAACAGCATTTGATAGAAAAAGCCAGGGGACAAGTGCTACAAATAAAAAAATCGGGTAAGGAATATTACCGGTTGGAACTTTAAAAAGGTACGAAAATACGATACTTAAAACTCCCAGATTTATAAGCGGAACCAGGATTACCCACGAATATCCTAAAATGGATTGCTTATATTTTGCCTTAATTTCACGCAGGGTTAATTGTAGAAACAAGTCTTTATATCTAAATAAATTCCTAAAATAATCCATATTTTGGTGGACCCGGAAGGACTTGAACCTTCGACCTATCCGATGTGAACGGATCGCTCTACCTCTGAGCTACGGATCCATCTTTTACTTTTGAATATTGTACCATCCAAGCTATTGCGTTACAAACCTAAAAGGAGGGATAATACTCCTATGGAACCTGATTATATAACCGTTGATGAACCAACCAAACTGGATAAATTTAAAGGGAAACTGGCAGAATTTATTGAATTTACAGCAATCCTAGCGGCCATTTTTATTGCCCTGCGCCTTCTTATAGCCGAGCCTCATATTGTTTCCGGGCGTTCAATGGTTCCTAATTTTCAAGATAAGGATTATCTAATTACCAATAAATTGGTAACATATTTCAGTGCTTTAAAGCGGGGAATGGTGGTCATTCTTCATGATCCGGCAAACCCTAGCAGAAATTTTATTAAAAGGATAGTTGGACTGCCGGGAGAAAAAATTAAATTGATGGGAGGCAGGGTTTACATTAATGGTAATGAATTACCGGAACTATACTTACCACAAGGAACAATTACTCCGGGTGAAGGCTATCTTAACGAAAGTGAGGAAATAATAATTCCCGAAGATCAGTATTTTGTAATGGGAGATAACCGCGGCAACAGTTCCGATTCCAGAGCTTGGGGACCTGTTAAAACAAATCTTATTATCGGCCAGGCATTTTTCAGGTATTGGCCGCTTGGGAAAATCCAGTATATTTTTCTTGGCAAGGTGTCAGATTGACCTGAAATAGGAAGCAATAGCCTCATAAAGTTTCCTTACTACATCCGAAGTTTCATCCGGGATACCAGGAAGCCTGATTTCCAACCGTGCATGATTTCCGGTAAGCACATATTTTACCTGGGCCGGCCTTTCCTCAAAAGAAAGGCTTTTTGAAAGATTCGCCTGAATATTATTGACCTCATCGTTGATTATATGCATCTTTTCACCGCGTCCGGAGCCCTTTTTGGTGTCCAAACCATGTTCTGCCCTCATCCTTCTGACTAAATCTTCAGCCCCCCTGACGGACAGATTTTTTCTAAGAACAACTTTGTACGCTTCAATAATTAAATGCGGGTCCTCAAGGGAAGAAAGTGCCCGAACGTGACCCTCTGTTGTTTGCCCTGACATTAAGGCATCTTTCAGTGCATCCGGCAAAGTTAAAAGTCGTATAGTGTTGGAAATATAGGCTGGACTTTTGCCTACACGTGTGGCAATATCGGAATTTCCCAGCCCAAATTCATCCATTAAGCGCCTATACGCCTGGGCCCGTTCCAAAGGATTCAAGTCTTGCCTCTGGACGTTTTCTACAATAGCCATTTCCAGCATACCTTGCGGAGAAGTTTCCTTGATTACAACCGGAACCTTTTTCAGCCCGGCCAGTTTGGCAGCGCGCCAGCGCCTCTCACCTGCAATAATTTGGAACCCGGCCGGTGTTTTTGCCACAACAAGGGGTTCCAGTACTCCGTGTTCGCGGATTGATTCTGCAAGTTCAGCCAGAGACTCCGGAGCAATCAACCCCCTTGGTTGAAGAGGGTTAGCCTCCAGGAGATTAACATCAAGTTCGAAGATTTGGTCCCCGTTATCCATCGATTTGTACAACTCTTTTCCCCAACCGTGTTAGAAATTTAACTTTACCGGATATGGCAGCATATATTGTAAAATCATTGCCCTGTTTTGTACCTTTTCCGGCATAGAATTTATTACCTTTTTGACGGATCAGAATATTCCCAATAGCAGCTTTTTCTCCGCCATAAAGCTTGACTCCAAGTCTTTTTGAAACTGAATCCCTATTTGTACTGGCTGATCCCCCCGCTTTTTTATGTGCCATAGGTATAATTTAATCTCTGTGAAAACTTATGTCAATAGGCCTTTTCACGGTAATAACTTAACAATTGTAACTTCTCTCCTTTGCCCCATAACTTTCCTTTCATTAGATTTAGCTTTATAAGTGGCCACTCTAATTTTTTTATGGCGGACATTTTTTACAACTTCAACTGATAAGTTTTTCTTAATATAAGGTTTTCCGAGTTCAATTTTGCCTTTCTCCGACAACATCAGTATTTTGTCCAAAGATAATTTTTTGGTACTGTCAGGCAAACGATCTACTTCAAGTTCCTCACCCGGCCTGATTTGATATTGTCTTCCACCTAATTCAAAAATAACCCAATCCATATGCACGAATTGTACCCTGGTGAGCTTTAACTGTCAATAAAAGTATTTCTTTTTATGTTATATCTGGCAATTGAGGCGACAAGCCCGAGCGAAATCATGGTTGATAAAAGCGAGCTTCCGCCATATGAAAGAAGCGGGAGGGTGATGCCGGTTACAGGAACTACTCCGATATTCATGCCGATATTGACTGTTATTTGGAAAAAAAACATCCCCAAAACGCCATAAAGCACCAAAATACCGAACTTACCCGAAACCGACCTTACTATCTTAAAAATTCTGATCACCAAAATACTATAAAGCACTAAGACAGAGAATGATGCCAAAAAACCTAATTCTTCAGCAATCGAGGCAAAAATAAAATCAGTTCGAAATTCCGGTAAAAAACGCAGCCTTGTTTGGGTTCCCCTTCCCAGACCTCTCCCAAAAATCTGGCCTGAACCTACAGCAATAGTTGACTGTATTACATTATAGCCTGTTCCTAAAGGGTCATTCTCCGGTGAAAGGAAGCTTAAAATTCTGCTTTTTTGATAATCTTTTAATGAAAACCAGGCAAGCGGGGCTAAGCATAAAGAGATAAGGGACAAAGAGGCAAGTTTTAAAAGTGACACATTTGCTGCCAAAAGCAAGCTTAACCATATAGCTACAATTGTCAAGGCTGTTCCTAAATCCGGCTGTTTAAAGATGAGCACAGCAAAAGGTAACACAAATAATAAACTGATAATTATATTTTTCCACGATGCGGTATGGTTTGCCCAAAATCTGGACAAAAATAAAATTAAAACAGGTTTAGCCAGTTCAGAAGGCTGAAGTTGTAAAGGACCTATCTGCAGCCACCGCAGTGAACCTCTTGTTTCAAAACCAATGATAAATGTAATTGCAAGAAGGCCCAAATTAATGAAATATAATAATTTAATAAGCGGACTTTCTATCTCAAAATTAAAAAGGGATATAGCCCAAAATACCACCAGTCCTAAAACTGCAAATATGACTTGTTGAACGGCAAATTTGGGGTCCTGTGAGTAAATCACAATTGACCCTAAACTTAAAAGGAGTACCGTAGGTAAGGCAATTAATAAATCCGGCCAAAGAATCTTAGCATTCATTAAACAACTTCAATTTTAAGCGTTTCAGCAATCTGTAACTTAACTGCATTGGTTTGTTTTTTTATAAAATCAATCAATTTTTCATCACTAGTAAGATTTGGGGCAAAAACTACAATCTTGTCATTTAATGTCAAGTTCATCACTTTCCTCATTTGTTGAATATTGCGGATCAATTCGCGGGCTTCGCCCTCTGCTTTTAACTCTTGAGTAATATTTGTATCCACATCCCCTTTTAGCTCATTTAATGAGGACTTTTTGTATTCAATTTTCTTGACATTTAATTCATCAGCCATAATTTGTTCCAAATCAGCGCTTAACTTTTCAGGCAAAGAGTAAGTAAATTTTAAAAGAGGCTGTCGAAGTTTTATCCCTGCTTCCTTACGCTTGGCATGGCCCATTTCGACCAACTGGCGGATCCTTACCATATCTTCCATTAATCTCTCATCCAATAAAGCTTTATCCCCCTGCGGGTAATACTGTAGGTGAACAGAATCCTCTTTTGTTAGTTTCATAAATATTTCCTCGGAAATAAATGGCGCGAGAGGAGCAAGTAATTTGCTGTAATCTGATAAAACCTTATACATAATACTAAGACAAACGTTCCGGTCAACTACATCACCGCTATTGTTTATCCTGTCTCGGCTTCTTCGAATATACCATGTCGAGAAATCATTCGTTAGAAATTCCTTTAGGAGTCTCGAAATCTGTATAGTATCATAACTGCCAAAGGCAATATTCAAATCAAGTGCCAATTGTTCCAGACGTGACAAAATCCACCTATCCATCACTTTAAGAAACTTCCCGTTTGATCCTAATGGGAATTTATCCGGATCAAAATTAAATACTGACGCATAATCAATAAAGAATTTATATGAGTTCCATAAAACCAATAGAAATTTGTAATTATCCGCCACTCCCTCCTCAAAAAAATTCATATCTTCTCCCTTCATCACCGGGGAACTCATTAGATAAAGCCTTAGCGCATCTCCACCATATTTATTGATCAACATTTTTGGGTCAGGGTAGTTACCAAACAACTTACTCATTTTTCTCCCATCATTACCAAGTAATGTCCCGGTGACAACAACATTTTTGAAGGATTCAGACCGTCTTAATGCATTTGATATTACATGCAAATTATAAAACCACCCCCGTGTTTGAGCGATATATTCAGTAATAAAATCAGCCGGGAAGCTGTCCTCGAATTCTTCTTTATTTTCAAAAGGATAATGTAGTTGTGCATACGGCATGGACCCCGATTCGAACCAACAGTCAAGAACTTCCTTGACCCTTACGGCTTTCTCCTGACATTTCTTACAGGGTACTTTAATTTCATCTATAGCTGGTTTATGTAGATCAGTAATTTTTTGGCCAGAGGCCTCTTCCAATTCTTTGACTGACCCAGGCACAAATATTTCGCCGCAAGGACATTCCCACACCGGCATGGGCGACCCCCAATACCTGCTTCTTGAAATATTCCAATCCGGTGCTGATTCAATACCCTTTTTAAATCTTCCGTTTTTCATATGTTTGGGAACCCAACTAATGTTATTATTTGTTTCAAGCATTTGATTCTTTATTTTATTTACGGCTACAAACCACGAATCAACAGCCTTATAAATTAGTGGGGTATCACATCTATAGCAAAAAGGATAACTATGTTTAACTATTTGTGACCTGAAGAGCAAACCGCGGCCGATAAGGTCATCTTTAATTTTCTTGTCGGCGTCTTTAATATACATCCCTTTCCAAGGAGTAATCTCCTCCGTAATTTTGCCCGCATCGTCAACATGAGAAATAATACTTAGACCAACTTTTTGTCCTAACTCATAATCATCTTCTCCAAACCCTGGAGCGATATGGACGATTCCCGTTCCCTCATCTGTAGTGACAAAATCAGCTCCGTATATTTTGTAGTCCCTATCGCCAGTCTGAAAAAAATTATATAAAGGTTCATACCTCATCCCGATTAACTCCTTGCCTTTGTAATTTTCTTTTAGAACCCAATCCTGATCCAAACTTCTATCGACTAGCTTTTTAGAAACTATTAATAGTTCATTTCCTACTTCCACGCCTATATATTCTTCATCAGGGTTAATTGCAAGAGCTAAGTTGCCTGGCAGTGTCCAGGGGGTAGTTGTCCACACAAGAAAATAAATATTTTTTCTCCCTTTAACAGGAAATTTAATATAGACCGAAGGATCGTCAATGTCCTTATAGGAATTATCCATAGCGATCTCAAAATTTGACAACTGCGTAGAACAACGAGTACAAAACATAACTACTTTTTTGCCCTTATAAATTAATTTGTTCTCATAAAGCTGTTTAAAAACCCACATCACACTTTCCATATAGGAAAGATCCATTGTTCGATAGGCATGTTCCATGTCAACCCAGCGGCCAATGTGGTCAATGTACCAATTCCATTCAGATGAAACATCGGATACATATGCTCTGCAGGCGTTTATAAATTTATCTACCCCTAATTCTTCAATTGCTTTTTTGGATTTTATACCAAGCTGGGCTTCCACTTTGTTTTCTGCCGGTAATCCATGGCAATCCCAACCCCAAACTCTTCTTACTTTATGACCTATCATTGTTTGATAACGCGGGAATAAGTCTTTCACAATACTTGGAAGGAGTGAGCCATAATGTGGCAAACCTGTAATAAAAGGCGGTCCGTCATAAAAAGTATATTTCTTATCTTTTGGCCGCTCCTCAATTGATCTCTCAAAAATTTTATTTTCTTTCCAAAATTTTAGTGTCTCTTCCTCAATAGTGGGTAAATCAACTTGTGAGGAAACCGGCTTAAATTTGTTCATGGGTAAATTTTAACAGAAAGCAACAAAACTGGCTAGCTTCTTGAATTTGTTTTTATTTGATCCTGAATATCTGGTCTTTTCCAATAGTTAGGAAGTAACTTTGGAGATTCTAGCCCCAATCCAGCACATGTCCATTTGAGACTATCCCGTATTTTCTGGGCTCGATAGGACATGGCCTGCTTGGCCACATCCCTAGCTAATGGTAAAGGAGCACGTAACGAACCCAGGGGTCTAAGGAATCCTGCCACAAAGAAATTGTTGCTGCATCCTGTCATTGGGTCTGTACCCATTTTTTTATTGAGGATCTCTATTTCCTCAGGAGAATACTTACCTTGTGTGATCCTAAAAATTGCGTCACTAATATTTGGTCTAAATGCCTGGGCAAGCTGTTTTACTAAAATTGCTAAAATAGCCCGATCAATTAAAACACGGTCTTTTAGTCTTGAGAGCGGAGGTTTGAACAATCCCAATGATTCGAAAGTAGAATATTCTACCAGCTCATTGTAAGCCCTTTTTGCGGTCTCGTCCATAAAGGCTTTCAGGACTTTCGATCTTAATTCTCTTACTTCTCCATTTTCCGAACGAGTCAATCTCCAAGACGGGATATGGCCATCACCCCAAGCATAAATAACCGTACTCGCAACATTTACGGCAGTTTCCAAGGGGCGGTCTAAAACCAGTGAATTTACATGTAATTGTCGTCCCGAACCGTTCCGTTGGTAATAAAGCCGCATTTTAGCTAAATTTGTTTTAACCTGTTTGATTGATCTGGGATCGATGTTTTCCGGGGGGTTATTTTCTCCTAGAACGCTATCCACAAATCCATCAGTAGTATTATGCAGAAAAGTATTCGAGTGAGTAGGTTCCCAGAGTCTTGCCGCATATTTACCAAATCTCGTGGTCAACCTATTAAAACCCGCATAAATAGCGCACCAAACCTGGTCTTGTCTTTGGTCGGGATCTAGAGAAAACTCTCTTGGAAGCCCCAATACACCTGGTCGCGTTTTTTCCATAATTAGTTACCTCGGCGCAAGAAAGCTGGAATGTTTAATCTCTCCTCATCATCAGGCTCTTCAATTTCAACTTCACTTTGTGTGTCATCCTGATTCACTGCGTCATCATCAGATGTTATTTGTGTTTGTGCCTGTGGCTGTGGCTGTGGCATTCCCATACCTGTCAACTGGCTAAGACCGGTCCCTGCGTATTCACGAAGTTTAGCTCTGGTCTGGTCAAAACCTGTGGCTATAACAGAAATCCTGATTCTATCAACTAAATCATCTTTAATAGTTGCCCCGAAAATAATATTGGCATCAGGATCAGCAGCCCCGGCAATAATTTTGGCTGCCCTGTCTATTTCTTCCATGCCAAGGTCCGGTCCTCCAACAACATTGAAAAGTACTCCCTTGGCACCTTCAATTGAAACTTCCAAAAGGTGCGAGGCAATAGCCATTCTCGCAGCCGTTTCTGCCCTGTTTTCCCCTCCTGCCTCCCCGATACCCATCAGTGCCGAACCGGCATCAGTCATTATTGTTTTAACATCAGCAAAGTCCACATTGATAAGACCCGGCATGACAATTAAATCCGAAATTCCCTGTACACCCTGACCCAATACTGAATCTGCCATCTTAAAAGCTTCTTGCAGTGTCATATTTTTGTCAACAACTTCCAAAAGCCTTTGATTGGGAATAACAATCAGTGCGTCTACTTTATCTTTTAACTCTTCAAGGCCCTCTTCGGCCACAATCATTCTTCTGGTACCTTCAAATTTAAATGGTTTTGTCACTACCGCTACGGTTAAAGCTCCAACTTTCTTAGCAACCGATGCAGCAACAGCAATTGAACCTGTCCCTGTACCTCCTCCCATACCTGCAGTTAAAAAGACCATATCGGCATCCGATAGCACATCCTCAATTTTTTGACCGGATTCTTCTGCAGCTTGCCTGCCGATCTCCGGTCTCCCCCCGGAACCCAAACCTCTGGTTAATGCTTCACCAATTTGGACCTTTGTCGGGGACTGGTTAGCTAGAAGAGCCTGTGCGTCAGTGTTAATGGCAACGAATTCCACACCCTGGATTTGCTGGAGAGCAATCATTGAAGACAGCGCATTACAACCCCCACCACCTAATCCTACTACCTTAATCTTGGCAAATCTCTGAACGTCAGGTTTGATGAGCATGTGCCGATTTTAACAAGAAACTTTTCATTTGTCGAGTGCCTGCCCTTGGCGGATCACGGCAGAAAAGACTTAATTAAATTAATGCCTTTTGATAATACGTCTTTAATCGGTAGATTTTTAGCAAGGACCGGTAAAGTAAATTGGGTCGGGCTGGAAAGGTGTGCACCATATAAAATTAGACCGGCAGCAGTTGTGAATGAAGGAGAATCAATTTCATCAACCAAGCCTGAAATGCCTTCAATTTTTCCAAGGCGTGCAGGATACCCCAACACATATTTTGCCTGCTCTAAAATTCCGACTGTCATTGCCCCCCCGCCACAAAGTACCAAACCGGAGGGCGTTTGGGCGCCAAAACCACTCTTTTTGATTTCCTTGCCAATCAGTTCGAAAATTTCCCTGACCCTTGGCCTGATTATTGAATCAACAACTGCTTTCCTTGATATCTTTTGAATCTCCTCCGAAATCCCCACGCTTCTTACATCTAAAATCTCCTCTTTCCCGGCCAGCATCTTTTTAAGTACTGACTTATTATCTTCCTCTGCTGACGTATGCGGTAAGGCGGGTGTTTTTATATTTTTCCCTAAATATATTTTAATCTTTTCCGCCGATTCAAGCGACACTCTAAGACCTACCGCTAAATCTGAAGTGATGTGTCTCGCTCCAACAGGAATAACAGATGAATAAGCAGTAGAACCGTCAACAAATATAACCAGATCTGTTGTTTCACCGCCAATATCCACTAAGATTACACCCAACTCTTTTTCAGTATCAGTAAGAGCTGCAAAAGAAGAAGCAACCCCGGAAAAAACCAATTCGTCAATATTTATACCAACAATTCCCATACATTTAACTAAATTTTTCATTGCTGGGGCAGGTGCGGTAATAATATGAGTATCTGTTTCGAGCCTCACTCCGGCCATCCCGATGGGATCCTTAATGCCTTCCTGGCCGTCAACACTAAATGAACGTGGAATTACATGAAGAATCTCTTTTAATGCGGGAAGCGGTACTGCTCTGGCTGCATCATTTACACGCAATACGTCGTTCTCTTCAATTTCGCCTTCCGGTTTGGAAACCGCCACTACGGCATGGGAGTTAGTGCTTTCAATTTGTGGTCCTCCGATAGATACATACGCTGATGAAACTGAATAACCTGCCATCCTTTCTGCTGCTTCAATACTTTCTGTGATTGAACCTACAGCCTCATCAATGTCAACAATCTGGTCTTTTTTTACCCCCCTTGAAAATGTTGCAGAAACACCAATTAAATTGACTTTTTCATCTTCCCCTATAGAAGCTATTAAGGTCGCAATTTTAGAAGATCCAATATCTACTGCGCAAACTACTTTATCTTTTGCCATATTTATAATTCACCTATTTTTTGGGAGCATATACAACTACCGGTTTATTAAATCTGGTATCAACTACTTCAAGTAGCCTCCCGTCTATTTTAGCCTTCTCCGTAATTAATTGTAAAGAGGCGAGTTGCAAAGGAATATCCTTTTGGAGCGATAAAATCACCTTATATTGGGCAAATATTATTAAACTTTGACCTGCCAGTTTAGTATTAGTTAAATTAATATCATTTAATACCAGGGAGCTATTTAATAATTTAAAAGCTTGGCCAATTATATTAAAATTTCTTGTATTAAGCTGCATATTTATTTTTAAATCCTGTTCTTCAATAAATAAATTCGGGATGATATCCTCCTTCACATAACTACCGAATAAAAAACCATCATTATCGGCAAGAAAAACCTTACCTGAAGGCTGTGGCGGTGAAGTATCTATTAAAGCGGACGATGAAGATTGTGAAGCTTCCAATGTTTTAATATCAGGTGAAATAACAGGTCTAAAAGATTGAACAACTGCCATAGGTACCCTTGGGATAATTGATATCCGGAGTTTTCCGGGAAATTCCGGAGAAATTGTTATATCTTTTATGCAGGGAATGACTCTTTGCAGATTTAAAAGTATATCTTTTTTATCAACAAATAAAATATTTTGCCCCATAACTTTGATCTGATTTTTCGTGCCATCAGGTACAATACACGAATCGTCTTTGATGGTAATGTGGATTTCCTGAATATTTAGTATCCCCAGCTGCCATATGACCAATGATAAAGTTAATGTGAGCAGCAAAAAAATGATAACAAATTTATTCATCAGCCTTCGTCGCAAGAAGTAATGTTTCCTGGGCCAGTCTCTTTGCCGCATCAGGAGTTACAATGCTTTTCGCCGCAACTGCCTGTTTTTTTAATTTTTCAATATTTTCCAACATTGAGCTAATGGAGCTTATCAGAGTTTCCGAATTTAAGTCTTTTTGCGGTAATATCTTAGCCAATCCTAAACTTTCAAAGAACCTTGCGTTGACCATCTGTTCGTCACCTTGCAGATATGGGTACGGGATCAATAAAGCAGGAGTACCAAACATTGCACATTCAAGAAGGGTATTAATACCAGACCGCCCTACAACCAAATGGGCATGCTTTAAGATATACCCGAAATCCTGCGTCTCTATCCATTTTTCTGTTAGTAGCTCTTCGCATTGTTTGCTTTTCGCATCCTCAAAGTCATGGAATTTTGAGTCACCAGTTTGAAGAACTATAACAGCTTTTAAAGTAAGTGCTGGCAAGGCTTCCAGAACAGTTTGATTTATAATATGTGATCCTTGATTTCCGCCGGTTATAAAAATTACCGGTTTTTTTTGCTGTCGGGCCTTTTGAAATAATCTTTTAATTTTATAACTTGGTGGTGTACTCTTGAGAATTCCCGCACGCATCGGGTTTCCTGTCATAACTGTTTTTCCCCCAACCAGGCCGTTTTTAAATGACACAGCCATCTTATTAGCAAAAAGTGAAGTAATTTTATAGGAAAGACCGCGTACTATTGTTTGTTCATG
>CAYRCR010000001.1:15260-123853 GCA_964422835.1 uncultured Gammaproteobacteria bacterium
TTCATAAGCTCTTCAATGACAGCCTGGGCTGGAGTAAAATGTGTTCCGGTTATGGCTATTTTCATAAATTTATGTATTTGGATTAGTCTGTTTGGAAATATTGAGCAAAATACCCACTGCGATAAGGTTTACCATTAATGCAGAACCACCATATGAAATAAATGGCAAAGGAACCCCGGTTAATGGGATAAGTGCAACCATTGAGGCTAGATTCACAGCTGCTTGTACCCCTAACCATAAACTTATGCCGGATGCTAAAAGTTTACCAAAATTATCCGGGGCTCCCTTAACCGTACGGAACCCCCGTAAAACCATAAACGCAAAAAGGAAAATTAAAATTGCTCCTCCAACAAATCCGAATTCCTCACCAATGATGGCAAAAATTGAATCCGTTGTCACTTCCGGGATGTAAGCAAATTTTTGCCTTGATTGGCCAACACCCAACCCAAAAATTCCTCCGGAACCCAGCGCAATTAAAACCTGGGAAATATGGTAGGTAAATCCCTGGGGATCACGGAATGGATCAATAAAGGCCATAATCCGCAGCGTTCTGTAAGGAGCAAATATTATTGCAGAAATTGCAGAAAGAATCAGAGCCAGTGATAAGCCCAGGAAATGAATAAGAGGTGCCTTCGCTATAAAATACAGACTTAATGCGACTATTGCAAAAATAACTGACGACCCTAGGTCCTTTTGCATAATCCCCACGACACCGATTACAAAAAATGTTGTCAATAAAAAAGGTTTTGTGTAGGTTCGGACGCGGAATATACTGGCAAAAAAAATAATTGAAGTAAGCTTTATAATTTCCGCAGGCTGGATGGTAAATCCGAATAATTTCATCCATCTATGAGCACCATATGCCGAAACGCCTAAACCCGGCACAAATACCAAAACCAGAAGACCGAGAGAAAATATCAGTACGGGCAGGGCAAATTTTTGTAACTTATGGTAATCAAAAAATGTAAAAAAAGACATCGCCAATATTCCTAATAAAAAGGAGATACCTTGTTGTTTAATGTAGTAATACGAGTCACCAAAGCTTTGGAATGCTTCAAATTGCGATGAATCATAAACCATCAGCAGCCCAAATGCACAAATAATTAATACTGTACCCAATAAATATAAATCAGGGGTGTGGTTAATATTGACAGCTTTTGATGTACGAAAACGGGCGATATTTACTATGTGCTCCATAGGGTTATTGCGAAATTAGCGCCAGCCATAATCCAAAAATCGCCAACATTGCCCCCATCAGCCAAAATCTCATCACAATTTTCGGTTCTTCCCAACCAATATATTTAAGATACATATGAATAGGAGAAATCGGAAGGATTTTTCTTCCCAAAATTCTTTTCGAAACAATTTGTATTAAGGAGGATCCGACAATAATTACATATACTCCGCCAATAACAGCCAAACCCAATATTTTCCCGGTTAAAAGTCCTATTACGGCCAATGCTGCCCCGAAAGCAAAAGCTCCGGCATCTCCCAGGTAAATCCTGGCGGGATAGACATTAAAATAAAGATAAGCTATTAACGCACCAATCCAGACACCTGCAAAAATAGCCAAATTTTGATTTAATACCGTGCTTGCCAGAGCCAGAAATGCAAACAGGCAGATAGTTAAAAGTCCGGAAGATAATCCATCCATCCCATCGGAAATATTGTAGGCATTAGAAAATGCCACAATTACAAATACCGCAAAAGGGATATAAAACCAACCCAATACAACATTCCCGATAACCGGTATAAAAACATTATTGAGGCCAACCCCGAAATACAAAGCCAGGGAAACAATAAGTGCTACAAAAATCTGCAAGAGGATTAAAAACCTGCCTTTAATACCAAAATACTTACCGGAAAACGAGGAAAAAATCTTTCTAATATCATCCTGTAAACCTATGAGGCCAAAAGAAATAAGAGTAAAAACCAGTACATAGATATCGGGAGTTAATTTATGCCTTGTCAGAAAAATCGTCAATAGTGTAATAATGATTACTACCGGAATTATTAAAATTCCGCCTCCTACCGGAGTGGATATATCCTTTCCGGCCAGAAGTTTATTGCTGATTGGAGTATCATTACTCCCCGCAAATGTATTTTTTTGTTTTTTCCCCGCCTCCCTTTTAAGATGAAACAGTAAGTCAATAAATGGAACGAGTAAGAAGCTTGTAGCAATAAATGACAAAATTATCAATCCTAATAAGTTAATCATACTGGTTTGGAAATTCTACTAACCACTTCATCCAGTTTAACAGCTCTTGAGCCTTTTACCAATACAACATCGCCCTTCCCTGCCGTTTTCAAAACCTTCGGCACGAGTTGAGAGTTAGATAAATTATTTTCCATTCTTTCGGGCGGAAAACCTAATTTTAGAAGTTCATCAGCTATATATTTTGTATCACCGCTTCCTAAAAAAACTAAATCAATCTTATCTTTGTAAATCTTTTGGGCCACGACGCGGTGTAATTTTTCCGAGTATCCTCCCAACTCCTTCATTTCACCTAAGACTATAATCCTGCGCCGGGCCGGAAACTCATCTAACAAATTCAGCGCCTCTTCCAGTGCCTGCGGGGAAGAATTATATGTATCATCTAAAACATGCCAACCTCCCAAACCATCAAGAAGCTGCAGCCTGTGTTTCATGGGCAGGACTTTCTCTAAACCCTTTTTAATATTAATCAGGGATATATGATTACAAATTCCCAATGCTGCGGCGGCAAGGGCAGGGTAGACAAAATGGCGTCCCAAGAGATTGAAATTGATATCCACGCGTTCAACTCCATAATTTATCTCAAAACGGGTTTTAGTTCCATCAAGACGTATATTCGATGCCCATATGTCACAATTCTTGCTATCAAGACCATAAAAAATCACTTGAGCTTCTGTTTCCTCGGCCAATTTCCTGACAGCTGTATCGTCATAATTCAGGATGGCATATCCTTCTTTAGGGAGTTGACTTATAAGCAGTCCTTTTTCCCGGATAATGTTTTCAAAACTTCCCATAAATTCACTATGAGCAAACCCCATCCTTGTAATAATTGCTGTGAAAGGCTTAACAAGAGATAAATAAAATTCCATTTCTCCGGGATACTCAATCCCCATCTCCAATATGACTTTATTTATATGGGGACGGAGTTTTAAAAGGGTTAATGGGATATTCAGGATTGGATCTATATTATCTATTGATGCAATAGTCTTATTAAATTTCTGGGATAAGACAGCCAGGCACAGTTCCTTTGTTGTTGTTTTACCGACTGAACCGGTAATCCCGATAAATATTGAACGCGGATACCAATTAGCCAAAGTTTTCGCCAAAAAAAAACGGGCAATATGGAAAGGTTTTTTATAAGAGCTGATTTTATTCCAAATCTGGTGTTTTCCAATATCCATGCCTATAAATTATACAATATCCTCCGGTATAGTTTGTAAAAATGGATTATTTTCCAATCCAAATTGATCAATAGAACCAGATAATGTCAACTGCTCCGTTTTGGATACCTCTATCCCTTCAATAACATTGATTGATCCTCCTTGCTCTTCAAGGAGAGTTACCGCAGTTGTTGGCATAATTTCCCTACCGGAATCTAAACCTGATGAGGGTAACTGATAGGTTGTAAAAATTGTCTCATCCCTTCTTTGCCAAGCCAGTATTTTACTCCCATCTTCGGCAATTTCTCCAATTTTATCTTGCCATCCACTTTTAAGAGAAACGTCTGTCTCGTTCCGGCCGACTTTATCTCCAATATATTCTCCCGCATCTGCAATCAGACCAAAACTCATATCAGCTTTTGCCAAAGCTTCAATTGTTCTTACATATTGTAAATAGTTCCCATGGCTTCCGGTTACTATCTGGAACGACCTTACTCTCACACTCCTATTTGATAATTTAGCTACATCATTTCCGTTCATAGTTTGTAAACTAGCCTCACAAGGCTTAACCATGTGAGGCTAGCGGGATTTGATTTTAAAGATTACTGACAGAATAATATCATTTTTATGGATATCAGAAGCAGTTCTTACTTTTATCTCATTCAATTCATCAAGGACTTTTATTTGGTTTACCAAATCCAGGAGAAGTGGATGAGTTTTTATTTCGCCGCCGATTGTACCTTTTTCAAATTCTATGGTTTCCGATATCTTTAGGTTTTGATTTTTGACAAAACATGCAAGTGTTGAGAGTGTAACCCCGGAATCAGTTTCAATAAGCGCCTCTTCAATTCCAAGCCCATTTTTTGAAACCTTTCCCTTAACTGAAAATATCTTTATATTTCCGCTCCTGTTTTTAATACCTAAACCCTTAAACCCCATATCTGCCAAAAGTATCCTGCTTCCTTGCCCGAATATTAAAAATGGGACGCTAAGTTCTCTGCAAAGTTCTACTGCCTTAATAAGCTCACGTAGTGAGGTTGCAATATAGTAGTATTCAAAAGAGTCAATATTTTCCTTGACCCGGATGTCCCCCAATTGGCTTTTTAAAATATTAATTTTATTGTTTTGCATCCTGCAGGGCAGATATGGCAGTTTTTTGATCAGACCAGGGCCGTTCTATTCCCAGATAATTCATCGATTTTTCATGTCCTTTGCCAAAAATTCCTACCGTATCACCCATTTTTGCCATTTTAATAGCCAGTTTAATAGCTCTCGTACGGTCAGGCTCCCTAAATAAAGTCAATCCCTCCTTTGCACCGGCCGAGGCAGCTCCCTCGGCAATTGCCTCAATAATCGTATTTCTATCCTCAAAACGGGGATCCTCGTCAGTAAGGATAATAACATTGGCAATTTCTGCTGCAATTTTACCCATCATTGGCCGTTTTGCTCTATCCCTTGCCCCGGCACAACCAAAAACAGCAATTAACCTACCTGGGGTGTCAGGCCTTAAAGTTTTTAAGGCCTGTTCCAAGGCGTTCGGTGTATGGGCAAAATCAATAATAACTTTGATACCGGATTTATTATTAATCTCCTCCAATCTGCCGGGAAGCCCGAGAAATGTCTCAAGGCTTTTCCTGATACTGTTATTATCCAATCCTAAAACCCGCGCTGCAGCTGCTGCAGCCTGGGCATTCATAATATTATATTTACCTGGCACTTTAAGTTTAAGAAGGAAATCAAAAGGGAATGTGATAACTATACCCGATGCAACCTTTTTAAGGGTTTCAAAATTCGCATCTGTTTTATTCAGGATTGCAATTTTACTATTTTTGATAAGTTTGCACTTAGCCTGAACATATTTGTCAAAAGTTCTATGATAGTCAAGATGCTCATGGGTAATATTAGTAATAATGCCAATCTCAAATGGAATCCCCCATACACGGAACTGGTCAAGGCCATGTGATGTCACTTCCAATACCATAAATTCATCCCCGTTTTGGTAAGACTGCCGGAGAAATTTTTGCAAATCGGATGAGGAAGGGTTCGTAACATGAAAACCTGTGTCAAAATGTTCATTGCCGATAGTGGCGTTAATTGTTGAGATCATGGAAACTTTTTTACCGGCATCTTTTAAAATTTTATAGAGCATATTGACGGTGGTAGTTTTACCGTCAGACCCGGTTACCCCGATAACTTTCATTTTCCTGCCAGCAAAGCCATAACGGCAGTTAGCAATTATGGCTTCCGGCAAATGCTTGGCTACATTTACCAACCTATTGGGAATAAATTTTCTAATCATAGTTGGTATTTTACCCTAGTCAGGTGCACTATTAAAGTAAAGGAGTAATTTTTTGGCAATCGCAAAAAATGTGGGTGCGGCAGTTTCAGAACCAAATATGGAGGCAGTAGGCTCTTCAAACCGGACCAGCATGACAAAATTCGGGTTAAAAGCCGGCGCAAAACCAACGAACGAAGCAATTGTCTTAGTCGGATCATAATGCCCGGCCACCGGAATTTGTGCAGTACCGGTTTTACCGGCAATTTTATAGCCTTTCGGCAGAAATGCCTTTGCTTCTCCTTTTTCAACGGCTTCAACCATCATTTTCGTGATAGTATCTGCGGTATTTTTTGTAATTGGAGTTCCTATAATTTTAGGTTTTATTTCAATAATTTTATCTCCTGATTGGATAGTTTTGACAACATGAGGCTCCATTAAATAACCTCCACTGGCAACTACCGCTACAGCTCTTATGAGTTGTATTGGCGTCACAGCAATTCCCTGTCCGAATGTTGATGTTGCAAGATCAATTTCTTTCCATTCATTTTCGGGCCTTATCTCCGGGGTTGTCTCGTCTTGTAAATCAATACCTGTCAAGATCCCAAAACCAAAATCACGGATATATTGGTACATTTTATCAACTCCTAATTTTTTCCCGACATACACCATACCGGTATTGTCAGAGTGAACGATAGTATCTGTCATGGTAAGGTTGGGAATATATTTATTATTCCATGTCCTGATTTGATAATCGGCTATTGTCACAGGGCCGCTGCAACTGTCGCATTTCGTATCAGGTTCAATCAGATTCTCATTAATAGCCGCTGCCATAACCAACACTTTAAATGTTGAACCCGGTTCAAAACTATCCGCAACTGTCGGATTTTTATAAAATTCTTTAGGGAAATCCGTAAAATCGGCAGGGTCATAGGAGGGGTATGCAGCCATTGCCAAAATGCCGCCGGTTTTAGGGTCCATTACCACAACCTGCCCCCCCTTGGCTCCGTACTTATCTAATCCGGCCTTAAGTTCCTGCTCAACGATGTATTGCACGCTTCTGTCGACAGTCAGGACCAGACTGCTCCCGGGTTTTGGATCCTGTTTAAGGAATGTCCCTGACAAAATAGGAGAACCATGTGCGTCCCTTTCTTCAGTCAAACCACCTCTGACTCCTTTCAACTGACCATTATAGAATCCTTCCAACCCAAAATAACCCGTTTGTCTCCCTAAGGAATCGGAACCTACAAAACCCAAAATGTGCGCGGCCATTGAAGCTTCAGGATAATATCTTGTGAAACTTAACTCACTTGAGACTCCATTAATTTTAAGCTCATCAATTTGAAGTTTAGTTTCATAAGTTAGATCGTTATCAAGTCCGACCCAAGCAAGGTTTTTTTCAAGTTTATCAAGTAAATCATTCTTAACATCAAACCGCTCTCTTGGGTCACTTGTAAGTTTTGTGGCTAATTTTAATGCTGCTTCTGCCTTATTTTTGATGATGTTTGGCATTCCGTATAAAAGATAGGCGGGTCTGCTGGAGGCCAGTATTGATTCGTCAGAAAATAATATTGAACCCCGCTCGCCTTCCAGAGTCCTGCTTGATAAATGTTGAGCATCAGCACTGGAAGACAGGTCATCAAACCGGACAATCTGCCAATAAAACAGCCGTAGTAATATTAGGGCAAGAGATAAAAAATACACATATTGCAAAAATTTAAGACGCATTATATTTTTTATTTTATATATTCAGGGGTGTTAATTTTCTCAAAACCAAACCCTTTGGCTTTTTCTGACAATTCCAAAAGGGCTGACTTTGATGCTATGGCATTCTCTAAAACCTTATTTTCAACTTGAAGTTTAAGTTTTGATGCTTTTATTTCGGCAATTTTACCTCCCATAGTAGTAAGCCGGTTAACTACCCAAAACTGTAAAAAGAAAATAACAAGTACTGCCGCTATAAAAATTTTTAGAGCCAGCGGTAAAAACTTTTCCCAAAACTCATTATTGTTGGTCGATAAGTACGGCAAAAATACCTCCACTTTCCGATTTACCACTTACTTTATCACCGGAAGCGCTGGTCTCAAGCGCTACCCATTCATTTTTGCCATCATCGAAACGGAAAAGTTTTCCAGATTCCGATGGGGCTTCCGATAATTCCAAGGTAATCTCCCCCTCGGGCAAATTTTTAGCCAAAGGGACGTTGACAGTATAGACTTTCCCAAAAACAGCTTTTCCGGGCAAAAGCTTAGGCGCACCAGTTAAGTCATTTATAATGGAGAAGCCTATTTTAGTTAAGGATGAATCCTGGGGATTTATATTATATGCAAAATGGCCATCGCCTGATACAAGCTTACCCAGTACCACATCAGGCTTTTGCAGCCTCCACTGGGTAATCATCCTGAAGGCTTCACTACCTTTCCTGATATGCAAGATAAGAGTACCGTTTTCCACATCTTTGTCATATTTACAGACATTTTTACTGCAAGTGCCGAATAATATTTCCTGCTCGTACTCCCCTTTTTTCTCTTCGGCATTTATCTCACCCATTACCCCCCGGTCAATACCTTCTGAATTATAGGCCAGTTCGTAAGAAATTTTGTCATAGGAGGCGGTTCTTTTTAAATTCAGGATCAGGGCATTACCATCCCGGCGGGGTGTTAAAATAGCAAAAGGACCTTCAGGGTCAAATGACAAGTCTATTTCATCAACTGCTACTTCTGAAATATCAGAGATCATGAATCTCTGATATACAAAAAAACCACCTAAAGCCAAAAGCAAAACCATACCCGTTAAGATGATCGTAGTTTTTTGCCTGACAATACTTCTAAGAGCGATGGGCATAATCTAAAGGCTGGATAATAATTATATTCTTTTCTAAATCCTCAAGAGTACTGGTTTTTTTTGTACCAAAGGGCATAGTCACGATAAATTGAGCATTACTACCAGGAAAAAAACCATCCAACTCTGTGCGACAACAAATCCTACATCTTCCGGGAGCCCATAATTTTTCTTCGTCCGGTATCCTTCTGCATTCCTGCACATGCATATATGCTTCTTTGGAAGTATTAAATGGGCCACAACAATGAGTATGGTTTATAACAGCAAAAGGAGCATCACCGATATTTTTCCCTGTCCTATCATCGAAAATATCAGATTCTTTATTGTTAGCCATAAATTCTTTTCCTTAAGTATTGTTTTAGCTCACTAATTTTAACTCGTTCCTGCTTAGCATTATCCCGATCACGGACTGTGACCATTTCGTCTTCTAAACTTTGGAAATCGATTGTCACACAAAAAGGGGTACCAATTTCATCCTGCGAGGCATATCTTCCCCCAATATTTCCCCTCATGTCCCACGCTACCATAAAATCCTTTTGAAGGTCAATATAGATTTTTCTAGCTTTCTCAACCAGCTCCGGTTTATTGGCAAGGAGAGGAAAAACTGCCACCTTAAATGGTACAATCTTTGGGTGCAGCTTCAAAATAACCCGGCCATTTTCCTCGCTGTAAGCATCAAGCAGGAAAAATAAAAGCGAACGGTCAATTCCCAATGATGATTCAATATCCCAGGGTAAAAACTCTTCCCCTGTTTCCGGGTCTTTGTATTTGAGATTTTTTCCGCTTGCTTTTTGATGGTTGGTAAGGTCAAAGTCGCCCCGGTGATGCACCCCCATAAATTCCGCCCATCCCCAGGGGGATAAATATTCCAAATCACAAGCTGCCCGGGCATAATGGGCACGCTCATCTGCTTTATGATCTTCAAACCTCAAGTTTTTCTTTTTAATTCCAAGGCTCGTAAACCACTCCATCCAAAAATTCTTCCAATATTCAAACCATTTTACTCCTTCATTATCTTCCGGTTTAATAAAATATTGAACTTCCATTTGCTCAAATTCACGTGAGCGGAAAGTAAAATTACCCGGAGTTATTTCATTACGGAAGGCTTTTCCGACTTGAGCCACACCAAAAGGAATTCTTATACGTGTTGAATCCAAAACGTTTTTGAAATTAACATGCACTCCCTGGGTAATTTCTCCCCGGAGATAAATTTCAGATTGCTCTCCCTCTATTACACCTAAATAAGCCTTAACAAGCAAATTGAAATTTTTTGGTTGGGTAAAATGATGTTGTCCCTCTGGGCTACGAGCGCAAATTAACATCTCTTTTTCTCTATCTGATAGTGAAATTGAACCTGGTAAGGCTGAAGATTTTTTTCTGAGTTTTGACTGAACTTCATCTACATGATCAGCTCTGAATCTTTTATTACAAAAGTTACATTCAACCAGAGGATCACTAAATGCTTCTGTGTGCCCCGAGGCCTCCCAAGCTCGTGGATTCATCATGATGGCCGCATCCACGCCCACTACGTCATCACGCATCTGCACCGTATCTTTCCACCACAAATCCTTGAGGTTTTTTTTAAGTTCCGCGCCCGCAGGACCGTAGTCCCAAGTGCCGGAAAGTCCCCCGTAAATTTCCGAACCGGGATAAATAAATCCCCGGCGTTTGCATAAGGCTACTATTTTTTCCAATAGATTATTGTCCATAATATCACTTCACAAGATCCGCAAGCACTTTAAGTGACCTTAATTTGCTTTCAAGGATCTTTTCTATATAATATCTTAAAATCTTTTCCAGTGCCAGAGCCTGACTTTTATTCATCTCCATTTGAGCTATTTCTTGCCAGGTTCCTTTTTGCAGTTTTTCCAAAATCACCCCAATCTCCTCCGCCGATGGCGGGTCAAGCTCAACTTGATTTAATGACCAAAAGCCCAATAATGATAATAATTTTACTTCAAATGCCCGGATAAAAATTTGCCTTGGGTTTTTTTCTAAAAGCTCTAAAGTAGCAGATAAAAGTTGATATATGGCCGGATTTGGTTGTCCTTCCGGTAAAAATCTTTCTGAAAGTTCTGCTAAGTGCGAACCGTAAGTTGACATAATAAGATCATTTTTAATTTTGGGAAAAGTTAAAAGGGCTTCTGCTTCCGTTAAAATCTCCATGCCTTTTCCCTGAAAAATCTGCAGTTTGACTTTATTTAAAACTTCCACATTCCCTGCCCGCCTTGAGGTAATTCTCCTCACTCCCTTGGCAATAACCCTAATTTTCCCCTTGTATGGAGTAATTATTGTCAGGATTCTATCAGCTTCCCCAAAATTTGATCTTTTTACAATAATCCCCTCTGTGGTAAAAGTCGGCATAACAAGTTGATTATACACGCCCTTAAGAAGCTTATGATACTTAAGATGCTTATGATTTCCGGATATATGCTAGGACACCCTGAACAAGTTGGCCAAAATTGCCTTTGTTTTCAATTTCTAAACTACCTTCTGGGAGACATGCCTTACAAACTGGTTCGTGTTCGTCATACCACCGGGCCAAAGATGCCGGAGAGCCCAGATCTTTGTGTTGATCATAAGGAGAATTCCTTTCCGTCATTTGTTTCCATAAAAGATTGGGTGCAGCTGTTAAACGAACGACTCTAAGGATAGCTCCGCGTTTTAAAGCTAAATCCCGATATAAATTGCACCATCCATTAGATTGAATTGTTTTTTCAAAAGAGGCATCGACTAGGACTGTGCCTGTTTGAATACATTTACTAACCTCCTCAAAAAGCTTTTGGTAAACTAAATCTCGATATTTTTTAAGATACTCCTGCCCTCTTTCAGCAGTAAATGAATCGGCAATATCATCCTTACAGATAGTGCGGGTATTAAGAAAATCTACCAAACCTCCTTTCCTAAATCCATTTAGCCCCAATCCCAAAATCAAACTCGATTTACCAACCCCACCCACACCCGTGATAAGAACTAACCTGTGTGGATCCAAAGTTTGTTTCTGTATTTCCATGGATTAAAGCGGCAAATCGAGGTTTTTGTCAGAACTCAAGTCAAATTGGGCCTTGGTAGAACCGTTTATTTTAACAGTGTATTTAAAATCCTTAGCTCCGGGTTGTTTTTGGATTAGCAAAGGATAATTTTTACCCGCCACATTATCAGGCAGAGTGTATTCAACTTGCAAAGTTCTTGAATTTTGGGGTCTAACCTGCACAAAAGCCTCGAAATATGTTTTATTTAATCCCTCGTCAACTTGTGTTGTTACAGGATCATCCGAACCCTTTGAAGACACAAGTTTTGCTCCTCTTGGAACATAAATCCTGACATAATCGCGTAAAATCCCATTAAGCCAGGTATTAAAAGGCTGAGGATTTTTATATTCAATAGTAACTTTGTTCGTGGTAGCCCCATCATTTCCCGCCTTAATATCCAGTGTTACTTTTTCTTCAACATAAAGATTGGACTTGCCTCCGGCAAAATTAGAATCATTAATATGCAGATAATCCCCATCAAAAGGTTTAATTTGTCCTGTCCAATTTAGTTTAGAAAGTGCAGCCTGGGAAGATGAGTCATTTAAATAAACCATAATATGTTTGTCGTTAGCCAATTTGACCATATTATTTATTACAATAGGAAGTTTATCAGGCCCCGCTGATAACATTTTGGCTAAAATTTGCTGCATCAGCGTCCCAAGTATAGCTTTTCTATCCTCTTCCCCTTTAGAAGCTACTTCCGCGTAGTGCTCAAGCTCATAAATGACATTCGGGCAATTACAACGCCCATCGCGCTCCGCGCTGTATTTGGTACCAAAAATATCAACCGGGCCGGTAATTTCAATCAATTCCTCCACCACTTGTGTATCAATATAAATAATCCCGTCAAACGGTATGCCTTCTCCTAAAAGATCATACATGCTTTCAAATTGCTTAGCCGCAGTTGGAACATCAGGAGAAATATTAGAATCACGCATGGACCAGGCCGAGCGGGGTTTTCCGGATACCTCGGGCAAATATTTAACAATCGGAGCAGGCGGAGAAAGTGGGCAAATTTTCTTTTCGCAGACTTTAAGAAGCTTTTCGTCCAATCTGTAAATATCATCTGATGTTGTAGTAGACAGATGACCCTTATCAAGAGTGAGAAATGCAAAAGCTGTAATAAATCCTCCAGTCGGCCTTATCTCTTTATCGTTTTGGAAGAGAATCAAATAATTTTTCGGGGAATCCTGTCCCAAAGTTTTAGGAGCAATCAATAAGGCATCTTTACCCTCGGATATTGCAACATCTGCACCAATAATGAAATTCCGGGCAGTTTCTACTAAATCCTTTACCCTTTTTCCTTTGAATTCTTCAGGGTATTTCCCTGCGTCAATACTTTTTACTTCCTCACCGGCTCTTTTCAGGTCATCTTCAATAGAATCAACATGTGGCAGGGTTTTATCAAGAATTTTAACAACTTGGGCAATTTTATCTTGCCCCGGCGTCGGGCTGCCGGTAAACCCAAGTTCGTCCTTATATGGCTCAAGTATTAAGACAATTTTCTGGCCGGCGCTAAGCTCATACGAGGCTGCAGACACAAAATGGGAAACATCTGATATATACCCGCCTATAAAGGGAGCCACCCTTAACCAGGTTAAAAACTTGAGTGATAGGTTCAACTTATCAACTGCGGATTTTGTTTTATTTATCCCTGTTTTAACAACATCAAGATTCTCCTGCTTTGCGCCTTCTGAGATTATTTTGGCCCCGGCTATAGTCTCTCTGACAAAATAAGCGCTGGCAATACCAGGTAACCCAATCGTTAAGGTCAGGAGCAGAAAAATTACTAACAGACGTCTTTTTGCTTTTCCGTTACCTTTACTTTTAAATTTCCGCAATGTAAGGTTGTTATTCAATTTTTTATTTAAATTCATCATTGCCATAATTTATACAGCCCCCCTGCCAAATATTACAGCCGGGACAGTCCTTAAAAGAAGCCAAAGGTCATAAATAATTGATTTTTTTTCAACATACAAAGCATCCATTTCCACCCTTTTATCAAAATTAATTGCCGATCTTCCCGATGTCTGCCAAACACCGGTCAAGCCTGGTTTTGATGTAAGTATTATTTTAACAAATTTTCCGGTACCGGGGAAGTTAACCTGCTGCTCTTCCAGCTCATACGAGTAATAGGCACGGGGCCCAACTAAACTCATTTCGCCCTTTAAAATATTAAAAAGTTGCGGAAGCTCATCAATCGAGGTTTTACGGATAAACTTTCCGATACGGGTTATACGCGGATCTTCGTCAATGGCAAGTTTATAGCTATTTTGCTGATATTTTTTTAAGAGGTTTTTGTATCTTGGGTCACGGTGCAAAAGATCATGAGCCCCTACTACCATAGAACGGAATTTATACATGCGGAAAAGTTTGCCTCCCTCCCCAACTCTCATTGGGGTATCAGCCAAAATTGATCCTTTTGAAACAATTTTTATTAAAATGGCAATCAATAAAAATAATGGTGAGAGCAGTGTAATTCCTATGGTTGAACCTATTAAATCCAGAATCCGTTTTAAAAATTTATATATCACAAATTTAAGATTAAGTTTTGGAATTCATTGTAAAATCTTTCCTTTGAAAATCTTTTGGCATTCTCTTTGCATCTTTTTTGATTATATCCTTTTTTGTAAAGCTTCTCCAAGGCATCACATAAACTCTCAACAGTTTGTTCATAAAAAAAATAGCCGGTACATCCATCAATCACGGTTTCTAAAGCCCCCCCTTTACCAAATGCAATGACAGGCTTACCTAAAGCCTGTGCCTCCAAAGACACTATCCCAAAATCCTCTTCTCCTGTAACCAGAACAGCTTTACACCCAAGTAGAAGGTGGGCCAACATCTCATCATCAACTGTCCCCAGCAGTTCAACCTTTTGTTTTCCAAGCGTGGCTAACCGCTCCAATTCCGGTCCCTTACCCACCACTTTTACAGGAATATTGAGTTTCTCTGATGCCAATATTGCCAGGTCTGCCCTTTTATATTTATTCAAACGTGAAATTACCAAAAGGTAATCTCCCTCGTACCCTCCAAAATAACCAAATTTATCCATATCAACAAATGGGTAAATAATCATTGACTCTGCATTATAAATTTGTTTAATTCTTTCCTGGGCATTCTTTGATCCCGCAATCCAATAATCTACCCGGCCGGAAGAAATCCTATCATATTGTTTCAGGAATTTTAAATATGGTTGAAGTAAAAAAGGGGTTTTTTCATCAGAAAAATTCCACAGGAACCTTGGCGGAGTATGGCAATAACAAATATGTTTTGTTTCAGGTCTGGTGATTATGCTTTTGGCAAAGCGTGTGGTCTGGGAAAGGACAATGTCAAATGCGGAAAAATCAAACTGCTCAAAAGCTAAAGGATAGAGCGGCAAAAATGCCCTGTAAAGGCTTCTCCAGCCGGGAATTTTTTGCATAAAAGAGGTAATAATTATTTTGGAATTAAAGTATTTTTTTATCAAGGGATTTGTAAAATCCATTACAGATGTGTAAATTGGTGCTCTGGGAAATACCTCCGATAGGGAGAGTAAAAGTTTCTCGGCTCCACCCCATTGAACTAAATCATCATGTACAAGTGCGATCTTTAAATTTTTACTCATAAACTTGTCCATTGTACCAAAAACATGAGAAAATAAGACCATGCGTGATTATCATACGCCGGTTATGCTGGCAGAAGTTCTGAGATACATACATATTAAAAAGGGGTTTTGGTACATTGATTGCAATTTAGGTGGAGGCGGACATACGGAAGGGGTTTTAGAAAAAGGCGGTAAAGTTCTAGGCATTGACCTTGATCCGGAAGCAATTATGGAAGTTGCTCAAAAATACCATCTAAAAACAAACATGTTTGAAGGGCGCCTTCAGGCGACATCAGAAAATCTAATCTTATGCCAATCAAATTTTTCCCATTTAAAACTAGTCGTTGAAAAATATAATATTGGTAGGGTATCAGGAGTATTATTCGATTTGGGTGTCTCTTCACATCAACTAGAGACAACCGAAAGGGGGTTTAGTTTTAATGTTGATGCCCCTTTAGATATGCGGATGGATCAAAATTACGGGGTAAGCGCGGCCGATCTTATTAATGGCCTGCACGAAAAGGAATTGGCCCAGCTCTTTTGGAAATTCGGCGAAGAACGCTTTGCCAAAGGAATAGCCAAAAAAATAATCAGAGCCAGGCAGAATAAACCCGTCACAACTACCAACCAGCTAGCCCAAATAATACTCTCCTCAAGACCAAGGAGCAAAGCCGACAGAACCCACCCAGCCACGCGCGTTTTCCAAGCACTGCGGATTGCGGTCAATGATGAGTTAAATAGTTTAACTGAATCTCTACCCCAAACGTTAGACATTTTGGAGCCTGAAGGAAGATTGATTGTAATAAGTTTTCATTCACTGGAAGACAGAATTGTTAAGGACTTTATGAAAAGTGAGGAACAAAAGTGTTCGATCAAAATAATTACTCAAAAACCAATTGAACCCACAGAAAAAGAGATAGAAGAAAACCCCCGCAGCCGCAGCGGCAAACTGCGCGTAGCAGAAAAAATCTAGCTTGATCTGTAAACTCCCAAAGTTTGCTCTGCTAATTTTTGCCAGCTAAATTGCTTATATCTTATTTTACCTTTTTTAATAAGATCATTTCTTAAATTTTTATCATCCAAGGCTTGGGAGATTTTTTCTGCTATATCATTCTCATTTTTTGGATCAAAGTATAATAGCGCATTGCCTCCAACTTCCGGGAGCGACCCGGCATTTGATGAGGCTATCGGGCAACCCGCTGCCATGGCCTCCAAAACCGGCAAACCAAAGCCTTCCTCAAGTGACGGCATTACAAAAATCTTGGCATTTTTATAAAGACCCGCCAATTCATTATCGCTTACGAAACCAGTAAATATCACACCTCCGATGTGTGATACTGCTTTAATATCTTCCCAAAATTTATGGGGAGGGCCTGATAAAACTAAGGATAAATCCTGATATTTTTCTTTAAGTTTTTTAAAAACTTTAATTAATATTAAAAGATTTTTATGGGGCTGGGCATTGCCAACATAAAAAAGATAGGGTTTTTTGACAGTAATTTTGCCGTTGGCTTTTTGGGCCAGCCTAAGAAAATTATCTTCTACAGCTTCATAAGTTATAGTAATTTTGCCTTCCGGCACATTCCATTCATTAACCAGTTGTTCTTTCACAAAATTAGAAGGAGTTATAATTTTGGAAGATCCGGATACGGCGTGAGAAAAAGTTTTTCTATATCCAATTTTTTTTATAGTATGGATAATTGGCCCATGTGTTGAGGCATCTCTTGTTTGGAAATGCTGATGGATTAAATCATGGATTGTCACTACAAATTTACCTTTATAAAAAATTGGCACATTAAAATGGGGAAAGTGGATTAAGTCGGGCTTTAAACTATTTATAATTTTCGGGAGTTTTATTTGCTCACTGAATGTATACCATCTAAAATCTGCCAAAATTTTATGGAAATTTTCAGCGCGATACACTAGTTTATCGAAGTCATCCTGTAAATGGAGAACATAGTATTCGTTTTGGTGGTCTGCCCTTTGTAAACCTTCAATTAAATTTCTAACGTAGCGCCCAATACCTGACTCTGACCATAACCTTGCATCAATTATTATTCTCATGGGCCTTTTTCTCCTTACAAACTTCCTGATAAATCCTGTCTAGTTTACCCGCAATTACCGGGTATGAGTATTTTTCCTCAACTAATTTTCTGGCATTGGTTGTAATTTTCTCATATAATTTCTTGTCACTTAAAATCTGTATTGTCAGATTTGCCAACTCTTCGGGAGTTTTACCGAATAAAACGGATTCCCCGTTTTTAGCATCAATTCCTTCAATACCAATATGAGTTGTTACTACTGGCAAACAGGCTGCCATCGCTCCCAAAATCTTCAGCCTTGTTCCGCCGGGACCATAGAGAGGCGCAACCAGTACCCCACTTTGGCGGTAGGCCTTCTTGACCCCTTCAATATCCTCAATGGACAAATTAACCATTTTAACTTTATCAGATTCCAACCCGACTACCTTATCAGCATTTTGGCCGGCAATAATTAATCTAGCATCGGGTATTTTTTGTAAAATTTTAGGGAATACTTCCCTTGCTAAAACTTTAGCCGCTTCCAGATTCTGCATCCAGTCATAATTACCCATGAACAAAATGTCATTCGAATAATGCATTGGGGTTTTTTCCATTAAATCTTCTCCGACGCCATTGGGCACTATTGAAACCTGAATCTTTGAAGCCGATGCGGCCATTTTTTGGGCATCCGATTCAGATACCGCAATTGCCCTGGCTGATTTTTTCCAGAAATGCGTTTCCCAGAATTTGATTTTTAACACATCAATCCAAAGAAGAGGTTTCATAAATAAAAATTTGTAGTTTTCAACATAATGCTGATAAACCTGATACTCAATTGTCTGATCAACCAGGACAACAGGCACATGTGTCTCGGGGATATGGGGATATACATAAAATGTTTCCGCATGGATAATGTCAAACTTCTCACGGGATAAAATTTCTGCCACGCTTTGCTTTTCCAATTTGGAAAAGTTTCTAATTACAACAAAAGGATATGGGCTAAATCCGGTACGCAGGATGTTTGCAATCGTCCATGGTTTTTCAGCCCTTTTAAAAACTTTCACATTTTCACAATATTTTTCAAGTTCAGAAATATATTGTCTTTCACTGTCGTGTTTTATCAATGAATAGAGAGTAATTTGATGTTTTTTGGAAAGCTGTTTGATTAAATTGTATGACCTGATTTGTCCACCGGAGGAAGGGGGATATGGAAGGTAGGGAGTCAACATTAGTATCTTCATACCTTTATTTGGGACGTGATACATCAATAATTACAAATTTAGGGTTCTCCTCAAGGACGCTATATTTCTCCATGAGGTTTTTAGTATCCGTATCGTAATTTACAGAAACGTAAGCCGTAACACCATATTTTTTTTTCATTTCTTCAATCGGTAATACCATAATTGGCCAGCCTGGTCTATTTACCTGATAGAGGAAAGCCGTATCACCCATATAGGGTGCTAGCACAACTGCGTTCCTTGGCAGTATTTGATCAGCCATTTTACCTGCTTCAACAATTGCACCATTGTTGATTTGATAAAGTCCCTTAACTTCCAACCATCCAAGATAAATTGTAAGGAAGAGTAAAAGTAATGCCAGAGGGATTGTAAAAAGCCTGGGAATAAAACTGCCGGATCCTTTAAGAAGGATAGTAAAACCCCGGGCTGTGAATATCACCAGGGCCGGTACGATAAATGTTTGGTAATAGTCATGGGTTACATTGCCGGTTGCAAAAACAATTAAATAAAGGAGGGATGAGAAAACCAGAAGATGCAGCAATTTCCCCTCTTCAAGTTTGGGCTTTACCAGAACACCAATAGTAAAAAGAATTGATCCTGCAACCGTTAAAATTTCCCGCCCAAACCTATCTCCTACGATCCATTTCCAAAAAGCCGGCCGGAACCTGATGCCGTCACCGTTCATAAGCCAAGCTGATGCAGGAATTCCTTCAGGGTGCTGCAGCATCCAAAAGCGCCACGCTACAAAAGGCACAAATGAAGTTACAACCCAGGCAATATATCTTTTGGGGATTGGCCACAATTTTTGTTCCTTCAAATAATATGAATATATAAGAGGTAGCAGGTAAAAGCCTGCCATGGGCTTGATAAGAAAAGCCAAACTGGTAAAAGATACCGCTAAAATAAACAACGATAATCTATTTTCCCAAATCCATCTATCGGTAAAATACAGCATCCCCAAAGAAAAAAATACCAATGTCGGCTCCGGCAGGGTTGTCCGGGAAAAATAAATATTAAAAGGCAGGATCGCAAAAAGGAGGGATGCAATAAGTCCTGTAAAGACCCCTAAATATTTTTTGGTAACAAAATAAATGAAGACAGTTGAGCCAAGCGACATTAAAATTGACACAAGCCTGGCAAGCTTTTCATCAACTCCTCCGTTTAAAAGATACAGGAAATATACTAATGAATTATAAATCGGGAATTCTACAAACCTGTATCTTTCAGGGTTGGCTTGAACTGTACCGGGCGGAGACATATCATCACCGCGGGGCAGTAGCGGATTAAAGCCTTCCTTATAAAAATTCCGTGCAACTGCAGCAGTATCTGCCTGCCTCCACGAATGCCAATCGGCAATAGGGTTGTCAATTTTATATAAACGTACAATAAAAGCAACCAGTACGATAAGGCATAACCAGAAAAGGGGATTTTTTAATAAATAAAATATTTTACTCATAATTTCCTGTCTTCACTACTGCGAAGGAACATAGCTGCCCAAGCTACACCCAGGATAAGCCAAAACATTTCCGCCACTTTTGAAGCCTCCAAAACATCAATAAACAACCCCGATGTAAGTATTACCAATACTGTTCCTAACCCCCCGATAATAAAATATTTTTCAAAATTAGTATTTCCACGCAAAAATATAATCATTTTTTTAATTATAATTATAAATATTAAAATTAATGCAAGAGTTCCCAAAATCCCAACTTCACCCAAGGACCTCAAGTAATCGGAATCAGTAGCAATAGTTAATGAAGAATAGCCGGTTCCAAGAAAGGGGTTCTTCAAAAACGCAGCCCAAGCCCTGGGCCATTCTACATCAAACCTGATTCCCCACGATCTATAAACACCAAGTTCAGTTGTATTAATTGGCTCCCCGGGAACAGTATCCACTGCTACGGCACCACTTTCGGTTGCTTGAGAAGTCGCTACCTGACCTGATCCGTCTATAGACGGTACGGCTTTTTTTGGGGTAAAAATAGTTACTTTATCCGGAGGTGGAGTGTATTTTGCTCCCCCGCCTCCCATTATATTGACTGTAATTGTGGCTACCAGTCTATGTCTTAAATCCGGAATCGCAACCACTAAAAGCAAGCTCGCTCCGATAAGGCCCACCAAAAGCCATTTTTTACCTCCCAATAAAAAAGTCGCCGCAATGCCTAAAAAGGTTGCAAAAAAAGAAATTCTGGCGGCAGTCAACCCCAAAAGCACAAAGCAAACTGCCCCCAAAGCAATGAGCAAAAACTTATGCAGCAAATTTTTATAGTAGAAAAAAAGAGTTGCAATCAACACCAGTATTATTGAAAGATAAGCAGCCAAATCATAATGACCGGCAAAGGTTGAGTTAACTCTTGCCCCATTAGTTAAAAACAAAACTAGACCTTTTGAAAACTCTTTATTGGTAGTGGAAATTACCGGAAAATCAAACAGAATTTGGCCAAAACCATACATTGCAACCAGTATGGCAGTAGTAAAAATTACTGCCAGGGATACTTTTACCTGCCATGTTTTTGTAATAGTTGTGGCTGCAATAATAAAGAGAGACATATACTCAATTCGCCTCAACCAATGCAGCAAACCCAGATGCGGAGAAATTGAGTATGTTATTAAAAGTGCGGAAATCAACGACAACCCGCCAATTATCCAAAAAAGTATAAAAGATTTATAAATCGTCTGGTTTAAATAATTTTTATAATTAAAAATATGTGTAAAAAGCCATATTGAGACAACAGTTGCAATAATTAAATCTTCCAGCCTTACAGCCACATAAGTTAATGGTATATTAAACAAAGGGAATTTAGGATATAGAGGAATAAAAACTGCCAGAAACATCAACACCCAAAAGAAATATTTATCGAGCTGCTGTGTCAGATTTTTCATATTTGCCTTTCAGAGATAAATGCTTCTTTGTACAGGCGGAATAAAGAAATTCCCGATAGCCAAATCAAGACATATACTAGCACTCTGGAAAAAAGGCCGGTAGGATAAAATCTAAGCGTAGTTTTAGAATCGTAATATTTTTCTTCTCCACTCGTCTTATCACGAATAATAATATGGTTGCCCTGGAAATTGGACGGCCTGTTATATGTTTTGTTTTCAATGAATGGCTCAAACCCGTTAACATAAAAAGAATAGCGCAGGGGGTAAACATACTCTTCAAGGAAGGTGCTTTCTTGCTGGTCTCTAATATACTGGTAAGCCCTTTCCGGAGGATGGTTAATTGTTACCGGAGGAAAAATCAGGCTGAATATGTGCATACCTGCAAATTTATTCTTATAAAACCATGTGATAAAATCCCTCCTGTAATCGGAGTAGTATGCTGCAATGTTGGGGTTTTGGATGGTATCACCTTCAAGGGTTGATTTAACAGAAGGGGTAAGGGCAGGAAAATCATTAATCGAAGACGGGCCTGGTAGTGCTACATAAAATAGGCCCAAAATAAACAATACCCATGAAATAATTTTCAGCCTTTTAATCATTGGAAAAGTCTGGCTCTGCCAAGTTTGTAATGAGGATCCTTAATTTTTCTTTCTCCAATTACCTTGGCCGGCACACCTCCTACTATGGTAAAATCTGCTACATCTTTTGTGACCACTGCACCTGCAGCAATTATTGCACCCTTGCCAGCCTTGACCCCGGGCAAAATTATGGCACGGGGACCAACAAAAACATAATCTCCAATTTCAACCGGTGCTTCTATGGCATGAAAATCTTCGGCATTGACGTCATGCTCACTGTTTAAAATCATCACGCTTGAGGCAATATCTACATGACTACCAATAGTTAGCTTGTCCCGTCCGTCTAAAAAAACATTATCCCCAATAATTGTTCCCTCGCCTATTTTAATATTGGGAGGATAATAGAAACGTGCTCCGACATGAATCCTTGAACCCTTGCCAATCTTCATTCCCACCAAATTATATATAAATAAACGGAAAAAGTGACAGGGGAAAAGTCCTGCCCAGGTTATAAGCAGGAGTTCGAAATCCAAAATCCAGTTAAATACCCTGTTTACGGCCTTATTAGAAGCCTCCATGGAGCTCAAGGAATTACCCATTCTGTCGCGAAATATCACCATACACAAGTAATTATATTGGGAAATGGGTGCATAAACAAGTTGTCCGCAACTTCCTATACGTAAGTTAACGGCTTTCCTTGAATACCTTCAAGACTAATTTGGCCATTTTGGGCCAGGAGAATTTTTTGGCTTGTTTAAGTCCTTCCTTGGATTTTTTTGCCCGGAGTTTACTGTCAAAAGCTATGGTCCTGATGGCCTGGGTAATTTGTTCAACCGATTCAGGATTAATAAGAAGCCCTGCTGAACCTGCTGCTTCAGGAAGCGATGATACATTGGATACGATAACCGGCGTGCCACAAGCCATGGCTTCAACTACAGGAATTCCAAAACCCTCATACAAGGACACAAGAATAAAGGCCCTGGAACCAGCCAGGAGATACGGTAAATCCTCCGTCGAAGCAAAACCCGTAAATATTACTTTCTCTTCAATACCATACTTCTTTGGTGCCTTTAATATTTCCTCATACATCCACCCCTGTCTGCCTAATCCAGTCGTTTTTCCAACAATGACTAACTTTAGGTTATCAATATTTTTAAAAGCTTCAATAAGCCGGATCAAATTTTTCCGTGGTTGAAGGGTTCCTATGTAAATAATATAATCTCCCTCAATTTTATACCTTCCCACAATATCCACAATTTTCATTTGGTCTTTGCATTGATAAAATATCTTATCGTCAAAACCAGGGTAAGCTACAGTAATTTTTTCTTTCTCCACTTTGTAATATCTACTTAAATCAGAAGCTGTGGATTTGGAAATGGTAATAATATGGCTTGCCTTTTGTACCGAAATTTGTGTCCAAAGCTTTAACTGCCAAAGGTCACGGGGTTTGTAATACCCGGGGAAACGCAGAAATGCCAAATCAAAAATGGTAATAACCCTTTTAACCGGGGAAAAAACCGGGCCATAATGCGCTGGTGAGAAAAAGAGGTCTGGTTTATCTTTAGCTGTAAAAAGTGCCCAGGGAATTGCAATCCATGTTTTGAATTTGTTTGATTTCAGATATCGGTATTTCCATCCTACCCGTTCATTTGGCATATCCGGGAGAGGCTTATTTGCCAATAAAACAGTGTAGTCATTTTCTTTGTCAATCTTTTCTAGGGCAGAGAGTAGTCCAAAAGCAACCTGTGAGGAACCTAACCTTTGAGGCACATTTGCCTCACATCCATCAATCCAAATTTTCATAATTTCTTTTATTATATAGACAATGCATTTTTTTTACTATATTCTTTACGGATGAGAAAAGATAGCAGTAGCCTAATAAAAATCTGGAATCAGGTTCCTCCTGATTACTATGAAAAAGGGGTGCAAAATAATTTCTTACAGCGCTTGTGGCATAACCAAAAAATCAGTACATTAAAAAAAATTTTAAATGGTAAGGAGTTTAAAACTGTTTGTGATGCCGGTTGCGCGGGAGGGTACATGACCGGGCAACTTGCCGGTATTTTGCCTAAAAGTAAAATCTTCGGGTTGGATGTATACCAGACTGCGATTAACCATGCCAGTAAAAAATACAAAAAAATAAAATTCATTTGCTGTGACCTGCACCAAATCCCGATAAAAAGTAAATTCTTCGATTTGGTAGTATGCTATGAAACAATTGAGCATGTTATTACACCACAAAAAGTATTGCAGGGGTTAAAACAGATTACCAAAAATGACGGCACAATTATTTTAGCCATGGATTCAGGCCACCCTTTGTTTAGGATAGCCTGGTTTATTTGGGAAAGGACAAAAGGATCGGTCTGGAGAAACGCCCACCTGCATCCATTCAACCCCAGACAACTGGAAACAATCATCAAAAAAGAAGGACTCAAAGTGGAAAAAAAATTATTTTCTAACTTCGGAATGGAAGTTGTATTTATCCTGAAAAAATAGTTGAATCATCGCCTTTTCATATCACACATCGGATGTGTGATTAATTGCATTAATATACCTTTAATTTAAAGTAAAATTAACCATTTTAACGATTCTAAGCATTAATCTTGCTTAATATTGCCAAATAAAACTACTTCCCGGCTACTTTTTGGTAAACTTCTGCTGTTTGTTGGGCTGTTTTTTCCCAGGAAAATTTGGAAGCTTGGATTAGGCCATCTTTAACCATTTGTTCCCGTAATTGTACGTCCACTAAAACCATATTCAATTTTTTCTTAATATCCCCCACCTTTTCAGGATCAACATATTGAGCTGCGTTTCCTCCCACTTCAGGCATGGATGAAACATTTGATGTAATAACCGGGATACCACAAGCCATGGCTTCAAGAATAGGTAAGCCGAAACCTTCATAAAAAGACGGGTATAGTAAGACTCTGGCCGCGGCATAGAGAAGCGGTAACTGATCATAGGGCAGGTATGGTATCGTCTCACCGGCAATTACCAAGTTATAGTCCTTACATGCCTCTCTTACCCTATTCAAATTCCGCCTGTTGCCTATTCCGCCTATTGCCAAAATGAATTCATCCGGCAAATCCATCTTCTTTTTAAATTCTTCAACCATCCTTCCGTTTTGAGGCTTAAATTGTTCCCCGGCTGCCTCATAAATAACCGTAATTTTATTTTCCGGGATTTTGGAAACTTCCAGTAAATCTTTTTTTGTGGAATCGGATACTGCAATGACCATGTCAATTTCCTTTTCCACCAATTTCAGTCTTCTCCTGTGTACCGCAACAATCTTGGGATGTGACCATCGGGGAAATTTTAGAGGCACGACATCATGATAGGTAGTGACTTTTTTAGCACTGGTTTTAGGCTGTATCCAATCGGAACTATGGAAGACATCAATATTACCAATAAAATTTTCTATGGGAAAAATCCGTAGTCTGTTGAATAAAAACTCCGAGATGGTAGGAGGAATTGGAACAGATTTAACATTAGGCAGTTTCCCATTGTAAGGTTTTCTGAGTGACGCATAAAAATAAATCATCTCCAGATCCTGAATTTTCTGCAGGCCACTTGTTAAATTTGCGGTATACGCAGAAACTCCACCGTGATAAGCTGTTTGCGAGATATCAAAACCTATTCTCATACTACCCATTGTAACAAATTATTTACCTCCAAATGTAAAATTATAGTAGCCGAGCTCTGCAATCTTTTTTTCAGATAATGTTGACACCTTCTCCTTAAGTACCATCAAGTTAGTTTCCTTCCCATCTTTTTTAACCCGCTCATACCTTCCAAAAAATTTCTCCAGTCCGAAGTAGCCATGCTCACACTTATCACAATAAAAATAAGTTGGAGGGCTTGCGGCGAAATTTGCCGTCAATGGGTTTCTTATTTCCGGCACTTTGCTCATCCAAGCATAATAATTGACCATTTTAGAATAATGCCCGATACCCGCTTGCCAGTAAAGCAACCATTCATCAGGTACCACAAATAATCTTTCCCCATCTTTTTTCATAATTTTGATTGCTCTACCAAAATCCTCTTGCCGGGAATAATTAATAAAAAAATCTTTGTTCGGGTCTTTTATTGTAAACAAATTTTGCTTAAGTTCAGAAAATTCCAAAATTAAAGTTATCAGTAGAAATATTGATAAAAATAATTTATGGAATAATCCGGGATAATTTTTAATTAGCAAGAACGCGGTAATTAAACTTAAAAGTACAAGTGAGGAAAACCACGGTAAAATATGAAAACCGTTATATTCCTGAAGTCCCGGCTTGATAAAGCGCAAATTAACAAGGCCTAAAATAACAAAAATTAATAATGATATTTTCCATTCTTTTGTTCTAATTAAAATAAATGATGTAAAAATTAGGAATACAGAAAAAAATTGAATTATTTGTAAGGTAGCGCTTCTTCCCGCCCAAATTGTTAATGAAATAAAAGGAGCAAGAAAAGATTGCAAGGTACCTGAAAATCCATTGCTGAATTTCGGAATATAATATTTAAGGTTTAAATAAAATGCATTATAGAAATAATCCTGTATAGAAACAAACGGAATTATACTTAATAAAACCCCAAAAAATCCAGCTGAAAATAAAAATATTTCCTGTTTTTTAAAATTCCTGCTTTTAAAAAAAATAAGCCCAAGAGCTATTGCTGCCGGCCAAAGCGGGCTTAAAAGAAAAAAAATTAAAGAAAAAGACAAACCTAATAAGACAAATTCCAGTCTTAAAAGTGGCGGCTTTAGAAATATAAATGACAAAATATACACCAAAGGATAAACAACCAGAGATTCAGAGAGGAATAAATGCCCCAATAAAAATATTTTGATAGGCTCAAAAACCAGGGTAAATAAAAAAAGCGGCCAACCGAATCTGGCAACCAGGAGAATTGTCCAGGTAATTGCCCAGAAAAGCACTGCTTCTCTGTGTCTTTCAATTAACATAAACAAGTTTGGTGGAGTACTAATTTTTTGAACGCCGGCGCTAAAAATATAAGCCAGGGGTTGATGATGGGAAAATAAATCCTTGTATAATTTCTCTTTTTGAAGCAAATAATTCCCCAGTACAATATTGTCTTCCTCATCAACAAAATGAAAAGATAAGGCATGGTTTCTATAAAAGCCAAATAGGACAACTAAAAATAATGAGATCAAAAAAACCGGTATAAGGCGGTTACTGAATTTCATATAATCTGATAAATCCCACTCCGTTAAAATTGTAGAGATTGGTCTGTTTATACCCTAAGCTTTTTAATTTTTGATTAATTAATCTTTTGGGGTCTGTAATCTCCACCAAATAATCAAACAGGTAAACTTTTTTGCCCGTGATATCGGTCACATCTTCAATTTCCCGAGCCTGAACTTTTTTTAAGCCCGGATGGGCGTCCTTTAAATCCTTGGCATAGTAAAGATAAGGAAACTTAACATGATTGTCTTCAAAAAGAACCAGTTTTGGGCCGGAAATATTATCCAAGAATCTTGCAACTGCCCGCCAATCTTCCCGCTGAAATACTGGGTTGGTGTAGTAAATAAAGAGTGAAATACTACTGATGGCCAATATGATTCCAATAGCAAGTCTCTGCCATAATCCCTTAAGCGACACACAACCTTTGGCCATCAAGAGATACAGGGCAGGCAAAATATAAATCATCCGGAAATATGAAAGCATGGGAATATAAAATGAAATTAAAAATGCCAAAATTATTGGTACAAAAATCCATAACAGTAATAATTTTGTCTTATTGCCACCTTTCCTAAAACCTAAAAATAACAGTAGTCCATACACTACCCCCGCACCACTTGCCAGCAATCCATAAATAATTTTGTTATCAAAAGAAATTCTACCTAAAATTGTTTTTATAAAAACCAAGGCCAGATTTTTAAAGTCCGCTCCGCCTGCCACTTTTTTCCAGCCCGGTAAATCAATTGAGGCTTTAATCCCAACTGCAATTTGCCCCGGCAAGACCAAAACCCATGGCAGAAATAATAGTACGGAGATCAAATGGGCCATCATCCACTTCCCAATCCTGCTCCTTTCGTAAAGTAGCAGGAAAACAAATTGGGACGGGATAACCAGATATGTCACATAATCCGAGTAGAGAACAAGAGCTGTTGATAGCCCCAATCCCAAAAAAGACCATTTCTCCTTATTAAGTACTTTGATGAAATAATAAAAAGATAAAACGGCAGCAAAGGCAGACAAGGAATACATTCTTGCTTCTTGAGAATAATAAACATGCAGCGGGGCTACAGCTAAAAACAAGGAACCAATCTGTGCCACCTTATTATTAAATAATTTTTTCCCGATCAAATAAGTTAAACAGATTGTGCCAAACCCCAAAATAACCGACAAAAGACGGACATTTATTTCTCCAAATCCGAAAAGATGTCCCCAAATCCAAAGTAAAATAAAGTACCCAGGCGGATGAAAATCACCAAGCGGATATTTTGATATAAACGAGATAAAATCCAAACCCCTGGCAGCAACAACATTATCAGCCTCATCAAGCCAAAATGATTGATTAAGGGTAATTAACCTCAAAACAAATCCTAGTGCCAGTATTAAAAAAATCATTTATATTTTTGCTCTCCCGAAAATGATTTAAGCAGTGATATTTCAATAGCAAAATCGTAAATAAATTTGAAAATTATATATTCCGGCAAGGAATGCTGTATTGCCTTTATCAAGCCATTGGCCAGGGAAAAAACAGGATTATACCTGATTAAAGAAATTATCTTCATTGCGGTTTCATTTTTAATTTTCCTCCTTTTATATTCGCTTTTGCCAATCCACCGGGCCTGTTTGTATATTTCAGACAAACTCCCGGGGTTTTGATGGTAAAAAATTGCCCCGGGTGAAGCTGATGCCAAAACTCCCAGTTTTTCTGAAACCGTATAGTCATCAATGTAACCAATTGGTTTAAATCCCCCAGCTTTTTCAAACTCTTTCTTTATGATTGCCCTAAAAACAGGCTGGGTATCTGGATAGTTTTTAGGGTGCATCCGGTCGATGGGAAGATTTTTATTGATATTCCAGCAATTACTCCAAATATTATCTTTATTTAAAACAAATTCTTCTTTGGAAAATGTGCCAATGGTTTTTCCATCAATAATTGGCGTAGTTAATTTCTTAATAAACTCTTTATCGAAAACCATATCAGCATCGACAAAAACTAAAATTTTACCGGTAGCATTTTTTACCCCCAGATTTCTTGCCATACCAGCTCCTTCATGATTCTGATCTAAAATTTTGAACTTTGAACTTTGCATTTTAAATTTAGACAAAACATCAAATGTTTTATCTGTTGACCCATCATCTACTACAATAATTTCCAAGTCTTTAAAACTTTGATTTTGCAGCGACTGCAGACAAGCGGCAATTGAGGCTTGTTCGTTGTATGCAGGAATTATGACCGATACTTTCATACAAGCTCCTTAAAAAGTTTTTCATATAATACTGCTGCATTATCCCAGGAAAAATTCTCGGCTTGTTTTCTCGGAGTATCACCCCATTTCTTAGATAATACCTCACCTATCGCCGCAGCATATTTTTCCGCATCAGGAGTGTCTACCAATATTCCACCATCACCCACAATTTCACGTCTTGCCAAATCATCAGGGGCCACTACAGGTAGATTAGATGCCATTGCCTCAAGGTAAACAATTCCAAAAGCTTCCCTGTCCCAGGAAGGTAGAACAAAAAGATCAGCCGACCGGTAATATTTCGGTATTTTTTCAAAAGTAATACTTAGAATTTTAAATCTGTCCTTACCGAGCAATGAATTGCCCATTTCCTCCAGTTCTTTTTTCTTTGGACCCGCTCCGATAATAACCAAGGATCCGGTTTTAATTTTGGCCATGGCCTTAATAGTTCTCTCATGATGTTTATACCAATCCAGCGCCCCTACGCTTAAAATTATGGGGCCCGGGAGATTAAAGTTAACTCTTCCTCCCTTAGGATTAAATTTTTCCAAATTAACGCCATTGGGAATTTTTACAATTTTTGTTTTCCATGCCCACTTTCTTGCCCATCTCATCTCATAATCCGTTAGGGCCACGTAAATATTAGGGACTGTTATGGCAATGTTCCAAATATCATCACGTCCTACTCCGGATTGGCCGGATATTAAAGTTTTGTATTTTCCAGGAACTCTTCCCAAGCTTGCCATCAAAGCCTGTGTCCTGCCGTTTGTGGGGATTACCCAATCATAACCACCACTAACTATTTTTTTAAGAGAACCACTGTCTTTACCGGCCAAAATGTCAACTTGAAACTTTTGGGCCAGTCTTTTGGAAAGCTCCAGAACATATGTTTCAGCACCCCGGTCAACTTTTCCGATAAACTCACTCAAAAATACTATCTTCAATTTTTTCTGATCCATATTTCAACTCCCTCTCCTATCTTACCTTCTTTTTTGTAATTTAGGAAAATATAATCCATAATCTTCTTTGGTTGATAAGTGCCTAAGCCATACCAATTACCCTCTGATGGAATCCTCCTGAAAACAAATTTTGGTGGATTTTGTTTTAGCCCCTCCAAGACCCAATCCTGGACTCCGGGTATTTCCAGGTACCAGCCAAAATTATCACTCCAATTTTTTGGGGGAAGTGTTTTGGTAAAGATATATCCTGATGAATCCAGTCCAAGAAAAAACACTTTCTCTCCCGGCTTTATAAGATCTGAAATTTGACGGGCCAGCCCTCTTTCATAACTTCCATAAAATCTTATTCCACCGCCAATTTGTGAGGGAAAAAGAAATACAGATAATGAAATTACCACAAAAAACATTAAAGTAATATAAAAAACTCTGAATTTTTTATCTAAGCCGTTAAAAATTATTGCACTTACAATAATTAAAAATGCTAAAACAGGTTGGAGATGAAAAAATGAAAATCTTGGGTATACAGCAATCAGAGCAGAGATCAAAAACGCCAGACTCATCCAGAATAACTTATTAAGAAGTGGTTTTATAAAATTAAGAAGAATTCCTGATATTGGCAAAAAGAGTAAGACCATTACCAAAAAATATTTTTTGGAAATTGCAAAATTTACATAGCCCGGAAATTTTGACCACTCAAAAAGCGGATAAATTATTGTCCAATTCCAAAATTCCACAAACGAGCCGGTCAGTAAAAGAAATAGTAGAAGAGGCAATAAAATAATTATTATTCCTGATAATATTACGACGACCTCACCGGGAATAATTTTTCTTCTTTGTGTAAGATAGTAGAGAATGAAAAAGGCAAGGTAGATAATTGCCACTTGTTTAATTACAACCGCAATTGAAATACAAAATACGGTCAAAAATAAATCCCGTTTATAGTTTTTCAAAAGCCATTTTTGGGCAAAAAGGAAACCACCCAAAACTGGAAGGACTGTTGCAAAATCAAACCACAACATATTCCCATCCAAAAAACTTTGTAAAATTATAAATAAGCCCGTAAAAAATATAGATACTCCGGCTTTTTTTATTGCCTGCTCAAGGTTTAGGAAAACTAATAAATCAGTTAGAAGTACCAGAACCCAGGTAAATATAACCAGCGCCTGTGGGTTAAATCCAAGAAGTTTAAAAATACCACTTAATACTAAAACCAGACCTGGCGGGTATGGCATTATAAAATCCCGGTAAAGGGCAAAACCGTTTGAAAAAAGATACGGATAGGAAAGCATTTCCGGCCAGGCAGTAAAAGTTAACCTGCTCAAAATAAAAAGGTGCAAGCCAAGTATTGCCAGTAAAAATACTTTTTTCATTTTGTTACCTTTTTAGAAATTACAGTCAATCCGTCCCCACGGTTTAATTTGGAAAAAATGAACGTTGGCAGCAAGGTAAAAAAATTAGTAAAAAAACGTTTCTTAAATCCGGTGAATGATTGCCACAATTCGCTCAAGGGGCTGCCGTAATCCCAAATTCCGGACACCATTTCAAAATAACAAGGTTTAAAACCGGTATTTTTTAACAGTATTTCCAGCGATTTTTGGGTAAAATGCCAGAGATGCTCATGTGGCAAAAGAAACGGCCATTTTGGCCCAAAAAGCTTAGCCGAAAAACCTCCAAAATTCGGGACATCAATAAAAAGATACCCTTCATTTGCCAATAATAAATTTGCCTTTTTTAATACATCCCGCGGAGAAACCATATGCTCAAGTGTATGGTTTATGATAATTAAATCAAATGTTCTTTGGGGCAGTTGAGCTATATCAAAAGATGTATTAAGTGTAGGGATACCGGATTTTCTGGCAAAATCAGCCGACCGTGCAGAAACTTCTATCCCCAGTACATCCCACCCATCTTTCTTCAAAAGTGATAACAAAATGCCTGTTGAAGAACCAATTTCCAGCACTTTACCGGGAGGAAGTTTTAACTTATTTATCAAATCAACTCTTCTTTGGAATATATTCTTAAACTGTTCCCTCTCTTTTATGTATACCTCATCACGATGATAATCCCGATCAATCTTCAAACCATACGTTATCCCCAATCCGCATTTATTGCATTTTAAGATTTTGACATTTTTTTCTTGGTAAAAAATTTTAGTATTTTTTTGGCAAACCAGGCACTTTTTCATGAGCTTTTCCTTTTGTGAAACAATTTTACAAGTATTACAAAAAAGATAATAAAGAAAGAGATAACAGACAACAGAATTGCCGGGATAATTTGTTTTTGTGGCACAAAAATTAAGTCAAAATTCCTTGGAGTGTTTTTCAGGTAAAAACCATTTATCATTTCATAAAACGGAAAGTGAGGGCTGCTCTCAAATTCCGAAATTCCCCATTCTTTATTATAACGGTCGGAAAAAACCAGCCATCTGGCTTCAGGGGGCATTTTTAAAATTTTATATCGGGTGGGGTCCACTTGCATAAAGTTAACCGGTATAAAGTTTTGATCAAGTCTGCTGCTCAAATCCCCCAAATCTTTTTCCCCCGATATTTGCAGAATCTGGAAATGACCCATAATCTGGGCCGTTGTTTTAGCAGCCCGGTTAAAATCACTTTCTGAAATTACAGCAATAGTATTTAGCATATTAAAACCACCCTGGTTTTGAATTAAAACATCTGTTTGTCCCTCTTTAAACAGTTGAGGTCCAATTATTTCCCAGTGAAAATTTCCTTCCTGATTGACTGGGATAACTTTTTCCTGGCCGGAGAATCTAATTTTTAAACTATCACCTCCGGCATTAAGATGACGGATTGCTAAATAGTAATTGCCATCTTGAGGAATATTCAGATTAAACTCAATTTTTTCACCGTTTATTGTTGAGAACGCCACTCCTTTGCCAAAATCAAACTCGAAGTTTTTAATATCCTGCTTCAATAAATCATACTTCCACTTTAGATACTCCCCCTTTCCCCTGATCTGCCACTCATTCAATACCGCACTTGATGGTGGTACAAATAATCCGGCGAGTGTTGACATCATTAAGTCCTGCTGGCTTTTATTAATAAAAATCAAGTCGGCATCACCCGAATCGATAGCCAGTAAACCCTCTGAATTAATTTTGCCATCCTCTAAAAAGACAAATGCATTATTCGAAAGATTAAACTGCTTACCGGTAAACAGGTAATAATAAATTTCTTCGCCACCCACCACTAAAAATATTTTCTTTTGGGCAAAAATATGGGGCTGGGGATTTACTATTTCAAAAGCAGGAAAAGAAACCGGTAAGGAAGACTTCTTTAACCCGCTATTACCTTCAATAAACCGAATGCGTTCCTCCTGACTTTTAATGTCTTCAAAAGTCAAAGTCTTTTTTCTTTCATTACCGGGAAAAAACACATATTTTATTCCCAATAAACTCCACCATTGATCAATCTGTGAATTTCTGACAAACTGGAATAAATCATATTGACCGGAAATTAGCGAGGCAAACGGTCTTTCCTGGTACAAAGTATTGGCCGATATAGCAGGTCTTTGCCGATCCGCAAATCCCAAAGGAGGTTTTTCTTCAAACCAAAGGGTTCTAAAAAAGTTATCATCCTTTTGCAGGAACGAATATAGATTTGAAAAATCATTACTCTGAATATTCTTACCTAAAACTCCCGTTAAACTGCCTGACAAAGCGGGATTGATGAGCAAAAGTAGATACAGATAAGTAGGAACCATTACCCAAAGCACCCGTTTCTTGAGTAATTTCTTCAATTCCCCAACAGTTAAAGCAAACATTACCCCGGCAATAAGAAGCAGCGGGATAAAAAATTTGGATGAATCCCGGAAAGCTACTCCGAAAGGAAGTTTATTAATAGAAAAAGTGTAGATTTCACCAAAGGGTGGGCTTCCACCTTTACTTAAAAAAGCGAAGATTAAAAAAAGTAAAGCTAGAGTAAGCAAAAGTGTATTCTTACTTTTTGAAATAATCAGTCCCCCAAAAATTAGTACCGGTAGCAACGCAAAATAAAAAGGTAAGGAAGCAAGTTTTCCAAATTCATTTAACGGAAAATGTGGTTGAAAAAGAAAGATACTATTAATTAAATTAATGAAGTTGTTATCCTCTAAAACCCCTTCTACACCTGAAACTGCATCTTTGTAATTTGAAGCAAACGGGAGGATCCAATAAAAGCTAAGCACCGTGACCGAAAATAACATTATCAGAAAATTGATTATTCTTTTTCTCAAATTAGGCTGCTGTATCTGCCAAAAAATTATGAACAATACCGCAATTATAGCCACACGCAAATCCACGTTTACAATTGCAAACAAAGAGATGAGCGCCGGGAAATAGTTTTTGATACTGGTCTTATCCAAATAATTCATTGACAACGTCACTGCCAGCGGGAACAAGCCGTACGATAAAGCCACTCCAATTTGACCTCCATCAACAAGGGTTAAAAAATAGGTATTAAACCCGTATAAGAAAGTGCCAAAAAATCTTCCCGGCAGGCTCCTTGTAAACCTACCAATAAACAACCAGGAGCCAACTATTGCCAGAATAACGGACGGGAAATAAAAAATAATTCTCACCAGAATATCATTTCCAAAACTCAAAAAATGATTTAATAAGCCGTATAAAAAGGTAGGCAAATATAACCAAAGAACACTAAACTGGGGGGCACCTAAATTGTCGTTCCTGAAATTCCATACATAAGGCAAATTAAAGAGCTCTTTAAGGTTTTCCGGATAAAAAAAGGGAGCATCTCCCCATGCAAGACTTCCCCCCATAAAAAGGGATCTGAAAACGAAAATAGATGGAAGAAAAAAAGCCAGAAAAATTAATAATTTTTTAACCTTTTCCATGAGAAATAAATTTATAAATTGTAGCTACTAACATTATCAGATATGAAGCAGTTATAACCTTCAATGCCAAGCCTTCATGTTGTGCGACAAGGAGGAGGGAAGCTATAATAAACCCTAACAGCGGCAACCCAAATAAAACAAATTCTTTACGTATCACGGCCTCTCCTGCTTTGAACAACCAATTGACCGAACTGCTCCTCACTCACAACATCGGAAAAGTATGCCTCATTATCCATAAATTTATCAATAAGGGGAGCGCGTATTCCCCTACTCGGTTCAATAATCAAAAATTGCATTTTCGGTAAATTAGATCTGGATACCTGAATTTGTAAATTGCCAGGGTATCCCATTGCCGCATCACCTCCCCACACCGGAAGATACCGATATTTTTTACCCCCGTACCATTCAAATAAATAGCTCCATGTTGTATTAACATTTAAGGGCATCGACAATGAATTGATGGCAAAGGGAACACCTTTTGCTTCCCGGTATATATAATCGATAGCTTTTTTCTCATCAGATAAAAGCATGCCCGATTGAACATTGATGGTATTTATCGGACCTCCCGGATTAAATTTGGTAATCAGCATAATATTTGAAATAAATATTATGATCAAAAATCCCAAACCCGTCAGTTTTGTTTTTGCCCATATTTTTTGAATTAAAAATGAACTGAAAATCAGGAACGAGGCAGACGCGCCGACATTGTAATAATAGAGCGGTGTTAAGGATTTATTGCCCAAATAAGGTATCCAACCGCCAAGAAACCAGACAAATAAGAAGACAAGTTTCGGTCTGATATCATTATTTCTCAAATACATTAAAAAAAATGCAAGTAGTACGATTAACAAAAATGTAGGGAAAGAACCAAAGGAAATAAAATTATCATAAATTAGCCGGTTACTGATTAAAAATACATTACCTACAATATTCCCAAAGGTTAAGCCGTTACTGTTTAAATTGGAAATAATTGACAATAAAATGGTAGCAGATCTCATATTAAATTTAAGTTCAGATATTATAAATGTCGAAACAGTTAACAACAGCCCAAAGAATGAAAAAAGATAAAGTCCGGTTTTTGGCTTTGGTATATAATGCTTTAAAAAAATAATTAATGTTACCAAAATAAAAATTAAATAAAGTAGGACAAACTCAAATTGTATAGACAAACCTAAACCCAAAGATGCCAAAATTAATCCTTTATTTTCCTTTCTGAAAAAGAATAGGGCAAGGCCTAAATAAAATATAAGTACGGATACAACAGCCAATGACGGATGATTAAAATAAAGGGCATATTGCGTTTGCTCAAAAGAAATAGCAAACAGCAAAGATGAAAATAGACCTACCGTCTTATTAAAAAGGACGGAAGCAATCAAAAATATCAAAAATATGCCTCCGGCGTTAATTATCCTTAACAGTCCGGCTACTCCTTCCGGATTACCATCAAAGAAAAAATAAACCGGAGCATAAATATAATAATAAAGCGGCCCATGATACCACCCTTCTACCCCGGTGGGGGGGCCAATTAAACGTAAATTTCCTTTTAAAATTTCCAAAGCGGCAAATGCATCACGGGCCTGATCAAAACCAAAATAGACATTCCCCGGAAAGTATAGAAAACGCAAAATTAGGGCAAATAAAAATATAACCCCTAAAACTATTAGAGTATTTTTATTCATAATTTCAATAACCAACCTTTTTAAAAGGTAAAATTCTTCTTTTAGCTTTTTTCAGCGCTGTTTCAGCAATTGCCCTGATTCTATAACTATTTGACATCCTTTCCCAAGGTGATGGTACTATTTCCGGCCGGGGGAGATAAAAAGCTTCCGGGTATTTAAAATCCTGCGGAAACGGGATACCCAACTCATATTTATATTTCAGCCCTCTTTTAGGTACATTTGAGTCATTTAATTTAGTAGAAGATCTGGTCATATTGGTAAAATGAAAATAAGGATAATTTAAAAATTTGCGGAATTTTCTATTTCTGTTTTGGATTAGAACCCCATCATTATCATAAAATCCCTGTTGGCCATGTGGCTTTTCCAAATGTAATCCCGGAATTTTTCTATTTAGAGCCCGGATATTTATATGACCAGACTTTTTATCTATAACATACCCTCCAGCTACCTCTTCCTGATAATGATAAATATCACCGATAATGTTATAGTAAGGGGAAACTATTGTCTCAAGCTTATCTCCCTCCCGCTGAATATTATCCACGAGTTGCGCAATTGATTTATCCCACCATATTTCATCACCATCCAATATTATAATCCAGTCGCTTTTAGTAGCATCCAGCATTTCCTGCCTTACCATAGTAAATTGATTAATATCCACATCACCTGCTTCCTTAAAATCAATTTTTTCAGGATTTTCTTTTTGTAAAAGTTTAATAATTTCCAGTGTTTTATCTGTGCTCCCTGTATCCCAAAGCAGGATTTTATCAACATGCTTTATAACGGACGTGACAGAGTACCAAAGGTATCTTTCCTCGTTTTTGACCAAGGTATTTACCCAAATAATTTTATTTTTCATTTTTTACCAGTTTTGAATTGATAAAGTACCCAAATTGAAGATATTAAAAAACTAAATATATTACTTAAAAGAACAGTGATAGCAGCGCCTAAAACTCCAAAAGAAGAAATAAGGAACCAACCACCCACTCCCATAATTGATAGCTGGCCCAAAGCTATCACATTAAAAAATTTTGGTTTAGCAAAATAATAAAAGATTGCCTGTTGTGCAGGCAAAGCCAGTAAAAATACAATTTGAGCAATAAAAAGAATTATGAATGGCGGAATGCTTGCTTCATAATCCGCTCCATAGATTTGCGGCAGGAGAAAAATTCCGATTGGCAAGAGTAAGAAACCGACCAAAGACATACCCAGTGTTAAAAGCTGCAATTTTTTGAGATAAGCTATAACTTTATCACGGGTGTCAAAACTTGATAGCTTTGGCGCAACTACTGTGGCTAAGGCAAAAATAAGCTGTGGAGCAACTGTCGTAACTTGCGCTGCTACCGAGTAGATACCAACCTGGGCGACTGTTAAAAAGCGTGCTGAAAGAAAAGTATCAAGCCGGAAAGCAGTTGCTGTTAAAAGACCAACTACAGCCACCCATTTACTATAGTTTAAAAGTTCGGATGCAACTGACCTTTCATTTTTGGCAGTCAAGTAGTTTGGTAGAAATATTAAGCTGATGAAGAAACCCAAAAAAGGCAAAGTGATATAAATAATTAATACCTGTGGTAAGTTTAATATGGAAAAAAGAGAGAGCGCAATTATAGCCAACAGCCTTAAACCATTTGTTCCAATATTTAAAAAATTCCAAATCCAAAATTTTTGATACGACTGAATGGCATGCGTTGACAGAGAAAAAAGCATTGCCCCGCCAGCTCCAATTAAACTTAGGCGGAGAGGAAGAGTGAGATCACTTTTCAAAAAAATTAGCTCCGAAGCGGCCGGCATTAAAAACCAACCTAAAACAAAACATATAAGCCATATAAATAATTTTACTTTTAATCCTAGCTTTAAAAATTTTAAAGCTTTATCCTTGTCCACCATATTATATTTCCCCACAAAACGGATTATGCCCGTATCAATTCCTAAATCACCAATATCTGCGATAAGTGTTATGGCCGCAATAGCTATAGATAAAATTCCAAAATCAGCGGGCCCTAAGAGTCTTGCAATATAAATGTAAAACAATAAACCCAAAGTTCCGTTTACAATTGTTCCACCTGATGTTATAAAAAAATGGTTGATAGTTTTTGTGTGAATTACTGAAATTATTTTATTAAAAAGCATAAACACCCTAGCCTTGAGGATAACATTTTTCAATCTTTAATGCTACTATATTAGGATCAATGCGGACAATATTATTTAAAAAAACTACCTTAATAATTTCCGCCTTTCTTCTAATAGGAATTATTTTGAGGTTCCTTTATTTTCCCGACAATGTCTATTTTGCTTACGATCAGGCAAGAGACTCCTTTACTGCATTGGAGATTCTAAAAGGTGATTTTAAACTGATTGGTCCCCCTTCTTTTTTAAGTAATAAAATTTTTCCGGGTCCTTTAATTTTTTATATATACGCTTTAATCTATCTTATTTTCGACAATAACCCCGAAGCTATCTCTGCAATGTTCCGCATATTTAATGTAACAGGAGTTATTCTTACCTTCCTTTTGGGAACAATTATTTTTAACAAAAAAACAGGTTTAATTGCCGCACTTCTATTTGCAATATCTTATGAACAAACCCAATACTCTCTTTTTATTTCACATCAACCTTTAGCTGTTGTTCCTGTCTTGTTATTTTATCTCGGACTAAGTTTATATGCTTTTAAAAAAAATACTAAAGGGCTAATTCTGACTGCTCTAGGATGGGGTTTTGCTATCCAATTCCATTATGGTTATCTTCTACTATTATTTCCGCTTTTTTTTATATTGTTTCTTTTCAAAAATAATATCAGAGCAGTACAACCAAAAATTTTTTTCCTTACTTTTATGGCTCTCTTTCTTACATTATCAACCTTTGTCGTTGCAGAAGTTAAATATCACTCTTTTACTTCTTATTTTCTCCAAAATCAAACAACCAGCTTCGCCATCTATCCCAAAGAGACACTTCAGATTGCTAATCGCTTCATCTATGATTTTTTTATCTCTGATTACCAGCTTACGCCCATCATTGGTTTGCTGGGGATCGCTATTTTTCTCTATTTTATTTTTTTTCAAAAGAAAATACGTATGAAATTACTTTTTTTAGCTTGTTGGTTAATGGGTAGTCTTTTACCATATTTCCTTTCGGGGGTTCCCAGCTATTATTATGCGGCAGCTGCTTCAGTAAGTATAATTATATTGTTTTCATATCTAATTCCTTTTAATAGAAAAAGAATAATATTGACAATAATATTATTGTCAGTTGTTGCAGTAAATAATTTAAATCAAATAATAAAGATAAATAAAACCGGAATAAATCGGGATATTGCAATACAACCGGGGATGTTAACTTTTGACCAAAAAAAATCCATAGATTATATGTATATAGAAGCGCAAGGTAAACTTTTTGCCGTTAATATTCTTGGTATTCCCTTAAATGTTGCAACAACATGGAGTTATTTATTTGAGTGGTATGGCAACAGTAAATATAAATTTTTGCCTGTTATGGGGGGAAGTATTGCAGATGGATACCCGGGCAACCTAAAAATTATCCGGCAGCGTTCCCAACTTCCACCCTTACAATTTCTAATCATTGAACCAACTTTGGGCATAAGGGAGGAGTACGTAAATGGATTCATTAAAAATGAAGATTATTTCAGTAAAATTAAAGAAGTAAGAGAATACGGAACCATTGTTGTGCAAAAAAGAAATAAAATTTAAAAATATCTATGCTTATATTTATATTTTGGATAATTTTTATTATTTCACATTTGGTTTTTTTAACTTCACTCCCAATATTTGAGGATGAGGCTATTTATCTTTACCTTGCAGATAAGATACCGGAGAATCCTTTACAGTTTCTCTTTGTCTATGCCTCCAGCTATGGTCTACTACCCATGTTCGGGTGGCTAGTTTCGGTTTTCAAGTTATTCTTGCAAGACAGCCTTATAGCCGGAAGAGTTTTAAATGTATTACTTGCTTCCACCTTAATATTTTGGGTAGTAAAAATTGCCCAGCTCTTTAAGATGAATAAATTTTTCACTTTTTCAGCAATTATTCTCCTAATAATTTCACCAATAATTCACCTAAACTCCCGTGTAGCGTTGCTTGACACATCAATCCTGGTTTTTACAGCCTGGTATATTTATTTTACGCTAAAATACTTAAAGGAAAGAAAATTTAAGGATATTTTTTTTCTTTTCTTTTCTGTATTAGCAGCAATATTAACTAAACCAACGGCAGTGTTCGGCCTTATTCCGGTTATATATTTGCTTTTCCTATGTTATACAAAAAACAAGAAAAGATTATTGTCCGGATTAATTTATATAACACCTGCTTACCTTATTCCATTTATCTTCTTGGGATTAATTATTGTAATATTCGGTTCGCAAATACTCGGAGACAGTGGATCAAGTCTGATTTTTCACCAGCCTTTAAGAGACATAATGGCCAAAATAAAGATTAATATCTTTCTTACTTCGATTTGGTCTAAAACATATTACCTTCCTTTTTTGCTTCTGCCGGTTTTCTTCATTATATTCCATAAATTTATTAAAAATAGGAACTTCTATCTCCTAATGGTAATTTGGCTTATCTCGTCAGTGATCTTTATGATCACATTAAACCGTTTCTATTATCCAAGGCATATACTTATTTTATCATTACCCTTAATTGCTATTGCATCTGCATTTTTATCGGAAATTCCAAGAAAATCGGCTACTGTTATCTTTTTACTTCTTAGCCTCACCAAAATTCAACTTGGATGGGATATTATTACATCAATCAGCAATGCAGAAATTGCCCTTGAAGACAAATTTGAATATTTTGAAAATTACACTTCCGGCCAGAATATTAATCTAATATCCGATTATATTAACGAGTTATCTTATAACCAACCCATCACTGTGTGGCTGGATGGGAGCTATGTTATGGAATACGGGCTAAGGAGAGCGACAAAAAATACCAATGTTATTTTTAAATCCTTTCGGTTAGATGACAATCTATTGCAACACTCCCCAGGGACTGTTTTTAAAGATACCGGCAGGAAAACATATGTCATTGTTAACCGGTGGGAACCTATTAATAGTCAATCACTCAAACTTATTAAGTCTTTCCCTGTCAGTTTTCGGCACAGCCAACACCTCTATTTATTGCCTTAAACCGGGCTTTTTTGAAATTGACATGATAGATAACCCAAGCGGCAGGTCAATAAACCGCAGGAATAAATTTTCAACCTTAAAAAAGAAGATCAATAAAACATTTAATAAAAGAGGCGGCATTTTTAAATCCGATTTCGCGTTAGAAGGCCTTATACTTAACCATCTTTCAATTGGGCGTTTAAAAAGGGCTGGCAGGAAGAGAAAAGATGCTAAATATGTCAATCTGATTTCGTTAAAACCAAATTCAGTCAATATTTTTGATAATGCAGTTTTTGTGTACCTTCTTTTAGTATGGGCCACGATATCATGGCTTCCTCTTAAAAGTTGGAATGCCGGCAGTTTCAGTAGCAATTTCCCTCCCGGTTTGAGGACTCTGAAAAACTCCCCAAGAGCACCTTTTTCATCAACTCTTTTGTGATAAAGTACATCAATTGAAATTATTAAGTCGAAAAAATTGTCTGAAAACGGCAAACTTTCTACGGAAGCTTTCTGAATCATTACCCCTCTTTGTTTTGCATATTTTAGGGCATTTATATTTATATCAACCCCCCAAATCTTACCAAATTCCTGTAATTTGCCAGTTAAAAATCCGGTGCCGCAACCAGCATCAAGGATATTATATTTACATTTGCCATTTTCTTCCCTGTATGGTAAATATTTTCTAACCATGGAAATAATTTCCAAATGGGTGCCAATATAATAAAAATGCTTTTCCTCATTCTTGTAGATATTCCAGTACTCTGATTTATCCATAAATATTAATTATTAAAGTTATTATTATGTTGTGTATTATAATAAAATGGTGAGTGGAAAAAAATTGCCGGCGCAAACCATATATAAACACTTTTTATTGTATATAATAATCATACCATTCTATATTCTCGGTATATATCAGGATTTACCTTATGCTCCAAAATCTGATGAATTTTCATTTGTTAAGCCTGCCGTTAATATAGTATCCACCAGAGACCTTAATCCACATAAATTTGGGCAACCCGGCTCAACCCTTATTTATCCCCTGGCATTTATCTACCATATAGAGAATACATTATTCCATGACGGGCAATTGCTACATGCCAATCCGGGTATTCAAACAAGATTTAACAATAACCCAGAGTTGTTTTATATTCAAGGGAGAATCTTAAATATTTTATATGCTCTTTTGTCTCTCCCATTTATCTTTTTGATAAGTTCCCGCTTTCTTGGCAGAAAAATATCATACTTATTAGTGTTTCTGGTTTTCATTTCCCCTAATATTATTGACCATGCCCAAACAGTAAGAACTGACAGTAGCGCTTTATTTTTTGGCGCAATGAGCGTATGGTTAATTTTAAAAACCAAAGAAAATCCATCAATCAGGAACCAACTTCTTACGGGAATTTCAATCGGCTTAAGTATTGCCAGCCGCTATTTTTTGGTCGTTATTGTCCCTCTTCTATTGCTTACCGATATTTATATCTTACATTCTAAACACCTCTACACCAACTCTTTGCGCAAATACCTGCTAACTGGTTTTATTATAGGCATAACGGCCATATTTGCCGCTTTCTTTACCACTACTCCCTATATCCTCCTAGATTTTCCTACATCCCTGACAACCATTCGACATGAAGCGCGAACTTCTCATTTGGGAGCAGATAACCTTTCACAATTAGGAAATTTTTTTTGGTATTTAACAATTGCTATTCCCAACAGCATTTCATGGCCCCTTACAATACTGGCCTACCTCGGATTTTTCCAACTAATTATTAGCCGAAGGTTCGACAAGGTAATATTCGCATCATTTACAATAATGTTTTTGACAGCCATAAGTTTACTTTCTTTACATTGGGAATATTGGCTTGTTCCGGTTATCCCTTTTATATTTATTGCCGCGTTTGCCGGTTTTTCTTATGTCAGCAAATTTCTTTTTACGAGGTATAAGATAAAGGCAGTATCCATTGCCAGTGGCATCTTTTTAGTGTTATCTATTTCTCCCTATATTTACCAATCCACTATTTATAATTTGGGGAAGGCAGGAACAACAACCAGAATACAAGCCAGAGAGTGGATTACTAAAAATCTCCCGCCCAAAAGTAAAATTATTCAAGAACAGTATAGTGCATCTTTAGAGAATACAACTTTTAGTTATGATGAATATTTTTCCTTAGCTGAAAAATTTTCATCGGAAAAAATTAAAAATTTAAATACCGAATACATTATAACAAGCAGCTATATTTACGAGCGCTACTTCCACGAACCAAACCGTTACATAAACGAAATTAATTTTTATCAAAACATAGATACGAATAGCTATCTTGTAAAACAAATTAAGCCTGCACTTATACATTCAGGCCCAACAATTAATATCTATAAAATTAGATAAATTTTAACACTTGGACCCTTAACTCATCATGAAAACATTGATTGGGTTTTTCCAATATTATTTTAATAAATTTCGCAGGGCGGGCAGCAAAGAAAAATTCTTTGTGTTTTTTTTCTTTAAACCGGCTGTCACTAAGTTGTTGTGCATGGAATAACTCTTCTTCCTTGTACCACTGCCCATCTTCTTTAGCAATCCATACTTCACCCATTACCGGACCGCAACTTTCTTTGTAATTAAAATCAAATATTAACCTGCTTAAAAGAATTTCTTTTGGTAAATTAATCATCAATAGATGGTCTTCCCCATCAACTGACAGTTCGGCAGGTGAAATTTCTTCCTGCAATCTCATATTTTTTTTAGTATGTTCCAAATCATTTTTCCAAACTTTAGCAATTGGAATTCCGTCAACAGTTACTTGATAGACCGGTTCAAGAAACTTATTTATATATTCCCAAATATAAGGATAATGGTGCATTGACCCTTGATGAGTAAGTTCAATAATATACTCACCTTCACGATAAATTCCGCTTCGATAAAAACCATCATAGTAACTTATATCTTTTCTTAACATCACCGGTGAAATATTAGTGTTTACTTTCTGGAGTAAAGCCAGTTTGGCATTAATTTCAGCATTTTGATTCAGCCACCAGATGGCTTGTAAATAGGCGTTACCAAAACTATTTCCCCAAAAAGGAATATTTTTTTCTTTGGCCCCGGCAATTCCTCCAATCAGCGAGTTAAAATAAACATTCTCATTTGGGTGCAATTTAACCAATACAAAAATATGAGGTAAGAATATAAGAATTATAGCTACGGGAATAATTAATTTGACTACAGTATTTTTTTTGAATATCTTAAAATTGAGCCATTTGCTTAAATATTGGGCACCTAATCCTGCTAATAAAGCCATCGCCGGAATATATTCCATAATTTGTCTTACTCCACCATAAGTTCTGGCGTAAGGTACACTTACCCGTATAATAGGAACGAGCAACCAAATCAGCCAAAGCAAAGCCACCTTATCCTGCTTTGTTCTTGTGAAAATGGTTTTTATTATTCCAACCATGGTAAGAATCAAAACCCAAGGGGGAGTTGTAATAATAATCCAAATCAAAGGATAAAGATTAATTTTAACTATCCAAAATATTCCAGCTTCTACATTAGAAGTCACCCCCCTTTCAATATAAAAGGAGATAACCCGAAATAGACCTTTTGGTTGGAACCATAAATATGGCCATGTTCCTATAAAAATAGCAGCTACTACAATCGGAGATAATAGTAAAACCAGTCGAAATTTTTTGGGTAAATTTTTCCATACAAAAGATTTAGAATGTTCTAGCCAAAAATAAGGCCCAATAATTAGTGGCACAAATAAAACATTAAATTTGGTCCCTATGGCAAAAGCGAAACTTAAGACAGACATAAGCAACCATTTCCAATTTATTGTTTTTAACGCGTACCATAAACTAAAAATAACCGCCGTAAAAAATGTAGTTTCTACCGGGTCTTTTACATTGAAATGGGCTTCCCCGAAAAATAAAGGGTAAGAAGCCATTACAATTCCGGCAGTTAAACTAGCCAATAAGCCATAGGTCTTGTATGCAAAAATACCAATTAATAAAACTGAAATTGAGGAAACTAATACTCCAAATAAGTGGTGTGCCTCTATGTCACCTAAAATCCCCCATTTTTGATAGAAGAAATAATTTGTTAAAGCTGCCAGTATCCCATTAAGGGGAGGATGTCCTCCATCATTTAAAAAGAAAAGCTTGGCAGTGTAATTATCATCCTGATAATAGCTGCGCCTTTCAGTCGATAAATTTCGGTAATCATCATTGCCCGTTAAAAAATAGTTCAGATAGGCCTGACCTCTAAAAAAATGGTCAGGCTCATCCCAGATAACTCCGTAATCTGAAAGTGTATTTACTGTTATAATTAAAAACAAAATTGCAGGGAAAATTATTATTAATTTCTTAATACATCTAAAATGCATTGTTTTATTTTATTAAGTCTAAAGGTAAAATGATACCATGAAAATACCCATATTTGCATTTGTAGTAATTGGGCTTGCAACATTTGTTATTTATCTGCCCATCTTATTTAATCCACAAATTGTTTTAGGCCGGGGCAACGATTTACAGGAACAGTTTTGGCCAATTTTTAATTTTATTCAACAGCAAACCTGGCAGCATCATAGTTTCCCTTTATGGAATAATTTATTTTCATCAGGACTACCTCTCCTCCCTGATCCCCAGTTTGCTTTCTTTTACCCTCCTAATTTACTTTTTCTTTTTTTACCCACCAATATTGCTTTTATTACTTCTTTTTTCTTACACACCCTTATTGGAGGTATGGGAATTTATCTAGCATCAAAGGTATGCTTTAAATTTTCCGGAACTACAAGTGTATTTACTTCAATAATTTATATTTTTTCTCCAAAGCTAGGAGGATATCTTGAAGCGGGGCATTATGGACTGGTTGCCTCCTGGGCTTGGTTTCCCTATATTATTATTGCCGTTTGGATGCTTGCCAAAAATCCCAAATTATCCTGGTCTATCTTATTGTCAACCGCATTGGCAGGTATTTTTTTTACTCACTCAATAACTTTCATTCTTGCAGCAATAACAGCCGGATTATTTTTCATAACCATTTTGGTTTTAGATTTTTCCTTAAAAAAATGGTTCAAACCTTCAACCTATTTTATCATAAGTATTATTATTACATTTGGCTTAACCGCTATTACATTTCTACCCCAAATTGAATGGATACCACAAACAACCAGATTACTACTCATCCACGATCGCGATGTATACCCAAAATGGCTTTCTTTAAAGGAATTTATACAAAACATCTTCTATCCTTGGATAAACGGTCTCAAGGATATGCAAAATATAGATACGGAAAAATGGCTTAGTATGGGTTTTGGTACTTCATTACTGGCATTAGTTGGTTTTCTAAGATTACAAATAAAATATAAAATTTTTCTACTACTTGGATCCCTGATAATTATATTTATAAGCACAAATAACGCGTCTCCTATTTATCATTTACTAATTTCTCAAGATTGGTTTGTTTTAATGAGAGTCTCAACAAGAATATGGTTTTTACAAGTTCTAATCATCGTCTTGCTTGCCGGATTCGGTTTCGAATCTCTCTCCAAAATAAAATTATCCCGCAAATACCTTGTTATATTTTCAACTCTGGCGATTTTAGAAATGTTATCACTATCCTGGTCCCGATTATTTATTCCAATTGCAGCTCAATCCCGCTATGTCAGTAAGGAAATCTATCAGTTTTTAAAATCTGACAGAGACCGTTTTAGAATTTTTTGTGTTAACAGATGTTTATCACAACAAGACGCTGCCAAGGCAAATTTAGAATTAATCGAAGGATATAACACACTTCAGCAAATGAATTATTATAAACATATATGGCAGCTTAGCGGTGGATATTGGAATTATTATACACTTGCTTTACCGCCAACGGGAATTTATACTTTTCAAAAACCCCAACCTGATGCAATATCATTGGGCCTTTACAACACAAAATATGTGGTCTCACCCTATCAACTGACTGACGATAACTTCAACCCGATAAATAAATTTGGCAACTTTTATCTCTATAAAAATATGGCCTTCAGACAAAGGGCATATTTTAAATCAAATGATGGTGAAGTTGACCCTTCTGCGCCCATCATTATATACTCTCCAAATTATATTAAAGTCGATACTTCCGCCCAAAAATCTAAGTCATTAATACTTTCCGAAGTGTACAGCAAAGGATGGCATGCTTATCTTAACGGAAAAGAAGAAGTAGACATCCAAGAAACTCCCAATGCGCTTCGCCAAGTGGACATCAATAAGGACACCAAATTTGTGGAATTTGAATATTCACCTAACAGTTTTAAAATCGGCAGCTCTATTACAATAGTGACAATATTATTTATATTGCTAGTCCTAACCAGAATAAACATTATTAGTACCTTTAAAAGAAACAGAAATTCCCGTAGTCAATAAGGAAATTGCGCAACATGGAAAATAACTTTCATCTTATCAATATCATCGGGGATGGCAGACACATCCTCAAAATATACCCGCAGTAAATTATCTTTATATAATAATTTTAAAGCATCCCCTCCTGATAAAATATAGAACGCCTGTTTTGATGAATTACCCCATTCCCTGGCAATTTTTGGGTAATTAGGATCATTTCTTATATAAAAGACTGCACCTTGTGGCAAGCTTGGGTACTTTTTTTTGATTTCTGAAAGCAAGTACTTTGCAGCAGAGCCTCTTTTAGCCGCCCAGTAAGTCAATTTATTCAGTTCAGTAGTTTGGTAAGAGATTACGATGAGCGACACAATGATTAAGACAGTCGTAATTTTGCCAATTTTTTTAAGATCCCACAAAGAGGAAAGGGAAAAAGCTAGAACCATGGAGAACCAAACCATCGAAAAACTCAGATAAAAAGTTGATTTATGTTGTGGAAAAAACAAAAATGGCGAAAGAGCCATTAAATAGGAAGATATAAAAAATAAAAAAATCCTGTTTTTAATAAACTTTCTTTTGAATTTAATTATCAAACCTATTATTGTAAAAAGAACAAGTCCTAAAAGTGGCATAACAATTCCAAGGTAGGTACCATACCATTTCAAAAGGTTTGGATTTATTTTTAAACTGGGGCCAATAAAATCAATTAATATTTCAGAAAGCCCAAAACTCCAAATGGTATACCAAATTAAAGAGTTAAGTATACTTTTAGGCGATAAAATAGGCTGATAAACCTGTTCAGAAGGGAGATGAATAAACAATGAAGTGGTAAATAAATAAAAAAATGCAATTAAAGCAAAAGGGAGGAGCCGCATTATAATGAATTTAAAATTTCTTGTAGAAAATTTACCGTTTATACAAAATAATTCTGCCAAAAAAATTATACCCGGTAACACAATTGACATTTCATGACTTAATAGCGACAAAATGAAAAAAAATATCGAAAGCAGGTATTTCGTTACTTTTCTTTCCACTAAAAAAATAACGTACACTGCAACGCTTAATAAAAGAAAAAAAGTTGCCAAGAGTGTTTGAACAGAGGCAAGATAATAAAGCTCTACACTATGAATAGAACTGGCTGCATAAATTACTGTCGATACATACGTAATAAATTTATTTTTGGACACTGCTCTTGCTAATATAAAAATAAGAATAATATTGCAGCTGATCAAAAAATAATTTACTAAATGAAACGGCAGTGGATTTAAACCGAAAGAACGATACATTATTAAGTTAAATGTTTCTCTGGATAACGGCCTGAAGAACGCATATTCTTTCTGAAGAGAAAAAAAGAAGGATGGGATATCCTGATAAGTTTTATTCATCACTACCCTTAAATGGAAGAAGTCATCCTGTGAAAAAAAAGAATTTAAAACCGAGGAAAAATGGATTAGAAGTAGAACAATTATCGCAATAAAGGTAAAATTATTTAGAATTTTTTGTTTCATCTTTTTTTACTGATTTATTAAAAATAACCTCAACTATCATAGTCCCTACCCCAACTACCAAGGCCTCATAAGCATAAACTGCTGTTCTTTCAGCCCAAATATTTACTCCAGCTACCCGTAAGAAAGCGGCGAATAACCAAAAAAGCCCGGTTAGTATAAACACTCCATTGCTTTTAAATTTTAAGAGGAATATTAATAAAATAAGGCTCACCATAACTATCAGGTTAATATTAATTTCAAAAAAGGGGGCAAAATAACCCGCAGAACGAAGAAGTAATAAGGAAATTAAAACAAGGTTAAAAATAAATATTCCTAAAATATTTTCATTTGCCCACCTTTTTAATATGTCGAGGTTATTCAAATATAATTTCTTAGCTGCCTTTTTCATATTTTCTCCCAATTCGATTTTTAATAGTAAATATTAAAAAAATTCCCAGAGCGGCAATGAAAACTCCAGAGGATACCAGTATACCGTATAAGAACAAATTCTGGGGTTGATAATAAATTCTAATATTATAATTTTCGGGCATATTATCCAGAAACCAGCCGTTAGCATATGAATTAGCGGAAAAATGTAGCGGCTTTATTGGAAGCTCCCCTTTTTCGTCGAATATTGAAAGACGCCATTGTGGAGAGTAATTCTCTGAAAATATAATTAAATGAGGTTTAGAACCCCCTCTAACAACACCCTCATATAATACAGGAGAACTTTTTTCAAACTCAATAACAGGAGGCGTAAACCGAGCAACTTGTTCTTCATTCATTAAAAATAACTTGTTAGAAAAAATCCGATTGATTTTAAAGTCATCATAAAAAACTTTTGTCCCCAGAGGGTCACTAGTACCAGGAGCTTCCAAATCAACCAGAAATTTGGAACCAATCCTATTTGGCTCATAAAAGGTACTAAAAATTCTCCATTCAGGATAGTTAGGAAGAAGCTCACCCTGAAGTTTGGCCAATAAATCATCTTTAACTTGGGAAATTAACATATTTGCCGGTCTTCCGTACACTTGCTTATATTTAATCTCAAGGTAAAAATCACTCAAAGGATCAAAATCAGACACTTCAAAACGTGCCCCCATACTTTTACCATCAAAATTTATGATACTTAAATATTTATTCTGTAAATTATCTGTGATAATTTCAAATTTTCCTTTGTTTTCCCCCCTTACAACTTCTTCAAAACTTATTCCATCATTAAAACTCCCTCCAAAAATAAGGTTCTTATTAATAAGCCTTATTAAAATAATATGCTGCCCAGCCGAAAATAATACTGGCTTAAAGTAAAAATACGAATCATTACTTTTATCGAATTCTAAAACTTTAGTTTTGCCATCTATTTCAACTATTAGTCCGGAAGCTACATCCAGTCCAAAATCAGTAATGCGAAATTTTTCGAGTACTGGGATATAAGTGCCTACCCTTGGCAATGTAAATTTATAATCAACTCGAGATAGATCTGAACTTATGTTTTGTGTGGAAATGGATGTATCAGGATTCTTAAAAGAATCTAGTGCCTTTACTTGCGAATTTTCTGCGATAAAAATCCTTCCACTACCTTCCTCAATACCAGAAATTTGTTTAATGTTATTATCCTCTGGATTAAGAAGTATGCTTCTTTGTGGAAGCACTGCAAATGCTTGTTCCTCTTGAATCATTGGATAAGAAAAAAATACTTTTTCAGCAATGAAAATCTTTGGGGTAAAATTATTTCTAGTCAAATCGTAAAAATGCCAATCACCGAATTGTTGATTTGCATATTTTATAATTGAAGGTGGCAAATTAAGAGCACTACTATTCTGATCATTTTTATAGAAAATTTGAGACACACCAAGCTTCCCGGCAATATTTTCAGCGGCACTAATCTGACCTTTTTTTAGGTTTGTGTAAAACATCCGAATTATTTTTGCTAAAGGAGAATCCGATGCAGAAAAAGGAGTAAATATAACTTCATGGTCAGATAGAAGCGCCAAAATTGAGTCAATACCCCGATATCCCCATTTAAAACTTTCAATTTCGTCGTCAGGGTAACTTATAATACGGCCAGATTTGACATTATCTAAATTATTTCCCGCATCAAAAACATATTTGGGAAAATCAACAAAAAATCCATCAATTCTCCCGGGCCGGAAAATTTCACCTGAAATTTGCGGATATGTATATTTTAAATTCGCCAAAATTAAAACAAAAGCAGCAAGGCTGACTACCTTTTTCAATAAACTTGGGCCAATCCATTCCGTTAATCTTTTTTTCTCCAAAATAGATTGAGTAAGCAAACTCGTTAAACCAGCAAGAGATAGAATTACAAGAGGAGTAAAAATATACCACGGGCTTCTGAATAGGGTAAAAAAGGGCACATGGTCGGATAAGAAACGGTAAATTCCACCTGTTGGGAAATGCGTACCTGCCCCCAAAAAAGTACCCAATATAAACATAGTACCAAAATTTAAATAAAGATTATTTTTAGCTTCAATACGGAAAATTAAGGAAAATATCGCAAGTAAAGGGATGAGGAAGCTAAAACCTAAAAACGCCGGATTTTCAAAATAAACGGTTGCGTAAGGAATATAAAAGGGTTTATGTGTATCCAGATCTATTGCATACCAATCCCAAGCTCCTTGAATCCTCATTACATTCAGTAGACTTGTATTTTCGGAAATACTGTCAACCCAGTTTCTAAATCCCATTTTATCTATGCTTCCGGTAGGTGAAATATTAGAAGCAATAAAATGTGCAGCTGGTAAAATCCAAAAAAGGTTAACAGATATTAAAACAATAAATACGAAAATTAAATCTCTTCCACTTCTGAAAAAAAATCGCATATTAAAATTAACAAATATTCCTCCCAAGAAATAAATTAAAAGTACAAAAAAGAAAACGGCAAAATAAGCCGGATTTATTCCGGATCCCGAGAGAATAATTCCGGTTAAAACTATAAGAAAAAAAGCTTGATAATACTTTAGGGTGCCATCTACCATTTTCTGAAGAATTGCAAGGCCTAGCGGTATTGCTGCAACCAACGCAAGATTGGCAACTTTAACATTTTCCCAACTATTAAAAAGGTAGATATTAAACGAGTAAAGGCTTACAAAAAGAACCTGGATAAGTAATTTTCCGGGGATAATTATTCTTGCAAAAATAAATGAAGATATTACAATCAATCCAAACCAAAAAATAAAACTAATAAGCTCAACCTGCTGTAAGGGTAAACCCAAAAGATAGGGGATAACTTGAACAGAATGAAAAAAAAGCCCTGCTATAGAAGAGGAAAAATCTGATCCAGCATTAATAACTGAATTCCAAACGAACATACGCCTTGCAAACCATATTTCCGGGTTAAGCGGAAAATTAGTATCTACCCCATTGATTAGGACATTGCCCCTTCCCCAAAACCACATTAGCGGAGTCAGTGAAAAGATTATAATAATTAAGATTGGCCAATATTTAAAAAAATATTTCATTCTCCACAGCTCGAGCTCAATCCGTACTTTACCATATTTGTGAGGAATTAGCTTAAGGTTATTTTTAATTTATCTTATCAATGAATATTTTAACGGTGTTTATGTCATTTTCCAGTAGTCTCCACCAACCCGAGCCAAATTCAAAATTCCTTTGCAGTGTATCGAGAATCTTCAGGTGTTCCCTGTACATTTGTTTTATTTGTTCTTTATCAGCAACATTCTTTTGGGATGCAATTAAATCCCCAAGCCTTCCTACATATGTAGCATAGCGGCTTGACTGTTCCTCTACAGCATCTCCTTCCCCACGCCTTATTACTAAATCAAGCTCTCCTAATCTTTTCTCAACCAAATATTTCTGGTAGGAAAGCTTATCTTTGTCTGAAAATTTAAAAAAAAGTGTTATTTTTTCTTTTAATCTTTCAATAGGATTTACTACCTCCTCGACTTTCAAAAGCGCATCGGAAGCTGATCCGGCCCATTCATCGGCTGTAACCAATTGAGGGGCAAGTAAAAATGAAAATAGAAAAAATAATGGAAGCAGAAAAACCTTTGCCATTGTACATTATAATATACGATATGATCCGCAAACGCAAGACGATTTTTATAATTATTCCTGCTCTTAATGAAGAAAAAAAAATTAAAGTAGTTGTAGATGAAGCGGCAAAATTTGGAGATACAGTAGTAATAGTAGACGACGGCTCAAAGGATAAAACAATACTCCAGGTTAAAAATCCCAAAGCAGTCATTCTAAAACATTGTGTCAATTTAGGGCAAGGAGCAGCCCTTCGAACCGGCCTTGAATACGCTCAAAAAATGGGCGCCGATATTGCTGTGACTTTTGATGCTGACGGCCAATTTATTGCTTCAGAAATACCTAAAATAATAAAGCCGGTTGTTGAGGGAAAAGCTGATATCGTTTTAGGATCAAGATTTTTAGGGCAAACAGTAAATATGCCATTTTCAAGATTTATCACGTTAAAATTGGGGATCTATTTCACCTATTTTTTTTCCGGAATTAAACTTTCCGATACACATAACGGGTTCCGTGCCCTAAATAGAAAAGCTATACAAAATATAAAAATTACTCATAATAAAATGGCTCACTCTTCAGAAATTATCGACCTTACTAAAAAACACAAACTCAAACTAATTGAGATCCCTGTTACTGTTATATATAATGAGTATAGTAAACAAAGAGGTCAAAGTTCATTTAATGCATTAAGAATCTGTCTTGATTTAATTGCTAAAAAGCTTTACTAAATATATGAATGCATCGCAATTTATATTGTCATCTATTATTATTTTCATAATATTTAAAACGCTAAAAAGTTTCAAAAGAGGTAATTTATCCAAAATCTTCACAATTATTTGGTTATTCTTTTGGATAATTATTTTATTCCTTATTTTTCAACAAGGTATTTTGACGGGAATCGCCAACCTAATCGGTATAGGCCGGGGAGTAGATTTAGCCATTTACTTATCAATCATAATAATTTTTTATTTAATATATAAAATACTTGAACACCAAAACAATATCGACCAAAAAATTACCGAGATTATTAGGGAAAATGCGATTTTACACCCTAAAAGTACTACAAAAGCTCGTAAATAATTATTTTGCTTTTCCCTCTTTCAGAGGAATATATTTTATTAAGTTCTGGAATTATTGTTTCATTGTCCATTAAAATATTCAGGTTTTCATCATTTGCCAGCTCTAAATCCCAAGCTAGGATATAATCAACATTGTTAATTTTAGCATAATCCAAAAGTTTCGGTAAAGATACTTGCGGCATATAAATTGTTTCCCCTTCCGTATAAAACTCTACCCCCTCGTGTCTCATCATTATTTTTAGGTTTTTATGGGGAATGTTTTCTTTAATCCAATCGCTTACTTCAATAATCTCCTTATTTTCATGAATTGACGTTAACTTATCGGCATATTGATATGGTTCTGTTATATTTTTTAAGGACATCGAGGGAAGAAGGAGGGTGGTTAAAAATGGCACCAGAGCCGCAATTTTAGCAAATCTCGGAAAATACAAAAAAATATTATAAAACCCCAAATAAAATAAATAAAGTAAAAAAGGGAATGACCAAAGAAGATATCGGATGTCAAATGTAGGTGTTGAAAAAATGATTACAGGAATAGAGATGCACATAATAGAAAAGAGATATATAAGTGGAATAAACATCTTTTTTCTAATTGCCCCAAAAAGGCCTATGACAGTAAGAGGCCAAAACCATAATGGAAATATAGATAAATATATTTTTTCCCAGTGCAGTAATTTCCGGTTAAATGAATTTAAATAAATATAAAATCTATTTAACATAATGCTCGCACCATTTTTGAAATATGGGGATTTATAGTTGGGGAATTTAGCAGACGCTACTTCTTGAGCCCATGTTTTACCATTTGAGCGAAGCTCAAAAACCTGGCCTTGCTGCATTTGGGCTGAAAACTTTTGCGAAAGTGTCCATTCCCCAAGCTGAATTCTTAAAGCTATTGTATAAGGAGAAATAACGGCTAGGAATATAGCCGCGCAGATTAAGATCGTCCGCAATTTCCTGCTAATTATTTTTTTATTCGAGGAGTATTGAAAAATCCAGTAACCAAGAAGGAATATGACAGTAAGAGAGAAGAACATCAAACCCTCTGATCTCGTCAAAAAACTTAAGCCAAATATTAGTGAACTAGCCATCAAATTTCTTTCAATATGCTTTTGGGAGAAAAGAGCCAGAAAAATAAGAACAACCGCAGAAGTAATCAAAAAAATAAATAAGGCATCGGATAAAGCAATAAAAGTTACATCCATCAAAGGCACAAACATAAGAAGACTTAGACAAAAAAGGAAGGCATGAAATTTTGTTAAGCTCTCTTTCACCAAAAAATAAAATGGGATTAATAAAATGGACGCGGAAATAAACGAAATTGACCGCAGTGATAATTCCCATGTTGGTATTATGAAGTGAATCAGTGCGGAAACTGCCGGGAACAATGGAGGCCAGGTTGGATGAAAAAAATATGCAAACTGTCCCCTTGATAAAGCTTTCGCTAAACTGGCGTAAACGGCATCGTCGGAATAGAAAGTATAACCAGAATTCAAAAGGATAATAAGCCGCGAAGCAATTATTAAAGTAGTAGCCAAGAAAAGAACGATGAATAAAATGTTTATTTTTATTTTGAACATATGAGTCTTTATTTTTTTATAGTAATTTCCTGGTTTCAGAACTGGTATCATGAAGTCCATCTTCAAAATATACAAATGTAAAAACATCATCTGGTGTTAGGCCTGGATTTTGTTTCAGCAAATCCGGGATTTCATCTATCGTCTGGGGTAAAATAATATTATCTTGATTGGTATAATAATGAACAGCAAAAGCTACCTCTGACCCGAAATAACCTACTCTTGAGGCATCCCCCACTGCAAAATCCAACTTCTGATTTGCCCCCTTCATGAAGATTACTTTCTTTGATTTAATTTCAGGTATATAAATTTTCAAGTCCTGAAAAATTTTTTTGGAATGCCTGCTATAATCATTAACAAAAGTCTGCTGGCTCAAAAAGGAAGCTGTTAGGCGTAATGAAATAATTATTGCTATAAAACCAATAAATAAAAATTTGGCTATTATTCTTTTCGCATAAGTCCCCTGGAAATATTCCTGGGATACAAAAATGATTGGCAATAGGGCGGGGACAAAGGAGGGTAAAAGAAGATAGCGATTATAACTTACTAAAACCCTTTCTGGTATCGAAATAAAAAAAATTGAGTTGATGCCAAAAATTGCTACCAAACTGAAAATTGATAAAAGTTTGTACTTGGACATATTCATAAAGATCCATAATAGCAAAAAAGATAAAAAGATCCCTCCATTAAAAATTGATGCCAAATCATATTTATAAATATTAATCCGAAAAAGAAGGATCGCCAAAAATACTGATAAAAGCAAAAACATAATTAATATTTTTCCAAATAACGCAAAATTATAAATTTTTGGTCTCAAAAGCTTTAAAATAAGAAGTGAAACCAAACTGACGATTAAAGCAGGCAAGCCCGAAAGGTAAAACCTTAATAAATTGAACTCACTTCCCGGTAAACCAAGTTTTCGATAGAATAATTCCTGAAAATCGGACGGGAAAATCATGTTCCAAAATGTTCCTAAAGGGTTTAATAAATATAAAGGGAAAAAATTTATGAGTAATCCCAAATAATTGCCCCCGGGGGGGATTTTGTAACCTAAAACCCACGATGACGGGTGAATAAAATACTGGACTAAAAAAATGGATATAAAGGAAAAACATCTAATAATCAACCCCCAATTCCATTTTCTCCATGAAATTACCAAATCCAAACTAATCAAAAAAATTATTGACCCAGCAACTCTATGGGGTGCAATCTCCAATGTTAGGAAAAAGAATATTAGAGTAAATAGATAATAAATTTTCCTATGATTGTTGAGATATTTTAAAAAAAATAATAAAGTAATAAGCAGTACAATTAACGACATTATAGCGCTAAAACAATCCAGAGTCATTTTCATATCATCCTGGCCAATATACCCTACTGCAAAAATAAGTGTTGAGAAAAGGGCTATTTTTGAATCTTTGAATAAATTAGAGAGAAATTTAAATAGAAGTCCCGCAGCAAAGGCATATAGAATTATCACTGCCATAAAATAAATTTCAGTTCTCATTCCAAACATCCGCCATGCCAATAAGTCCAACAATTGGGTAATTTGATAAGGATAGGCAAACAATCCCTTTTGTAGTAAATCCGGGTGTTGCGCAAAATACAAGGCAGCGTAATCATCCCGCCAGAAATACATCTGGAGTAGTTGATGGTAAGACAAAAATACAACACCTGAAAGGAGTATATATGGAAACAGTTTCTTGCCAAATTGTAATATATTCATTTTGTTTTATAGATATTAATTTCATTTATGACCCAAGGTGCATATTCGTGGTCACCAATTTGTGTGATATTAACAAAACGGCTCTTGTAAGGGCTAAAATATAAATCTGTGCGGCCGTTTTTTGGGGGAAAAAGCTTCTCATAGAAGACTTCCTCCCATATTTTCCCATCCTTGGAGAGTAAAACCTGATAGCCATTCCTATTTTGGTCTTTATTCCCCACGGAATTTATCTCAATTCGTGCAAGTTCGTAGATATTTCCCATATCTATGGTAAAATCCTGGGGATTTTCAATTGGCAGTTTCGAATCCCAAAAAGTGGTCTGTGAATTATCCAGCATCAGAAAAGAATCGTGATTATTGCTTGAAGTTTCGATATTCCAGCCAACTTTTGGCATCACCTCTTTTTCTGCCAGAAAACTAACCAGTCGACCTCGAATTTGCAATGTGGTGTCCGTAAACATCCCTTTCTCACCATCATAAGAAAAAGCAATTACAGAATCGGAAGAAATATAATTCTGCCTAATAGTCATACTCATCAAATTAAAATCACGAAAATATCCAAATCCACGTCCCGCAAACTCTTTATAACCCTGATCGGTTAGATTCCAAAGAAACTCATTTTTAAAAAAATCCACTGTGAAATATTCAGTTGGATTGTAAATAATAAGAAGTAGTTGTCCGAACCCTGATTGAAAAGGCATTATTCTTTCATCTTCTGACGAGCCATAAAACGAAGAGTCACTATTAGTATAAAAAATTGTTTTTTGTTGTAATTGTGGATATGAATTCACTATTTGACTGATAATTGATTTCCTTATTTGTCCAATTTCAACCAGCTTATCTACTGTTTTCCTCAATGAAAATATATGGAAAGATAGCGCGACTGATAAAGCAAGAAGTCCTAAAATTTTAATTACCATTTTTTTAGTAGAGACTATCCATATTACTAATGACCCCACGATTAAACTCAAACCCACTGTAGCCGGATAAAGGTATCTCGAATCCACATAGGTCAAATATCTATTGAGTACAAGAAGTGGTAAAATTGTAAATGAAATAATTCCTACGCCCCAAAAAAGCAATTGTTTCACCTCAATCTTTCGGCTAACCCGCCATATTAAGGCTACAAACAGAAACCCTAAGGGAATTGTTAAAAGATCATACCTAAAACCATTTTCAATTGTCCATGGCCCCCGCGCCAAGTATTGGTATATATTAAAGGGAGAAGTTGTCATATTAGATATATATACCAAGACTTCATTTGGGAAAAAAATCTGGGGAAAGATTTTAAAGATGGATGTGAGGAAATTATACCCAAGGATTAAAACACGATCATCCCCGGATTGGATGCCCGAAACCTGGGCAACTCTTACATTAAATAAAAGATACGCAAACCGAAATAGCGAATAGAGGGTTAGTACTAATACTATTGATACTGCACCAATAATCTTTAATCTAACTTTCTGGCTAAAAAGTATAATTAATCCCAAAGTTAACAAAAATGTTAATGCAGTCTCTTTAAAGAGTAGACTTATAAGCAATAAACTAAAAGTTAATAATAAAAACTTGAATCTTTTTTTTTCAATATATAAAAGATACGAAACAAGCGACATTGAGCCAAATAATACTGAAAATTCTACCCCTTCAAAAGTGCCAATCCAAGTAACTGCTTGGTAATGGCTACTATTGACTGCAAAAAAGATCGATCCTAGAAACGCTGGAAATTTTTTCTTTGTTAACATAAAAATTAGCAAATAAACAGAAACTGATACTAAAAAGTGGATAAAAACACTCACCATAAAATATGAAGCTGCGTTTAATACAAATAGCCGATACAAACTCATTTTAAAAATTAAGGATAGGGGGGCAAAGTGAAAAGGGAAATCGCTGATGAGCATATTTCCTAAAAACTCCATTCCCTTTAAAGACAAAAGAAAGTTATAATTTCCAAAACTATGCCATTCATCCTGCTCAAAGTATGAATTCCAAAGCCCTAAATATGCAAGGATAGCACCTCCCAAAATAGTAAAAAGAATAATTAGAAAAGGTGCATCTTTTTGAATCCTTTGAAAGTTTTTCCAACTATTTTTGACCATTATGTGTTGATACCTCCAATTCCTCTCTTGCCTGCTTTGTATTATCTATGAGAGTTTTTGATCCAGCCAGATAGATATAACTAATGACTGATGAGGAGGACAAGTTATTTTTTTTTACTGCTTCTTTCAGACGCTCCATGTTCCGGAAATAACCAAACCCCCTCTCCCCTTTCTCGAGATATCCTTCCTCTGTCAGTCTATACAGGTATTCAGATTCCTCAACTAATGGCTTTAGCGAAAGCTCTGATGGCAAATACCAAACCATTAAAGTTCTCCCTAGATTCGTCTCAAATGGAAAAATCTTCTCGGACACTGGAAGCCCATAAAATGGAGTATCGCTAATCATAAAGAAAACTGCTTTTTGTGGCAAGTTTGGGTAATCTATTTTTATTTTAGATAAAATCTCCTTTCTCTCTGCACCCTGGGCAGTTGAAATACCAAGCTCTGACTTTAACCCAATAAAGTTTATCACTAAAAAGGGTAGGACAATAAGCGATATTAATAACTTTCTTCCATTTGAAATCAAATGTGCAGCCGAAACTAAAAAAACCGCGCTACCCAAAGAAGGTAGATAAATATTGCGTGAATCCACAATTGGTATACTTCCAGATCTACCTGGAGATAAAACATATATAAAACTATTTAAGACAACAAATAAAAAACCGAAAATTAACGCTTTTACCACCATTCTATCTTTTGATTTCTTAACTAATAAAATTAGAAGAATTATTCCTGCAGCAAAGATAGTCCAGTCAACTACCTGCAGGGTAACATTTTCTACAAAGACATCAAAGGAGGTAGTGCCATACAAACCAGTTGAAGATAGTGGAAGCAATTTTGTAATTATCTTTGCTATCCTCAACAGATCAATAGTGGGAATAAGTGATTGAGAAAATATCTTTGCAGGAAAAGATAATAAATTGTTTATGATATCAGCAAAAGATTGTGTTTCAAGAACAACGCGGTCCTCAATGTTTGACTTTCCAAAAAATATCATTAAAAAACGGAAAAGAAAATAAAAGAAGCCCGCGAGGGCTATCTTTACATAGTTTGACCAATTTTTTTTAAGTTTTTGTTTGTCATATATATAAATCAAAAGGAATAAGAGTAAAATAAAAGCAACTGTTATTTCTTTAAATAAAAGAGAGATGAGAAAACTAGTAATAGCTAACCAAATTTTATTAAATTTAGAATTTATAAAAAAAATGAGAGCAAGGAGCCCGAAGATTGTTGATCCATGCGTATTTATATCCGCCGCGATCCAGGATGTTGCCTGATATCCCGATGCCTCTACAGAAAAAAATAAACCTGCTAATAGACCCAAAAAATAACTTTTAAAGAGTTTTGAAAATAATATACAGGAAAGAAAGACAACGATAAGATGTGCAAAAATGCTTGATAGCGCATACCAAAAAAAATTAAGTTCATATACGGATAGATAAAGATGAAGGAGTAAATCTGTAAAAGGTGTGTAGTGGGAAATTGCAGGTTTAAAAACAGAGATTAGACTCTTATCTGAAGTAAGGAAGAACCCAAAAGCCCGCCATTCATCATGCTGGAAAAATCCTCCCGTAATTGGGAAATAAGCTACAAATGTAAAAATTAAGATTATAAAAAGTAAAGCAACATCAAATTTCTTCATATCTTAAATAAGTCAAAATGTTAAATTTTTGACAGGAGATTTTTTATAAGCTTTACAACAAAACCCCTCCCTTGAGGTCTAGACACAAAACCCCAGACTATTGCATCAGTTGTAGTCATTGCAACAATAGGGTGCCATAAAAAGGCAGGGTCTCTATGTTTGATTGTACGTAACACTCCTCTGATTAATTCAGGAATAAACAAGTTTGCATATGCAACCCAAAAGAAAATCTTTAAGAGATCCTTTCTCTTTTTTGGATCAAACCACAAATAATATTTATGGTTCAAATTTGGAAGATAATCCCTTTCCAAATTTCTTAGTCTTTTTATAATCAACAATTTTAGATTTTCAGCATGATAATGCCTTATTTTTGCTAGGGGGACATAGGCAAAGAGTTGATGTCCAGCCCTCGCAACTATCTCTATACTCTCTAAATCTATAAATGACTTATCTTTCCCAACTACTGTTTTTAAAAGTTCCTTCCGGCGGTATAAAATCCTCCCCATTGCAGGTATTTTCCCAGGGGTAAAATTGCAAAGGAAATATTTTTCCCTTTTTTCAATGACCGTACTTGCTATTGAAGGCGAAAAAAAAGCGTAGAGAGGATCCTGCATTAAGGGATGGTGTGCAATAAACCGCAAAAGAGAACTCTTAACTCGAGGTTTTGTCTCTATAGAAAACTCTTTAGTAAAACTTCCTATAATTTTTTTATCTTCCAAAAGAGGGTTTGCAAGTAATTCAAAAAAATTATTACAGCAGACTTCCATATCAGCATCAAACCAGTAAACTAAATCATTTTTTGCTGCATGCATTCCAATCCCTTTATTAAGTTCAATATCATGCGTTTTAACATTTAGAATCCGCGCTCCAAATTTTCGGGCTAACTTTTCACTATTATCATTTGATCCATCGTTTACCACGATATATTCAATTTTATTTCTAGGATATGTTTGACTTTTTAAAGAATTAAAGAGTCTTTTTAAATTGTCCTCTTCATTAAAAACCGGAATAATTGCGGAAATACTAGGTAGCACTTTTTTAAGCATAATGCTATTATATCTCTAACCTTTAAAGGCAGTATGAAAGTTCATTTTATTATCCCTTCTAACACAGAAAAAGGCAAGCGAGAAGTTTTAGATAAAATATTTGGATGCCACTATGGTTATTTTCCACAACACAATATTTTTACACTAGGTCTTACCGCAGTAATAAAAAAAATGGGTTATGAAGTTGAGATGTCAGATTGTGCAATTGAAAAAATAACTTTAAACGATGCTCTGGAAAGAGGAGGGGATGTTTTTATATTTTATTCAGTTTTCTTAAGTAGGGAAATTGATCTTTGGGCTGCAGACCAAATCAAAAAAAAGCTTGGTAAAAAATGGATGATCTTTTTAGGTAATGATCCTGTTTTCTTTTCGGATAAATATCTGATTTCGCAAAATCATATTTTAATCCGTGGTGAACCTGAAGAAACAATTGTTGATTTATTAAAAGAATTAGAAAAAAATAAACCTGTTTTTAAAAAAGTAAAGGGAATCAGTTGGGTAAGCAGAGGGAAAGTTATTCACAATACTCCAAGAAAATATATCGAAGATCTTGATAAGTTACCTCTTCCCGACCGAATGATTCTTAAAAAACCATTGGAGTACTCAAATGCCCGTTTTTCTAAATTTCCCTCTACAACCATGTATACGTCCAGGGGCTGTGCATACAACTGTCTATTCTGCTTCCCAAACTCCTTTAGTTTTGCCAGAGAGTTGGAATGGAAAAATGTCCATAAGGTTAAACCTCCAGTAAGAGTTAGATCCTCAAGAAGTGTCATTAAAGAATTTGAGCAAATACATAAACAGGGTTTCCGCTCTGTTTCAATAGTTGATGATCAGTTTCTTTGGGATAGAAGAAGAACAGAAGAAATCTTTAAAGGAGTCAAAAAATTAAACATGGAAATTTCGATTCTGGCCCGTTGTGATAGGATAACTGACTATCCTCTAGTTAAAATGATGTTTGACGCAGGAGTAAGACATATTGCTTTTGGAGTAGAATCTTTTAACCAATCAATACTTAACTACATTAGAAAGGATTTAAAGGTAGAAACTATTGCCAAAGCAATAAAATGGTGCAAAAAAGCAGGTATAAAACCGGAAATTAATATAATTTTGGGAAGCTGCCCGTTGGAAACAAAAGAAACAATTGCCAATACAATAAACGAAGTTGAAAAATTAAATGTTGATATAATTCATCTAAACATTATCGCCCCTTTCCCTGGTACGGATTATGCCAAACTTGCTAAGGAAAAAGGATGGATGACAGTAGATGAATATATACCGATTGACCCTGCTGCCCAAAGTTTAATCTCATATCCACATTTAACTGATAAGGATTTAGTCAAAGCAGTAAAGGGATTTATTTTTAAACATTACTTTTCGCCTAAATATATCCTTAGAAATATCTCCAAAGTTAAATCACCAAACGAACTTTGGAACAAGATAAAAGCAGGTGTCTATGAATTTAAACTTCTTTTAATAAAATGAGTATATTCCCTTCAGCTACTATCATAATTCCTACCTTAAACCGCAAATATGTTTTAGAAGAAGCTCTTTTGTCATTAAATAAAGTTGATTACCCAAGAGATCTACTTAAAGTAGTAGTAGTTAACGACGGTTCATCGGATGGAACAAAAGAACTTCTTAAGAGAATTAAAAACAGATTAAACTATGAATTCAGGTCTTACAATGAAAAGAGAAAAGGGATTTCTCACGCTAAAAATACAGCAATCAAAAAGTCCAAGGGAGAAGTAATTATTTCAACAGATGATGATTGTTTATTTGAAAAAACATGGCTTAAAAAATTAATTAAGCCATTAGAGAATGATTCTGTAGGCTCTGTTGGAGGACCTGATCGAGCTATTAAAGATGAACATGTGCTGGCTAAAAGTGTTGATTTCGCTTTTTCTAGTTTTATTGGTTCAGGAGGAATTCATGGGAGATTTTTAAAAGTAAAACTTGGTAAGTTCTACCCTCCTGGATGTAATATGGCATTTAAGCGTAAACTTGTTAAGCAAATAGGTTTTTTTGATGAAACCTTGGCACCTGGAGAAGACACGGATTATAATCATAGAATAGAAAAAGCTGGATATAAATTAATTTATGTCCCCACAGCCTTTGTCTGGCATAGACCGAGAAACAGCATCAGAAGGTTTATCCCTTATATCTTTAAAAGAGGAAAGGCAAGGGTGGAAATTATCCGACGCTATCCAGAATATAAAGAATACATATATTATCTTCCAGCAATTATTGTGGTAGTTGGTTTTCTACTTCTTTTATTATCATTTGTTTCACCAATTTTCCTTATAACCTTTGCAATCCTAATATTATTCTACACTACACTACTTGTTAGCGCTGGGCTTTCTGCCTACAGAACCTACCACAATCTGGCATACTTTTTTATAGTTCCACTACTAATCTTCCTTCAGCATACATTTCATGGAGTAGGATTTATAAAAGGGGTCTGGGACTTTTACTTCAAGTCCAAACTAGACTGAGGCTGATATTCTAAAAACATTATGTCCCTAATAAACCATCTGATAGCCCTAATTGTTTAAGAAAATACGAGAGACTCAACTTAAAAAATCTTTTTGGTGAATGGAATAAAATAGAAACAGCGAGTTTAACTTTTGCAAAGGGGATAGTCTGGTTTACTCTTATCGCTTTTTTGAAAAGTTTTTTTACCTCTGTTCTTGAGAGGAAAGGCGTTTCAATTATTGGTTCACCAGTACTTAAGCCTTTTACAAAATTACCGGTTTCTTTATTTGTCAACCAACCATTGTTAACCGCAATTTGATAAGCTTCAGTCCCGCGATGTGGAACCAAAACACCGAAACCACAATCATTTACTCCAAGTTTTTTTAACTCACGGGCATATTTTATTGTTTTCTCCACCTGATTTTTCTTTTCCCCAGGCATACCAATCAAAAAAAAGGCATCTACCGGGAGCCTATACTTCCGGCACCAATTGACAACTTGTTTTACTTTTTTTAAATTCAGCTTCTTATGCATCAAGTTATCTACCACCCATTGGCTACCGGATTCAGGAGCAACAATTGTTCTTGTGCACCCTGATTGCTTCATCTTCCTAACCAACTCCTCATCAACTGTATCAGCCCGTATTCCATTGGGAGTACTCCATTCAATTTCCCATCCTTTCTCGATTATTTTATCGCATATCTTTTTTGCCCTTTCTTTATTTAGGGTAAAATTATCATCTTCAATATCGAAATGTTGAATTTTATATTTTTTGATCAAATAATCCATTTCAGCAATAACATTATCCACACTTCTTGGCCTAAAAATCCTTCCCATAACTAAATGGCCTGCACAAAAAGCACAGGTAAATGGACAGCCTCTGCTGGTAAAAATAGTCGCCCATCTTCTGCCAAATGTAGAAATACTGCGGGAAGACCTTACATTTCTGGCAGCTTCAAAATATTTATCCATGGGAAACAGCTCCCACGCAACACGATATCTATCCAAATCAGTTAAAGGTAATCTTGTTGTATTTACAATTGTTTTTCCTTTTTTTTTAAAAATTAGCCCATGAATTTTACTGTATTTATTACTCTTTCTCTTAATAGCTTTAGTCAACTCCAACATAGTTAATTCTCCTTCCCCTAAAACTGCAAAATCGATATTGTTATCATCCAATATTGTTTCTGCGTACGCAGTGGGATAAGCTCCGCCAACAACTACTTTTATATCTGGGTTAACTTCTTTAACAACCATTGCTATTTCATGACCAGCTTTAGATTGTGCAGTAAAAGGCATCGTTATACCTACAATGTCTGGAGTAATTCTTTTAATTCTTTTTTTTATTTCAGTTTTATTCAATCCTACATAGCGATTTGATCCCTCGTCCACAAATTCCTCATGGTCATTTCCTTCTGCCAAAATATCAAAAATTTTGACATTTATATTGTTATCCAATAGATGTCCTGCAATATACCCTAAACCTAAAGGTTGGAAGGCGTTCAACGGGTAATTTATATTAGCTGGAGTAAATTGACCGGGATTAATTAAAAGAACTTTCATTGGTATATTATATATCACTTCACTTAAAAATTAATGCCTTGGCAGAAGTATAGTTTAGAGGACAAGCATTTGTATTTTCAAACACAAAGCTTGCATACCTTGCCTCTTTTCCGGCAATAAAATACTCTATTTCATTCGCACTTATATTTTCTTTTTGTTTGATTTGTCGAAATGGAATTGGATCTTTTTCTCGAGTCCAGCTTGATCCATCTTGTGAGATTTTAACAAAAGCTGCCTTTGGTGTTAAACATCCCGACAAAGGATTAAAAAATAAATATAGCCTGCTGATCGGAACAATTTTACCAAAATCCAGCATAATTTGGTTATCCGATGTCTTATCTATCAAAGGATTTGGTAATTCCACTTCGTTTTTTTTCGACATTTCTCTGGTGTGCTCAATGTCATTTTTCCAAACTTTTAGTATTGGGACACCGTCAACTTTTAGTTCATAAACCGGATATAAAAAGTTCTCCACATACTCCCAAGCATAGTTAAAGTCGCGAGTTGAGTCATTAAAAGTTAAATCCATAAGATACTCTCCTTCACGCACTATCCCGCTCAAATTCCCAGATTTGAAGTCAATATCTTTCCTTAAAAAAATCACCGGCGCGTTAGCGGCCGTACCCTGAATTAAGGATAATCTACTATTATTTTCTACATTCTCGTTTACCCATTTTATCCCCTGAAAGTAAGCATTGCCAAAACTATTTCCCCAAGAAGGGAAATTTTTTTCATAAGCACCAGGTAAACCTCCTATTAATGAATTAAAATAAACATTTTCATAAGGATGAAGTTTTATCAAAATCCATAAAGGCCAAATAAAAATGATCATTAATACAATTTTAACAACTAATCCCTTATTAATTTGTGTAATTTGCCATGCACCAAGACCCGAAAGCAAGGCCATTGCCGGCAAAAATTCCATTATTTGTCTGACACCACCATAAATAACGGTCCCGGGTAGCGTAACCCTTAAAAGGGGCACCACAAGCCACAAAAGCCATAATAATGTCAGTTGTTTTTTCTCCCCTTTTAAGGCAAAAAGGGACAATAAGCCGAAAAAGAATAAAATAAGTATTAAGGGTGGGGTAGTAAATATAATCCAAAGAACCGGAAACATATTAAAATTATGAAAATAAAAATTATCGGGCTGGTAATGGAAATTTGTACCAATTTCCCGGTAATATCCAAAAATACTTTGTAAATTCCAAACATTCTGCCAAAGATAAGGCCATGAACCTAAAAATATTAATCCTACAATAACCATCCCCCCCAAAAACCCCAATATCATTTTTTTCGGAAAAATTTTATGTAAGTTTAGGGGTAATAAAAGCTTCTTCCTGTATCTCAACAAAAGATAGGGAATAATTATCGCCGGTAGGAATAATATATTAAATTTGGTTCCTAAAGCTAAGGAAAAAAATACCGATGAAATCAAAAGCCAGCGGATACTCCCTTTTTGCAAAGCCTTCCAGAAAGCCCAGATGCATCCTGTAAAAAAAGCTGCTTCCGGAGGATCCTTAATATTAAAGTGAGATTCGGACCAAAAAAGAGGATAGGTTACAAGTGCCAAAAATGATACGAAGCTTGCAAAAACACCCATTGTCTCCAAGGCAAAAGAAACCACAACAAAAACAAAGAGTGATGAAGCCAGAATATTAAACAGATGGTGCGCCTCAATATCTCCTAAAACCCCTAATTTTTGAAAGAAAATAAAATTTGACAGGGCTGCCAATTCATCATTTAAAGGGGGATGCCCGCTATCATTCTTTAACATATATTCGCCGTTATATAGATCACTCTGATAAAAACTTCGCCTTGGAATGGCAATTTTGTTTGGATCACCATTAGTACCCTGTAGATCCACTTTAGGCAAATCATCATATGTTGTTTCTCCAGTTAAAAAATAGCGCAGGTAGGCCTGTCCTCTATAAAAATGCAAAGTTTCGTCCCAGGAAATTCCATAATGAGGAAGGGTAAAAAGTGCGGAGAAAAAAAAGACAGTTGCAAGTAATATTGGAATAAATTTCTTCATCAATTCTCTACAAATTTCTTAATTAGCCCCCTATCGCTGATTTCATTAAAATCCAAATTCCGAAGACTTATGGATTGGATTTCTATCTTAACTGGCGCTCCTGGCACACTTATTTTAAGGTCTTGAACAACCGTTCCACCAGTGTCCAACGGTAATTCATATATATTTTCACGATCAAGATTACCTACGGTAATCTTTTTTAAATTCTTACCTTTATTAGTATTCCAGTTGATCTCAATATTTAAAAGAGGTGCAATATTTTTCAAGATTAAATTTAACTCCTCTTCATTGGCAATAAAATCAAATGGTGAATCCAGAAAAGAAAAGGCATCTGCAAGATCAATATCATTGTAAGCAGACTCTACCACCTCTAATTCAGTTAGTGCAGGCGCATCATTTACTAAGGTTTCAGTAATATCCATCCTGACATACCGTCCCTCAATCTCATCAAATGCATCTGTTACTATTTCTCCACTTTTCCTTTCTGGACCATGAACAACTTTTTTTACATCCTCCCATTTATTTTTATCTTTAGAAACACTTATTACATATGATGTGGGTGTTAAGGTATTATTCCAGTTAGTCCAGATAAGTTTCCCTACTCTTTTAATCCTGCCTAAATCAAGAGTAATTTGCTCTTTCTGGTGTTCATGCCAAAAAATTCTATGACCACGCCAACTGGTATTAATATTATTATCCACTGCGTTTTCCGTTTCCTGATACTTCCACTGTGATAGACTGGATACTTTAACATTGCTGTAATATTCCTTTCTAGATAAAAGATAGGCAATAATTTCCTCTTTTTCTCCTACGGTTTTTGTGCTGAACTTCTTGCCACTTGGAGAATAGGGATATGTGATATTTGATATATCAGGCATAATTTTAGCTTTTAAATTTAGTAATAATGGAGATACCGAGGAGATTTTAATGTTATCCCTTAAAATAGATATAAGAGATGGCGATTCATGTTTTAATGATAACGCTTGAGATTCTGAACCCCTTGTAAGCGAGTTCCTAACTTCATTAGTTGTGTCTTCCAAACCATTTTCACCAAAATAAAAACTGTGGATATTATTAATGCCAATTTGTTTAGTTGAAATTTTATAAAGCAATTCATTAAAATTTTCAGTCAAGGCAATATCATAACGGTCAACTCCATAGTAGATTGCAAGAGCTGTGGATTCAGGCATAGACCCAACAGAAAAGAAATCTATAAATTGTTGTTGATAATATCTTTTATCAATTACATCAAAAAAGAAAATGTCACCCTTTTGAACATTGGGCACATAATTTTTCAAATTCTTATAAAAGGCCTCAGTTGGGCGGCTTATATTTTTTATAATTTTATTTTGATATATAACTCCCAAAAATAAATTAACTCCGATAAATAAAAATAACGGTGTAACCGCTAATAAATAGGTAAACTTCCCAAAATTATTACTTTTAACTACTTTTTCAAATATCGCAAATGTTATTCCACCTATAATAATACAATAACCAATAAAACTATAAGATAAATACCTATGAGTTGTGGCAAAAATAGCATCTTGGTACTGAATAAAATAGCCTAAGAACTGTGATATAACTACGATAATACCTAAAATTAAGGCTATTGATAATTCTTTCATTTTTTTCCATAAAACTAAGGCTAAAAATCCAGCCAGCACAGGAATATACATCCCCAATGCTCCAGCGCTAATATCCAAACCTATTCTATACCAAAAAAAATTTTTCGTTATAAAATAACAATTTAAAAAGAAGATGCTAGTAAATACCGAAATACTTGTTATTTTCAACCTTCTACCAGCAGAAAATAAAGTCATCAAGAAATGAGAAATTAAAATAACTATTAAAAGAAGTACTAACTGATCAATTAATACTTGATCCAACAAAAGATTATCCCTTAATATATTATGGACAAAAATTTTCTCTTGTAATTTACTTGGCATAAAAATATTACCTATTGTTGCAAAAAAGCGGGTTGATATTTCTTCGATGCGACCGCCAAAAATATTTTCCATAAGGTTTTTTAAACCAGCATCTCCAAAAGAGTTACTTTTGATATACCAGTTGTAAAAAATTATCCAAAATGGCGCCTGGCGTAATAATATTCCCGGTATCTTAGAAATACGCACGGGAATCATTGTTAAAAATAAATCAAGAGCTAAAACAACAGCTATTAAGCTATGTGAACGGACATAAACAAATTCAACCGCTATATAAAAAAATAATAACGCAAATAGGTAAAAGCGGATTTTATTCTTCCTCATAAATTTTGTATAAGACCAGAATGAGAGAAGCGCAAAAATCAAACCAAAGTTAGTTTGCCATGAATTACTGATCCGAAACATTGTCTCCGATCCAATATAGCCTGCCCCATAAATAAGTGCTGCTATAAAACCCGCTTTTCGGCTTTTAAACAACTCGGAAGCAAAAAGAAAAAAAACACTAGCCGATATACCGTAAGCTATAAATCCTACCAAAAAATACCAAAATGGGTTTAACCCAAACAATGGGAAAAATAGCACGAAAGGTGTAACCAGATATTTGTATGCTCCTCCACCAATAATTCCTTCCCCGTAACTTCCTGCAGGACCCGCGGGATTTTGTAACTTAAACATTAGTGCAGAATCATCCTGATAAAAATAGAAACCTAAAGTTTGACCATAGGCAATAAATATCAAAGCAACAACTGCCAAAACCGCCAAACAAACACGCAGTTTTTTTACATTTATACTTGCAAGAGTCTTCATTTTGATAGGGATATCATACAGCAAGCTTAGATCATATCAATATCCTGATCCAATATTTGGGACAAAAACATCATCATCGATTTCAAGTACATAATCATCCATTTGACCGACAACTAATCTTGAAGGTATTTTTCTATCTTCAAAAATTATCAGATCGTCAAACCAAAAAGTTGTCATTTTTGGATCCGATACCTGAAAACTTATGGTAGCTATTCTTGCACCCCTTGGTGCAACTGCAACCACATCTTTTTTTTGCCATCCAGATCCGAAGTATCGCGATGAGAGCGACACATTCAGACTTTCAGTGTTCTCATCCCAAATACCAGGCTCTTTTTCATAAAAATCCATCCTTAAAAAGCCATCCTTCTGTTTGTCGCTCAATTTAACTTCAGATTTAACCCAGGATTCTGCCTTGTATGTAAACCCTGGGCTAACCAAAAAAGGCGGAGAAACCCACCTGACAACGGGGAAAGTCGGATGAACAGCCTTAATTTCAAGCGCACCATCGCTACCATTACCTTCATCGCTCCATATTAAATTACTTCCCTTGCCTCCGAATCCGTCAATTTTTTTCCATTCAACAAACTTTATCTCATCATCGAAATTAAAACTATCAATCTTTTTTCCTTGAAAATCAATAACCGGAGGAATTTTAACAAAGGCATAATTATTTTCGACGGCCTGCCATGGTTTAACAGCCGAACAAACTGTATTCTGAAAAAATTCCCTGGCAGCTAAACTTATAAAAACATTCATTGATATTTTCGTCGGCTTACTCCAAAAATCAGGTTTCACCATCCACCAATTTGAATTGCTATCTTGTACCACATCTAACCCGATTAGAGCATAATCTATTTTCTCCGATTGCAATTCGGCTAAATTAAAATTAGGTGCTGTCAGTATATTAAGCGGAGCAAAGCTTAATTTTTTTTTAACATCTGTCGACGGAAGGGAAAATAAAATATATTTATCAGTTGGATGCGCTGCAACTGTTTTACCCTCTACTATTTTATCAGCCAGACAATTACGCATAATACTTACATTCCATGGCTTCATATAATTTATAGTATGAATAAGAGAATTTTTTGTTGATTCAAACAATACTGCAGATAAAAAAAATATAAATAGACATTTTCCGGCAAGTTTATTTTTCGCAATCTTTTGCAGTAAATAAAAAACATAAAACAAACCAACAGCGGCAAGAATAGCAAAAAAAGGAGTAACACTAACAAAATTACGGGGATAATACCAACCTCGCGTCAGATATAAAAAATAATATAAATACGGAATAACAACACTCAATAATAAAATTACCGATAATTTATGTTTTGATACTAGTAGCCCTGAAGCTGTCCCGAACATAGCTAAAAAAGTTATTGGGGGTGTTAAAACAACATAATACATATAGGATAACCCAGAGAGCCCCAATTTATTAAAACCAAAACCGTAAAGACGTGCTTGATGAGACATTACCTCATAAAATTTTTGAAAGTGCATTAATGGATTGATATTTACAATTACTATAGTTAGAAATAAGAACACTATTCCCCAAAAAAAATTTAAAGAAACGATCGATAAAATCTTCTGTTTAATTTTTTTATTTTCGAGAGCATGGAAAAAATGCAATAAAAGAAATGGGATAATGCTAAACATTTGCAATTTAGTTGATATGGCCATACCTATGCTAATACCACTTAATATATAAGCCTTAAGTGTTGAATTCTTTGACATCTTGACCACTACATAAAAAGCAAGGATTAGGAAGAAGCTACTGTAGCCGTCCGGCAAATCGAGTTGGCTGCTTGTAACTGAACGCAGGTTTAAAGCTAAAACCAGTGTAGCAAGTAACGCAACAATTCGTGACGAAAAAAGATATTTGGCAGTAAAATATGTCAAGAATAAAGTCCCTATTCCAAATAATGCCATTAAATATCTGCTGAAATACATCAAATCCAGATTACTTTTGGGAACAATATAATTCTGAAAAATATCAGGGAGGGAATTTAAATGTGACATAAATAAATTCGGTTCAGTTATGATAAACTTAATCCAAATAATTGGGATAAAAATTATTATTAAAAAAACAAACTGTACTTCGGGAATTAGAGCTGGGTAATTGTAATATGCTAAATCTAGGGTTCGATTAATAAACATATTCCATGCCGATACATAGCCTGCTTTGCCTTCGTCGGGGTGATACGGACTATAACCGGGATAAACTCCTAAAATTCTGATCAATATGCCCACCGTAAACACCGCACAAAGAAGAATACTTATTCTGTCATGTAGCAACTCACGCAGTTTGTATTTAAGGATTTTAATTAAGTTCATGTTTTTTGAAACATTCCAAAAATTTCACTCCAAAACCCAATATATCCCTTTTTAATAATTTTAGTTTTTGGAAATAGTTTGATTAATTTTTCAAAAGTAAATGGTACATCTAAATGCTCCTCGACATCTTTTCTACCAGTTAATATTTTTCTTACCCATGGGTATTTCACAACCGGATGTAATTCATTGGGTACCGTCACCAAAATTATCCCTTTCCTTTTAACAACCCTCACGGCTTCACTTGCCACTTTCCGGGGGTCTTTAACATGTTCTAATATATCTGATAATAAAACAATATCAAACGATTTTTCTTTAAATGGTAATCTTTCTGCATCTGCTACTTTAACTTTTTTTTCAGAGAAGTCCTTTTTATTCAAATTCTTCCGAGCCTTTGAAACATCTTCTTTTGAAATATCAACACCCTTTATGTCCACTCCTTTCTCTAAGAGTGGAATCAATAAAATTCCTGTATTGCAACCAACATCAAGCACTTTTTTACCACTGTAATCTACGGCAGAAAGCCAGAAATGGAGCCTATTTTCATGGAAAATCCGCTCGAATATATTACCATGAAGACGAGCCTTGTCTAAATCATAGTCGAAACCCCAATTCCCATTTTTTATAACCATCTGAAAGTTATACCAAAAGTTGTTCGATTTTGCTAGACTTGATATATTGAATAATATGTTTAAAAATAATGAAACGCAACATTTTAATAAATATGCTCAAGAATTGAATCTGAATAAAGTCAAAATCAATGCTACATTTAATTCTAAACTTCGAGAGGGAAAATTCTTCTTAAAACATCTTCCTAATAGTATGAAAGGCAAACAAATTTTAGATATCGGTTGCGGTGTCGGGGCAACTTCAATTTATTTTGCCAAAAAAGGGGCTAAAGTTACCGGTATAGATATTTCTCCCGGCATGATTAAAAAGGCTTTTGCCCTGGCAAGAATACATAATGCAAAAAAATTGATTTTTAAAACTGCAGACGCAGAAAATTTAGACTACCCCGATAATAATTTTGACATAATTATGGGCAAGGCTATTTTGCACCATATTAATATCGCCAAGGCAGTAAAAGAGACACACCGAGTATTAAGACCTGGAGGCCTGGCTTTATTTAGTGAGCCATTTGCCTATAACCCTCTTGTAAAAATATATGATAAGTTTGCTTCTTGCGGGCTTAGGTCAAAAGGTGAAAAACGATTAAATTTAAATGACATTAAAATAATACAGCGAACCTTTAAAAAAGTTGAGTGGCTTGGAATTGATATTTCAACATTCATACTATTTATTCTTGACTTTTTATATTTAAAATTTACTCGCTCAAAAGTACCGATCAATTGGTTTGAAAGGGTAGAATATGGAGAGGTCTTAAATAGTAGTTACAATCTCTTTGACAAAATAGATGGGATTTTGCCAAAACCAATCCAGGCCTTGGGATGGAAAATTGTCATTGTGTGCCGGAAATAATCACATTCCGGCGTTACTGTCCAAAAACAAATGCTCATTAAGATCAAGCTGCGACTTTATATAAGGTAGTTTACTGCTATCTACCTCTTGCTCCTTTTCTTCCGATTCCCAAACCTTTACATCATCAAGCCAAATGTTAGAATTAAAAGTTCCTGTTTGGAAAAAAAGCTCAAGGTATTTTGCGCCCCTTGGTGCAACTGTCACAATCTCTCTTGGCATCCATGAATCCTTACCCCATATTCTTTCTGATAACGAGGTTTTAATCACTTCATTTTGAAAGGATAAAAAATTAGCTCCAATAAAACCTTCTCTTTTATCGAAGCTCAATTCCATACCAGAACGCATCATGCTGCTGATTTTATAAGCACTTCCTTCTAATACTGGAATTTTTGGGGAAACAAATCTCTGACTATAAACCCCTTGACCACTTTTAACGATTTTTAGAGATCCTCCCTTATGGGATCCTACGTTTTTATCCCAAGTAAAATTTTCTAAACTGCCAAAGCCGTCATTTATAGAAAACCATGCAGGCATATCAAAATTTTCCTGATAAATTATCTTACTAAACTTAAGGGAAATTTTAGGGGGAATTTTGACAACGAAAAAATTTGAATCAGGTGCCTGTTTGGGGTTTAAAATTTCAAAAGCAATAAAGTCTTTCAACTCCCAGAGGGACTTGGCAGAGGAGGTATTTGAAAGTAACCCAACCGGTTTATTCCAGAATTTTAAAGAAGTATTAATATCTTGACTCATCCACCAATAATAAAAATTTCCGGCCCATTCCAAATTAAATACTGCCCATTCGATACCCTCATTCTGCATTTCTGCTAAAAAATAATCACCGGGGTACTTAATCTCTATGACATTAAGATTACGCGCAGGAAGAGATGTGGAGGGAAAAATTATAACAGAAGCTCCAGATGGTAAATTCTTCCCCAGCCAATTTTGCAGTAATTTATAATTCCAGGGCTTAGAATACTCAATCGGAACAACTAAAGAGTTTTTTAATGATTCATAAGAAATTAAGGCGAGGACTGATGAAATTAAAATAAGAGACAAAAAAGGAGAAAACTGCCTAATGAATTTCCATAATTGATATATACCAAAACTACTGCAAATAAGAAGTAAAGGGATAATTGTCACAAAATTCCGAGTATAAAACCCTCCGCCTGTAAAATAGGCAAACATCCAAAAGAATGGAATAATTACTGAAAGCAAGAACAACATCCGGCAGAAACGAAAAATAAGACCCAGTATAACGCCTCCAATTACCATCAATGACATTAATGGTCCTACCCCGACATGATAAAGGTAAGACAGTGGATAAAAATCAAGTTCCATTCTTCCATAACGGTACTTTAAAGCCGAATATCCAACCTGTTCTAATGTTTCACGCCAGTGGATAATATGAAAAATGCTTAAAACAGCTGCAGTTATAACTGTAACTGACAATAGCAATAAAATATGGGTATGAAAGAAAAAGGCCAGACGCTTTTTCCATTTTTTTTCTTTAAACGCAATAAATATCAATACCAGGCCTAAGGGAGGGAGGGCAAAAAACTGGAATTTCGTAGAAAAAAATACGGCTATAAAAAATCCCGCCCAAAGAAAACGCATTAAAGTTTGTTTTTCCCAAAGCCTCACTATTTGATACAATGCAACCAGTAAAAAAAAGGCGTTATAAATATCCGGTAATCCAATATGGCTGTTTAAAACCTGACGGTAATTAATGGCTACAAAAAAAGAAGCCAAAAGTCCAATTGCCGCACTTTTAAAAAGCCTTTTCCCTAAAAAATATGATATCACCACAACTCCAACCCCAAAAAAAGCTGTCACATATCTTCCCCAAAAAACTACATTAATACGCCCCGGCCCTAAAATATTCTGGTCAAAAATGCCTGCCCATAAACCGCTGTTTTTTAAAAAAAGTGATAATTCTCCAAAATGTAAAATTAAATACCCAACTAAATAAACAGGAATAAAGAAAAAGAGATAAAAAAAGGCGTTAACTAAAGGTACAATAATTGGATAATTATAAGGAACGCCGTAACCATGTTTTGGATCAAGTGTTCTTTCTAAAATCATGGCAATACCCTGTGAATGGGTGATTCCTTCATCAGTATGAGTCGGAGGATATCCAGGGTTTGTACCAATAAAACGAAGTAAAGCAGCAAGGATAATTATCAGCGCAAAGATGAGATGATATATTCTCGTCACGATTTTTTACGGTAGTTCTCAATGGCTTTTTTTAAACCTTCATCCGCCAAAACAGAGCAATGCATTTTAATGGCAGGAAGTCCCCCTAAAGCTTCTGCAATTGCTTTTTTGGTTACTTTCTCTGCTTCTTTCAACGGTTTACCTTTTACCAACACGGTAATCATACTGGAGGTGGCAATAGCGGCACCACATCCTAAGGTCTGGAATTTTACATCCTTCAAATATTCGCCCTTTTTAATATCTTTTCCTACTTTAATATAAAATTTCATCACATCGCCGCAACGGGGATTCCCGACTATTGCCTGCCCGGAAGGGTCTTTGATAACTCCCATATTCCGGGGCTTTAAAAAATGATCCATTACTTTTTTGGAGTAAAGAGAGTTAAATAATTTATCCATAGTTTAAATTTGTGGCGCCATCAGGCGAAGTTTTTGTACTATTTCTTCAAAAATCCTAACTGCATCGTTGATTTCTTTTTCAGTTGTATGCTTCCCGAGGGAAAACCTAACTGACCCATGGGAAAGTTCAGCCGAGACTCCCATGGCCGTTAAAACATGCGAAGGTTCAAGACTATTGCTCGTACAAGCCGAACCAGTTGATACCATAATACCTGCTGCCGATAACATTAGTACAAGTGCTTCACCTTCCACATTATTTACTACAAAGGACACAATATGTGGAGCTCTCTTTATTGGATGACCTGTTAGTTTAACCCCAGGGAATTGGAGTATCCTTGAGATTAGCAATTTTTGCAAAGATCTTATAGACTTTACCCTTTGCACTTTGCACTTTGCACTTACCTCAACCGCCTTGCCCAAACCCACAATGTATGGCACATTTTCAGTACCCGAACGGAGTTTTAATTCCTGTCCTCCCCCATCCATCTGTCTGATAAGAGGAGTGCCGGACCTAACAAATAATGCACCGACACCTTTAGGAGCATATATTTTGTGTCCGGTCAAAGATAAGAAATCAATCCCAAGTCTATCTACATTACAGTCTAAGTATTGAATAGCCTGGGTAGCATCGGTATGAAACAAGATTCTTGGTTCATGGTTCACGGTCCGTCGTTTGTTCAGTTTAATGAGTAAATTGCCAATTTCTTTAATTGGTTGGATCGTTCCCACCTCATTGTTAACATACATAATAGAGACAAGAACTGTATGTTCCGTTGTGGCATTTTCTATATCCGTAACTGAAACCATACCAAACTTATCAACCGGTAAATATGTTACATTTGCCCAACCTAATTTCTCCAAATGTTTGCATGTTTCAAGCATAGCTTTATGTTCAACTTGGGAAGTAATAATATGAAATTTTTTCATTCCGGATGACGCAAGTGCTTCGAGTAAACCTTTATGTGAAAGATTAATAGATTCTGTAGCAGAACCGGTAAAAATAATTTCATTATTTGAAGCGCCTAAAAAATTAGCTATTTTATTCCGTGATGTTTCTATTGCCTCCCTTGCTTCCTGCCCCAAAGAATGTTGCTCTGAAGCATTACCAAATTTTTGCGCAAAATATGGCTTCATTGCTTGTAAAACTTTCGGGTCAACTGGTGTAGTCGCAGCAAAATCCAAATATATTTTTTTCATTAATTTTAGCTAAATATATTGCAAATATTATCTTTGCATTTCTGGTGTAAAAAATAAAAAATATTCCTACCTTGTTTTTTACTGGAAAGTATTTTTACTTTCTGTAAATATTTAAGGTGATGTGTGATAGTTGGCTGTGTTAAATTAAAATGCTTGGCAATTTCCAGAACAGACAAAGAACCTTCCGTTTGCAAAAGATTTATTATCCCGACCCTGGCATCACACGATAAACCAGCAAAACACCCCACACAACCGCTTTTCAGTTTCATAATATATAGACAATAATCTATATTATAGCTAATGTCAAGCGGATGTAATATAATGCGTTAAATTAAAATGAAAATCGTACTGGTACGCCCAAAATATACTGCTCATATAATTACTCCACCATTGGGACTTGGATATTTAGCATCCTCCTTAAAACAAAATGGAATAAAAGTTAAGCTTATTGATGCGCTTAAAGAAAGTTTGGAGCAACCGGAATTGGTGGAAAAAATATTACGCCTTCGGCCTGACGCAGTCGGTATTACCTGCCTTACTTCTTTTTATAAAGAAGTTATAAACTTATCCAAAACCCTTAAGGAAAAGGGGCTAAGGGTCATCATCGGCGGAGTCCACCCGACTTTCTTGCCAAGAGAAACACTAATGGATTCCAAAGCGGATTTTGTAGTGTGTGGAGAGGGAGAAATTTCATTTCCAAAACTAATAAAAAAGGATTTTAAAAATAAAAGCATTCCGGGGGTTTATTCCATGAAAGATTTGGCAAAATTGAATTCCATAATCAAATCAGAAGCAGTAAAAAAATTGGATGATCTCCCCTTTCCTGACTGGAAACAATTAAATCCCAATACTTATCCAAAAGCTCCACATGGGGCCGTTGCCAAAAATTTTCCTATTGGGATAATCATGACAAGCAGAGGTTGTCCTTACAGTTGCACTTTTTGTGCCAGCCGAAGATTTTATGACACTCAAATAAGATTCAGAAGTCCTGAAAATGTGATCCGGGAGATTAAATATCTCGTCAATAATTTTGGTGTGAGGGAAATTCATTTTGAGGATGATAATTTAACAATGAAGCGGGAACATGTGGAAAAAATATGCAACTTAATTCTGAAAAATAACCTCAAAATCAGTTGGGCCTGCCCGAATGGCATCAGAGCAGACAGAGTAGATGAAAATTTACTGCGCCTGATGAAAAAGTCAGGCTGTTATTTTATTGCTTTTGGGATCGAATCGGCAAATTCACAAATTCTTAAAAAAATAAAAAAAATGGAGTCGGTGGAAACCATTAAACAAGCCATTGAGCTTGCCCACAAAGTAGGAATTGAATGCCAGGGTTTTTTTATTTTCGGTTTACCGGGCGAAACAAAGAAAACAATCCGAAAAAATATTGATTTTGCCAAAAACTCTAAATTAACAAGAGCGCATTTTATGATTCTGGATATTTTGCCCGGCTCGGAACTTTGGGACAGCCTCCAAGGCAAATTTAAACCCAATTGGCAAAAAAACAGCTATAAAGAGCCTGAATGGCTGCCGAAAGGACTGACAAAAAATTACCTTATGAACGCTCAAACCAAAGCAATAAAAGAATTTTATGCCCGGCCGGTGGCTTTTTGGCGTCTGGCAAAATCAATACGGCCTGCTCAAATTAAATTCATTTGGGAAAGGATTAAAGATTACCGCCTATTTAAAGTATGATAAAATAAAATATGGCAAAAGCTCAAACTTTCGAGTTGGATGAGATGACCATTAAGATTGATCAGGAAGCTTGCATTTCTTGCGGGACTTGTGTTTCTTTTGCGCCTAAAACATTTGAACTTGATAAAAATTCCAAAAGTCAGGTTAAAGAAAAGCCTGATCAGTCTAAACATAAAATTATGGAAGCTGCCCAAAGTTGTGCAGTAGATGCCATTATTATTACCGATAAAAAAACCGCCAAAAAACTTTGGCCAAAATGAAAATTTATTTATTTTTTTCGGTAGGTTGGAAGTATTAATAGAAGTTCTTGGATTATTCCTTTCCTGTTATGCATTTCCATCATCTTAATAATCCTCTCATAACTTTCCATAATTTCCTTACCGTTCTTCTTGATGATATTTTTTGTAACATAGATTAAATCATGTTCTGTTCTTCTCTTCTTTTCATCTTTGGTTAAAACTTCCTCAAAGATTTTTTCACCGGGTCGTTTACCGATAATTTTAATTGGTATTTCCGTTTCCGGCTCAAAGCCTGCCAACCGGATCACCATTTTTGCCAACTCCATAATTTTAATCGGCTCGCCCATGTCCAGAATAAAAATTTCCCCGCCTTTACCAAGTCTTGTAGCCTGAAGGATTAATTGTACCGCCTCCGGTATTGTCATAAAATATCGGGTCATCCCCGGATGTGTTACTGTTACTGGGCCACCCACTGCAATTTGTTTTTGAAACAGCGGTATCACACTGCCATTACTACCTGCTACATTGCCAAAACGAACCGACGTATATTTTGTCGAATATAAAGAATTAAAATAACGTACTAAAAGTTCGGCAAAAGCTTTGGTTGCACCCATGACAGAAGAAGGATTGACAGCTTTATCAGTAGAAATCATAATAAATTTTTCCACGCCGTATTCTCCGGCAAGTCCGGCAAAATTTTTTGTGCCAAAAATATTATTCTTAACGGCTTCTTCGGGATGCGCTTCCATCAGCGGCACATGTTTAAAAGCCGCTGTGTGAAAAACTATCTCCGGCCGATATGTTTTATAAACCCATTCCATTTTCTTTCTGTCCTGAATATTGCCAATTATAATTTCATAATCTCGGTCTTTTTTATGCTTGATAAATTCCTGTCCGATATCAAATAAACCATTTTCCCACCAATCAACCATTACTAAATTTGCCGGATTGAAAAGAATCACCTGACGGCAAAGCTCCGAGCCGATTGATCCGGCTGCACCGCTGACTAAAACCCGTTTGCCGCAAAGTAATTTCTTCAGCTGCTCCTGCTCTGATTTTAAAATAGAGCGGCCAAGTATGTCCTCCGGCAAAACTTCTCTTACCGCCTCAAAAGGTACATGCCCCTGAATAATATCCATAGTCCGGGGGATTATCCGAAAAATTACTTTGGCCTTTTGACATTTTTGGATGATTGAGCGGATTATCGCTCCTTGAGCTGATGGAATTGCAATAAAAACCACATTTATATCAAATTCTTTAATTAATTCTTCAAGCTGTTGAATTTTCCCAAGGATAGGAAAACCTGAAACTTTTTTGCCTTGTTTTTTCAGATCATCATCAATAATACCAATGAGTTTATAACCTAAACTGGAATATTTCTTAAGATGGACTACGAGTTCTCTACCCGCATCTCCTGCGCCAACAATAAGTGTTTTTCTGACAGTCATTTTATCTTTTATGGTTTATATATGCTTTTCTACTTCATCAACAAGTTGTTTAGCAGAGAAATTAATATCGAAAAAATCAGCCAATCTTTTAATTTCACTCTGATATTTTTGAGTCTCGTTACGTCCTCTTTTTATAACAATTCTCATAAGTTCAGTAAGCTTTTCACTATCTTCATAGGCAAATGACAATCCCACATGATATTTTCTCATAAAATAAGGTATGTCACCAATTTGGGCTGCAATGACCGGAATTCCAGCCTTCATCCCTTCGGAAAAAGATAATGGAATAGTATCATTCCGTGATGGCATTATTAACCAATCGGCAGATATTAGCATTGAATAGATTTTATTTTTATCATTTGGATTTCCATGAAAAATAATTTTTTTATCTAAATGCGCATCCTTAACTTGTTTTTTTAAGATGGGCAACAGAGAGCCTTCGCCAATACAATGCATTTCAAAATCGCAGTCAACCAGCGATAAGGCCGCCTTTATCATTATGTCAGGGCCCTTAACAGGTTCCATCCTCCCAAGAAAAATGAATTTTAAAGACCCTGTTTTTTTAATATTTTTATTTAAAGCGGGAAAATTAGTTGCTGAAGCAATATATTGGCAACCTTTCCCGGCAAATGCTTCTACTTCACGAGCTAGTGTTAGTCCGTCTGCTAATAAAAATCTGGCTCTTCTTAAGATCAATTTCATAAAAGGACCGATCAAAGGGTACTTGGCATAGACATGGATATCGGAACCAAGCGACCAAAGTGTGTAGGGAATTTTCTTTGTCAAGAAGCCCCAAAATGTAAATATGCCGGCCGGAAATGACCACATACCCACCATAAAATCAATATTATTTCTTTTTACAAACTCATTTGTTACACGAATTCCAGAGTAAGCCATATTGAGAAAAAGCAGCAGATCTTTAGGGTTTAACATATTGAGGCTGCCCATTTTCCGGCTCGATCCGGCCCAGGGGAACCATGTTACGGGAATTTCATTTTCTTCCTTTTTTATGCCAACTTCCGGGCAAAGCACAAAAACTTCATTACCTAATTTTTTGACGGCACATGCCAAATCATATACAAAAATTCCGGCATTTTGCCGGTCATGTTTCCCGGCAGGAAAATTATGTGTAACAATACCTAATCTCATATTTTTTTTGATAACATACTTATTTGTTTCCCTAAATATGATGTTTCGTTAAATTTAGATAAGCCCATACGATTATAAAATTTTTCTGCCCGGCTCCCGCTCCAGGTAATCAGAAAATACTCACTCTCTTTTCTTTTTTCTAATTGTCTTTCAAAAGCATCAATTAACCGCGTGCCGATTCCTTTACCTTGATCCTTATTTGCAATAGCCAAAAAATAAAGTTCAATACATTTAGGCCGGTGTTTCCTCCCTTTAATATACTGAACTAATATTGACGGACTTCGAGTTAGGGATAAAATTATATTCTTAATAAATCCTAAATTGCAACCTTTCAGCTCTTCCCAACCAAATTTCCAGATTGCTCCGGGCTCAAGTCCCACACACAAACCAATCACTTTTGCATTTTCTTCAGCTATTAAACAAAAGCCCAATTTTTTTTTCGTTATCCTTCTATATAAACTTATCAGAAAACAGTCCCCCAGATATGCAGCAATTCCTTCACCCAACACCTCCCGATGCAATTTAACCGCCTTTGATACATCATCAAGTCTTAGAAATCGTAAGGTTAACATTATTTACTTTCAATATTACATCTTTCATATTGTCTAAGGCAAAAAACGCTGGTATAGTTGGATTAATGTTTTTTCCCGATATCCATTATGGAGAATATTTAGCCAGTAAATTTTTTTTGGTGACGGTAGCCTTTCTGGTCTTAGGATATTGGCTTACTAAAAACCCTAAAACTCTAAAATCACTTAAACCAAATTTAATCTATTTTGTTTTTATCGGGTTATCATTGCTGCTGGCCAGATTTTTTACTTTTGACGGGTGGTTTTTCCATGATGACTTCCGGTTGCTGACCGGAATTTTTACAAACGCTTCAGAGATTACTTATCCTCAATACCCTGTAGGGATACTTTATCTTATTACTAATTGGTTTGGCGGCAATTACCATCTATATAACGCGCTGGGGCTCTTATGGTATTTGTCAAACGGGGCAATGATTTTTGCCATTGGGAATGTTTTGCAGAAGAAAAAATATGTGTCATGTCTTGCGTCAATTTTTTTTGTTACTACCCCAACTTATTTTCAGGAAAAATTATTAATAGGTAATTTTGTAGGTGATGGTTTTTTAATGCTTCTTTTTCTTCTTTCTTTGTTTCTCCTGCTTCGGAATTTTCTAATAGGCAGTATTATTTTTGCCGCAGCTGCACTTGAGTTCGGAATAGCCAGAACCCAATTTATTGCTGCGCCTTTAGTGCTAACCGGACTTTTTTTCTTACCTAAAATACTGACGCAAAAGAGTAAATTATTACTACTCTTTCTATTCCCTTTTATTTCTCTTGCCTATTTACCGGTATTTTTATCCCATCATTCAATTACCCAAAATAAATATGATCTGAATCATGTTATTAGTCTTGCACAAATTTTTGGCGATATGCTTTCAACTATAACTATCCCATTTGCTTTCAATTACTCAATTGTTTACGGACTGGCTCATCTTTTCAATAAATGGCCTTATATTACTATTTTATTGGGATATATTGTTATTTTTATTATTCTTTTTCTTTCCATAATATTTTACCTAAAGAAAAAAATTCTAGCTGCCAAATTACTTTTTTTAGGACTTGTTATTATTGTAACAGCCACACTCCCGGCAGTAATTGCAGGGGTAAGAGTTGACCGGGCTGTTGACAAATTTGTTGAATATAACTTAAGTTCAATTATCGGCGGGTCATATCAAGGACCCAGAAGCGCAACTGCTTATGGCTTTTTCCCAAGTATAGGTCTGGCATTGATAATTCTCGGAATAGGAACGCTTATAAAACCAAAACCTTACAAAATAATAATAGCAGGGGTGATTATAATTAATATTGCATCATACATCTACTCCGACTGGAATTGGGCAGAATATTGGGGCCGTCATAATCAAAAAATGGTGGCCCAGCTTGAGCGTATTCTGCCCAAACAAGACAAGCCTCTCTACATATATATTTCTCTAAGACAGCGGTTTTTATGGCAGGGAATACGTGATTTTCAACACATCTACCGCGCTACCACCCCCATCATGCCGCTACTTGGGGTAAAAGAATTTACCGAGGAAATATTAAAATCAAATCCTTCTCCAAATCAATTATATTTTCTTGTGGAAGATTGGAATTACAATATTTATGATTATTCCCAAAACATACGAATAATTCCCAAGGAACAGTTATCATTTGATGATTTAACAAAAAGTTTAACCTCTCTTGATATTAAACTTTTATCAAAACATTACTCACAATAATCTTTATATCTTGAGATTGTCTTTAGGAACAGGCTTTGTTATAGTTTAGCAGGTGAGATATTTTCGCTCCTCTATTACAATCTGGATTTTAATCATTGCAGCTATTTTCTGGACCGATATCTACACATGGTTGACCATCGAAACAACACTCCCCTTCGGCCCATTAAATCCTTTTTTCCATAATTTCGGGAAACTTTATATTGACTATACAAAACTTTTTTATGGTACTATCTATGGCTGGCAGTATTTGGCCAATAAATTTTTCCTTGTTGTAGTAGCCTTTCTTGTCTTGGGATATTGGCTTTTTAGAAATCCAAAGGTTCTAAAATCAATCCGACCGAATTTGATATACCTGGCTGTAATCAGTTTATCACTTCTTATGGCCCGAATTTTTACTTTTGAAGGATGGTTCTTTCATGATGATTTCCGGATGATAACCGCAATTTTTAATAGATCTCCAATTGGGATACTTTACCCTCAATACCCTGTGGGTATACTGTATCTGGTAGCTGATTGGTTTGGCGGAAATTATTATTTATATAATACATTAGGCTTACTTGGCTATTTTGTAAGCGGAACAATGATTTTTGCTATTGGGAACATTTTGCAGAAGAAAAAATATGTGTCACTTCTGGCAGCAATTTTTTTTGTTACAACCCCAACTTACCTTCAGGAAAAACTTCTGATAGAAAATATGATTGGGGACGGGCTAATTATGCTTCTTTTTCTAATTTCATTTTACCTGTTACTTCGTAATTTTATATCAGGAAGCGTGATTTTTGCAGCAGCTGCCCTGGAATTTGGAGTAGCCAGAACCCAATTTATTGCTGCACCTTTGATATTAGCCGGATTATTTTTCCTTCCTAAAATATTGAAGCAAAAAAAGAAGATAATTTTACTGCTTTTTTTCCCCGCAATCTCCCTGGCTTACCTGCCGGTACTTTTTACCCATCATTCTATTACACGCAATGAATATAACATAAACCATATTATTAATATTTTTAAAGTTTTCGGCGATATGCTTTCAAGTATAACCGTACCTTTTGCCTTTAACTACTCCATTGTGTACGGGCTGGCCATACTTTTACATAAATGGCAATACATCACAATCGCGCTGGGATATCTGATAATTTTCCTGGTGTTGCTTTCTTCTTTTATATTATATTTAAAGAAGAAATTTCTGGCCGCCAAATTATTATTCTTGGGCTTTATTATTATTACAACAGCCACATTCCCGGCAGTAATTGCAGGGGTAAGAGTTGACCGGGCTGTTGACAAATTCGTTGATTATAACCTTAGCTCTCTTTTGGGATCCAATATGGGAACCAGGACAGCAACAGCTTACGGATTTTTCCCAAGCATTGGTTTGGTACTTGTTGCTATAGGATTAGGAACGCTTCTTAAACCAAAACTTTTCAAAATAATATTATCTGCCATTATTGTTATTAATATAATATCATCTGTCTACCTGGACTGGAATTGGGCAGAATATTGGGGCCGCCACAACCAAAAAATGGTGACCCAATTGGAAAAGATCCTCCCCAAAGAAGAAAAAACACAATATGTTTATGTTTCTTCTAAACAGCGTTTTTTATGGCAAGGGGTAAAGAATTTTCAGGAAATTTTTCGCGCAAATCAAAAAATCACTACTCTCCAAAGTGCTAAAGATTTTTCTAAAGAAATTTTGAAAGTTCAACCTTCTCCTAACCAATTATACTTTTTAGTGGAAGACTGGTCATATAACATCTACGACTATTCAGGAAATCTTCGAGAGCTTTCTCAAGAACAATTAAATTCAAGGGAAACCTTAATAAATATCTTAACTGCTCTAGATAATAATTCTATCCAAAAACATTATCCCAAACAGCCGTAAAAAATTATACTTTTTGGCACTCATAAATAATATGAGGAAATGGTTTATTGTTGTGAGCATTTTCCTTTTTTACTCTGAACCCTGAATTTTCAAGAATGATCCGCCACTCATTTTCATTCCTGTAAAAAAAATTACGCCTGAATAATCTATCCTCAAAAAGGATAGGAAAGATAATGGCATCAGTTATCCATGATAAACAATATTTTAAAATAGGTTTTTTACCTATCTCAGCAATTATCAAATTACCATTTGCCCTTAGCTGATTTCTACAGCGTGTTATGAGAATTTTTTGGTCCTCGGGTGAAGAAAGATGATGTAAAAGGTGAATTAGTAATATTGAATTTGCTTTAGGAAAATTAGTTTGAAGAACATCACCACAAACAAAGGATGTATTTTTTAAACCCTTATACGCTATACTAACACGACTTTGGTTCAATTCAATGCCTAAAATATTTCTTTTTTGACCAGTCAAAGCCAAAAAATTTGCCAGTAGCCCATCTCCACAGCCTAAATCAATTATTACCCCTTTTTTAGGAACCAATTTTTCAATATTTTCAAAAGGTGCGTCCCAAGCACGGATTTGAGCAAAAAGGCCGGTAAAGTTTCTGTCCTGATACAAATCGACAGTTTTTTTCATTCTAAGAGGAACTGTGTACTTGATATTTAACTTGAAAAAAATAGAGAAAAAAATCTGCAAAAAAATTTGTAGCAAAACTTTTGCCATCAATTGTACCTTCCTTTTAAATTGTTTATTTTAATACGTATAAGCTCCCCCAAGGTTTTTATTATTGCGTCAAAAATTTTCACTTTAGACCCCTCATAATGCGTCCAGATAACCGGAATTTCTTTTATAGAAAATCCTAGTTTATGAGCTATAAAAAGCACTTCCGCGTCGTAACCCCATCGATTAATTAACTGACGGGTAAACACAGGTTTTGCGACTTTTTTGGAGAACAATTTAAAGCCGCAATTTGTATCCTTGACAGAAGGAAGCAGAATTAACCTTAAAAACTCGTAATAAATACTTCCAAGAAAAGTTCTGTAGCTTTCCGGCATCCGCCCAAGTTTTTTTTCTTTTAGCCTACGGGAGCCAATTACAATGTCGAACTTTGTAATATAGGGCAATAGTGTATCTAATTCCTCGATAGGGGTTGACTGATCACAATCAGTCATAAGAATTAAACGTCCGGCGGTTTCCATCATTCCCGTTTTAACCGCTGCTCCCTTACCCATATTTTTTTGATGGCGGTAAAGTTTAATAGAATTATGTTTCCTTTTATAATTTTCTAAAATATTCCAGGTTTTATCAGTTGAACCATCATCCACCAAAATTATTTCCGCTTTAAACTTCTTATCACGCAAATAGGCAATAATTTTTTCTAAATTTTTTTTTAATCTGTTTTCTTCATTATAAATAGGAATTACAATTGATAAATCTAAGTTATTCATATTTTGTTAATTTAATATCCTTCTCCACCCTTTTAAAATCTTCAAAGTGCTTTCTAAGATTAACAGGACGGGATAGGATTGCAAATAGTTCCTTATCAGATCTAATTCTCATTCTTTGTATTATTTCTCTCTTTTTTAAGGTTTTCGGTAAATTCTGCAGATTCCAAAATAAGGCTTTTCCTACCATAAAAGTATTTTTCGGATGCTGACGAACCAAATAAACTAACATAATTCCTAATGAAGCAATAATGTGCAATACCAGTACCGGTATTAAATTATTATTTCCTAAATTTTTTATTAAGGAGCAAACTCTATTTTTATAATAATGGTAATTGATGTCCCCCACTTTTAGTTTTTTAATTGTATAGCCAACTTTATGATATATGACCGCTTTAGGGTAAAACAAAACTTTATAACCCGAAAGCCACACTCTCCAGCAAAAATCACTTTCCTCAAAGTAAGATACAAATTCATTATCAAACAAGCCAATTTTTTCAATGATACTGCGGCGGATAATCATGCAGGCACCTTTGGCAGAAAAAATCTCTCTTTCTTTTCCAAACTCCGGCCCATCTTTTTGTAAAAAACCCCAATGGTACAAAAAACCAAGTTTGGTAAAAAAAGAACCGGCATTATCTAAATATCCAGGCTTGTCCATAAGTAAAATCTTAGGCTGGATTACCCCTAGTGAACCGTCTTTTTCTATGCGTCCTACAAGTTTTGTAATAAACTCCGGCTCAACTTTGGTATCATTATTCAAAAGAAGGAGGTATTTACCTTTTGATTTCTCAAGCCCCTGATTATTCGCAATGGCAAAACCAACATTGCCTTTATTCCTAATCAGCTGACATCTACCGGATAGAAAATTAAATTTTTGAGGCATTCTATCACTACCATCAGTTGAGCCATTATCAATAATAATCAACTCAAAGTCCTGATAATCAATTTCCGACAGTGATTTTAAACATTCCACGAAAACTTTTCCCCCATTCCAGTTAACTATAATTATTGAAACGAGGGGGTTTTTATTCATTTTTTAATCTTCCCATAAGATAGCCAAGCCCACCTCCCAAGGTTTCCACCAAAAGCATGACCCACATACCAAAATAAAGAAATGGATCTTTAAATATTTCCTTCCAATTTTTGTAATAGGCAGCCCTTAAAAAATAAACTGTCCGAGGGCCAATCGGTAATAAGTTCCGCTTACTGAGATACTTATGGGCAGATAAACCATAGTAATATTTTCTTTTGGCAAGCCCTAGAAGAGTATGCTGCCCCTCATTATGGAGGATATAGCTTTTTATCCGATCAATTTTATAATTCTTAGCTACCCTATCAGGCAAATCCCAATCCTCTGGCCCGGTCAGATTTTCATCATATCCACCTACATTTTGAAAAATTTTCTTGGGGAAAAAACGCGCCGCCTCAAAATACGGCTGACCCTCATTAATCTTCCTTTCAAGAGCTTTAGTTTTAACCCAAAAACCAGACCCAAAGGATTTTTCCGGGATTACCAAACCACCTACCTGATGTTTCAAAGGCAGAGATTCCATTTTTTTTACGCAATCCATTATAACTTCTTTTCCCATCTCCATATCAGAGTCCAGAAAAAGCATATATTTACCATGCGCAATAGATGCTCCAAAGTTTCTTTGCACACTCCTCTCCGGACCTTTATTAAAAACAAGTCGTGTAAATTCCTTTGCTATGTCGCGTGTTTTGTCCTCAGAATTATTATCTACAACAATAATTTCAATCTTATTGTAAGATTGTTCTTTTAAACTTTGCAGGAGCTTCGTCAAGGTCTTTGAAGAATTGCGCGTAGTGATAATGATTGAAACTATGGGTCTATTCATACTAATCGATTTCCCCCATCCTGTATGATATGATATTGACGAGTTTGAAACAATATCATGACTAAAGTTGAATTATCATTTATTATACCAGCAAAAAATGAAGAAAGATCCGTAGAAATCCTCCATAGGGAAATCTCGGACATAATGAAGCAGATAAAAAAGGACTACGAGATTATCTTCATTGATGACGGTTCAACAGACGATACTTTTGCTAAAATAAAAGAGATTTCAGCCAAGGATATCAAAGTTCGGGCCTTCCGTTTCCGTGGCAATTTTGGTAAATCAGTAGCTTTGCAGGTTGGTTTTGATAATGCACGCGGGGATATTATTTTTACACTGGATGCTGACTTACAGGATAACCCAAAGGAAATACCACACTTTCTACAAAAGCTTAACGAAGGATACGATCTTGTTTCGGGATGGAAGAAAACACGCCATGACCCGACACTGGGAAAAGTTATCCCTTCACGTATTATTAATTACCTTACCCGAAAATTAACCGGTATTAAAATTCATGATACAAATTGCGGGTTTAAGGCATATAAAAAAAACCTAGTTAGAAATTTAAACCTTTATGGTGAATTGTACCGCTTCATTCCGATACTTGCTGCCAAGCAAAATTTTAAGGTTGGCGAAGTTGTAGTCGAACATCGTTCCCGAAAATTTGGAAAAACAAAATTTGGTTGGAGTCGCGGGTTGAAAGGAATCCTGGATCTCCTGACAGTCATTTTTCTCACCGGGTATATCCGCAGACCTGGACATTTTTTTGGAGGTCTGGGCCTTTTATCTTTTTTCTTGGGGTTCTTAATCGGATTATATATTTCATATCTAAGACTTACCACAGGGACAATCCAGGACCGTCAACCATTACTTTTCCTGGGAATCCTTTTAATGGTTATTGGTATCCAGTTCATATCAACAGGTCTTCTGGCAGAGATGATGGTTTCCGTTAAGGGAAAGATTGATTACAATTCTTATATCAAAGAGCAAATTTAAGTTATGCAAGGGGAAAAAATACCAAGTCTCTCCATATTTTTCCCGTGTTTTAACGATGAAAAAAGTATCGGAAAATTAATTGAGGACGCTTTAATCGTTGCCAAAAAATTAACCAATAATTATGAAATTATTGTAGTTGATGATGGATCAACTGATAAAAGTCGGCAAATCCTGGAAAAATTTACCCGTAAATACCCTAATTTCAAACCAATCTATCATAAAAAGAATCAAGGATATGGGGGAGCTTTAAAAACCGGTTTTAAAACAGCTTCCAAAGATTTAGTTTTTTATACGGACGGAGATGGGCAATACGATATTAAGGAACTACCTATTCTTTTTAATTTAATGACCAAGGATGTTAATTTTATTAATGGGATTAAAATGACGCGTCATGATGCCACTTATAGAATTATTATCGGAAACTTATACAGTCTAGTTGCACGGTGGATGTTCTGGCTTCCAATATATGATGTTGATTGCGATTTTAGACTTATCCGGAAAAAACTTCTAGATAAAATAAACTTGAAAAGCAACAGCGGTTCTATTTGTGTAGAACTCGTAAAAAAATCCCAAAGATCTGGGGCAAAATTCCGACAGGTATCAGTGCATCATTTCGAGCGCCGTTTTGGTAATTCCCAATTCTTTAACCCAAGCAGACTACTATCTACTTTTGGAGAATTATTTTTTTTCTGGATACAGCTCATGATAGTTGACAAGTTTTTCCGCCCTAAGTACTAAGACTCTATATAAACATAAGGATACTTATATAAAGACCAATTTGCGTATAATACTCCACATGATGCTTCTTTAAACTCTTTCTTCACAAATCTTAATAACTCCTTTTCGCCTCTAAAATATTTACCTCCCCCTAAAACATCATCCAACCACCATAAAAGTCCTTTTAAAAATCCTCGCGGATAACCATCACATAAAATAAATTGGCTAGGCCTGCATCGCTTTACTAGTTTTAAAGTTTTCATAAGTTGCTCATCCGACAAGTGATGCGCCGACCCGACTAAAAATATCACATCAAACTTTATGCTTGGTGTAAATTTGGTTATATCTTTATTCAAAAAAGTGGTATTATTTTGATGGTATATTTTTTGGGCTTTTTGAATATAGGGTAAATTTATATCTACTCCTATATATGTTTTGGGTTTAATATATCTTCTTAAATCACCTGTTCCGCAGGCTAAATCCAGTACAGTTTTGCCTGAAAAGTCACCAAAATGCTTCGAGAAAATTACCCAAAAATTGCCATTAAAAATTCTCTGCACTGGATAAAATAAAAAAGATGATTTAAGCCAAATTTTAGACAGCAACTTCATCATATCTGAATCCTCCAACATTAATATCTAGATTCTGAAAAAGGCATGAATCTAAACTCCCAGTTTTAATCTTTATAAATTTTGCCAGTCTAGCAGGAAAAATAAAATGGAGTTTTCCTTTTTCTAAAGAGGGATAGGCCACTACTTGTTTTTCGGGTAGTTTTTCAGTTTCCTCATCCCATATAACACCATCCAACGAAGTATAAATAGTACCATTTGCAAAATTAGTACAATAATCAGATCCAAAATTAATTTTAATCCTTGCCAAAGCAACTTCTTCCAAAAGTTCAACAATCAATGCATCATTATCTTTAATAATTTTTCTGATTGAGATATTCTCCTCATTTTGATATTCAGGTCTTGAGTGTACCAGATCATTCTTCCAAACTTTGGCAATAGTCACACCTTCAACCTGAACCTCATAAACCGGAATAAGCACTGTATTTACAAAATCCCAGGCAAAAGGGTAAGCCACCTCGCTTCCCCCATGAGTTAGTTCCACAAGATATTCACCACCTCTATTTATTCCCGACCAAAAACTGTTGGCAAAACGTATATCAGGCCGAAGATAACTTTTGGGGATATTTACCATTGTTGCTTGGACTAATGCCAGTCTACTGTTTTTTTCTGCATTAGTATTAATCCATTTAACTGCCTGCAGGTAGGCGTTTCCAAGACTATTACCAAAGTATGGAATTCTGGCTTTTTGTGCTCCCGGTAAGCCCCCTATCAAAAAATTAAAGTAAACATTCTCATTGGGATGAAGTTTGATTAATGTAACAAAATGAGGGGTAAAAAGAAGAAAAATTACAACTATAATCCACCTTCTACTCTGAAAAAATTTGAAAAGTGTGAGTGCCCCAAGTCCTGAAAGTAAAGCTAAAGCAGGCAGAAATTCCATTATTTGCCTTGCCCCTCCATAAATAGAACTTCCGGGCATACTCACCCTAAGTATGGGGACAATTAACCAAACTGCCCACAAAAGGAATATCTTTTCCTTTTCGCGCCATCTTTGATAAACACCCAAAATACTTAAAGCAGATAAGAAAATTGTAATTGGAGGCGTTGTTAGCATAACCCAAGTTATTGGGAAAAGGTTAAAACCTTTCCAGATAATAAATTTAGGCTGACCCAAACCCCCTGTCCCTATGTCTTTATAGTAACGGAAGATATTTAAAGTGTTATTGAGAGGATTTTGCCAAAGATACGGCCAGGTAAGAAAGAATATGGCAATAATAATTATAGGTGCTAAAAAAAGCAATATTAAAAAAATTTTGGGTAATTTCCGAAAATTTCTAAAGAGGTTAAAAGAATTTTTACCAAAACGCAATATTAAATAGGGAATAATAATAAACGGCAAAAATAATATATTAAATTTAGTACCTAAAGCTCCTGCAAAAAATAATATTGATGCTAAAAGCCACCTCCAGCTGTACTTTTTGAGAGCATTCCAAAATGCCCAAATACAAGCGGCAAAAAAAGCTGTTTCAGCAGGATCTTTGATATTAAAATGGCTTTCGGCAAAAAACAGCGGATAAGAGGCAATCACTATACCGGATATAAATGCCGCAAATAGACCGTACGTTTGGGCTGCAAAAATAGAAACTACCAACACCAAAAAAGTGCTACTTACAATATTAAACAAATGATATGAGTCAATATCCCCTAAAGTCCCCAGTTTCTGATAAAAAATATAATTGGAAGTGGCAGCCAATATTCCGTTTAAGGGAGGGTGCCCGCTATCATTTTTCATAAAAAACTCTGCATCATAAGAAGTTACTTGATAATAGCTTGGCCGGGAAGAAAAATCTTCTTTGCTATAATGTAAATCACCGCTTAAAAAATAATGAAGATACGCTTGACCTCTACTAAAATGCATCGGCTCATCCCACGAAATCCCATAATGGGAAATTGTTAGAAGGGAAAGGATAAAAAAAATGGAAGGAATAATTGAAATAGTGAATATTTTTTTAAAATTCATATCTTTTTACCAACTAAGTTAAAACCAAAAAGCTTAATGACAAAAAGGAAGACTACTCCTTCGGTTACAAGCAGCCCAAACCTGTAAGCTACCGCCAAAAACGACGCTAAAGGAAAATTGTAATAGGTCGTTAGAAGATACGCAAACGATAAATCAGTAACTCCTAAACCACCTGGAGCAACAGGAGTCAGAAATCCTACTAACCACGCACTGGAAAAAAGTCCCGTTAGGGTAAAAATTCTTGAAAAAGGATTCTCAATAAAAGAGGAAGCTAATAAAAAAAACGCCATTCCGTTCAGTAAGAACAAGCCTGCTGATATGCCAATTAAAAAGTAATGCTCCCAGTATTTTACTTGAAACCCAGCAATTGGTATTTTTTTGCCTAAAATAGGTATTTTGGAGGCTAAATCAAAAATTGTTCTAGGTGGTAAGACAAGAATCAAAAAAATTAGTGTGAGTGATATAGGGAGAAGCCATATTAAGGAAATAAAATTAGAAAGTATTGGCAGCGCCAAAATACTCACTATTACTCCACCGGCAAATGTATAATATGCCTCTAAAAATACCGATAATATTCCTTCCTTCACCCCTAAACCAATCTTTTTTCCGAGGTAAACCCGCGCTGCATAATGTAGAATTACTCCCGGAATAAACCTGCCAAAATTTGAAATAACAAAAATCCTAAAAGATTCTTTAAAAGGAATTTTAAGAGATAAAATCAGCAAAATTTTATGCCAAAAAAAAGACCCCCCCACATGTGTCATGACCAAAACAACAAGAGCAAGAATAAATAATGGAAAATTTACAGAAAAAACCCTATCTTCAATAAGTTGCCAGTTTTGCCCAATCCTCCAAGTTAAAAACAGAAAGATTAAAATCGGAACTGATATTTTTATGAAATTTTTCATGTAATTTTAGATTGACAGGAGGCTGAACTCCAGTATAACATATGCAAAACGGGTTATGCGGAAAAATTATTTACTGGATTTGCTATTTTTGACCCCCATCTTTCTTTTTGCCACATGGATTTACCTGATTCCTCCCTTCCAGACATTTGGATATCATGCATTATTTTCAGATGATGCTGTCTTTGCCATACTGGCCAGAAAAGTACTGGAAACAGGGCCAAGCGGGGCCTTTCATCTGGCCTGGGGACCGTTTCAACCCTGGATTAATGCTTTACTCAACAAACTATTTAACATTCCCCTTGATGAGGGCAGCAGGATAATTACAGGGATAGCACTCACTATTCGTGTCATTCCTGCCTATTTTTTAGTCAAGCTTATATTTAACAAATTTGCAGCCATAATTTCTATTTTTTTAATTACTATTTACCCTTTTTTGGCTATCCCGGGCGAAGGAGCATTAACAGAGGGATTATATTCATTAATTATATTTACAGGTTTTCTGTTTTCCTATTTGGCCCTGAAATATGAAAAAATGATCTTCTATACATTATCAGGAATTATCTTTGGACTGGCCTATTTAACACGGTTAGAAGGCTGGTTTTTTATTATTCCCCTCCTCTTTTTAACATTTTTAAAAGTCATTTTTGATACGCAAAAAAGAATCTCTGCACTTAAGCTGTTGGGTATCTCCATATCTGTCTTTCTTCTCACCATCTATCCCTATCTTTCATTTATTCATGAAACTTTTGGTTCGTGGACCCTAAATCCCAGGATGAGTACAGTACTTATGCAGCCCGGTAATTCCTATGCCTTTTATGAAGACAAATTTGGCCCAACTACTTCCGCCCAAGTAATTTTTTCCGGAGATCCTAAATATTACAGGTCAAACCTCTGGCATCCTACCCCTCTTGAATTTTGGCGGGCATTGGGGCGAAATTGGGAATCAAGCCCAACTATTCCAGTTATTTACTTCAATTTTTTTAAAGATAATGCTTCTTTCATTTTCGGAGGAAGTGTTCTGGGGTTATTTTTATATCTACGTAATATTTTCAAAAATAAATTTAAGCTGGTATTTACAAGTATTGTGCTAAGCACATTCAGTTTTTTTTTACTTGATTTTTTCCTGGTTTCCATGGAATTTTTGTCATCTGTAATATTTGTACAAGACAGAAATTTAAATGCAGTCACCGAGCGGTTTCAAAAAATCCTTTCTTTCCCTGATTATCAACAATGGGCATTCCGTGATGGAATTATCATCCTCACCAGTATATTCTTTATCATATCAGAAAGGAATAGTTTGTTTGAACTGGCTAGACATTTTCACGTTCACAGGTTAAAACTTTTCCTGCCACTATCACTTTTAGTAAGTATTATTCCTCTTTATTTTGCAGGTTTTGCTACTAAATATGCCATTATTTTAGGGGCAATATTTGCTTTGTATACGGGATATTTCATAGCTACAATCAGTATAAAATATCGGGCGGGAATTATTATACCAATAATATTTTTTGGGGTGATCGGATTAAATTTCCCACAGTTTTATCAAACACTAAATACAAGAGCAATGCAATATAAAGTGCAGGACTTACAAATTAGTCTTTACCGGCAACCCGGATTAGCTATATTAAAAGATTACGGTAGGCCTGGAGCGAAAGTGGCTGTTTTTCATGAAGCCCCTATCTTTTATGCAGAGGGAATTCCCTTTTTTATTATGGCTGACAGTAATATTTCCCTGAAACAATCTTTAAGTTACCTTGAAAAGAATCAAGTAAGCTACCTGGTAGCAAACGGCAATAATTTTTCTTCGTGGCAACAGTTTAGGCCACTGCTTATACCCACAACAAAACTCCCCTCTTGGCAGATTCTCTATTCCAGTCCGGTTAAACCCAACAGAGAAGCTGATGTAATAGTCTGGAAATATATAAAGTGAAATATCATATTACCACCACCCTTTTAAAACAGCCTAAAAGATAATTTATAATAGCTGATAATTTTAAGTTAACTAATAAGTTGTATTCAATAAAACATGCCCAGCGGCAGGATTTACAGGGAGGTTTTGGAAGATTATTATAAGCATTTTTCACTCCCACTTTTAAACAATTCTGACCGCTGGTAATTTCTGTTAACCGGGTACAGGCAAACAAATTTCCATGTGAATCCAAAACGATAACTTTCTTACCTGCCAGGCAATTAGGATGTCCTGTAACTTTAGTACTCAGGATATCATTTTCAGAGTCGGGCCAGCTATTTAGTAAATGGTATGTTTCTTCCGAATAAAAAATATTGTCGGCACCATTTTTTTTCATCTGAATAATATCAATTAAAACTTGCCTGATTTTCTTCTCCCAAGATTTTGCAAGTTTTAACCCCCCATCTCCCCTAATCCGGGGATAAAGCGGGCTTATTTGCACCCGGGCGTTATACTTTTTAGCAAAATCTAAAATTTTAGGCCATTCTTTTAAGTTAGAATCGGTCAATGTGCAACAAAAATGCAATGGAATTCCCGCCTTTGCTGCTATTTCAATTCCAGCCACGGCCTTTTTAAACGAACCCTTCCCGCGATATTTGTCGTGTGTTTCTTCTGTTACTCCATCAAGACTGATAGATAAATTATTTACTAAACGCAAAACTTTCAGATGATTTGGCACTAATATACCATTCGAATTAATCCCCACATTATATCCTAACTCAACTGCAAACCGGATAACTTTGTCTATATCCTTATGAAGAAGTGGCTCTCCACCGCTTATCCCTAACCGTCTCACACCCAAATTGTAAAATTCAATTAACAATTTTTTTATCTGCGGGAAAATTAATTCTCCAGTTTCCGAATAATATTTACCAAAGCAATAACTGCAATGTAAATTACATCTTTGGGTAATAGTAAAAAAAAGGACATATGGTTTTCTAACAAACGGGAGCATCGAAAAACTCATCTTTGGTATTATTTTCTTACTAATTTTCATAATTTATTTGGTAATATTTTTCTCCCTCAAACTGTTGTTAACATAATTAAAAATAGCAGAAATATTCAGGCCAAATAACAAATTGTATTCTAAGGTGCAGACCCAAAAACAGGCTTTACATGGAGGTGTGGTCATATTCCGATAGGCTTGAGCAACACTTTGCTTTAAACAACCCTGGCCAGGAATTGACCGACTAATCCTAAGACATGGGAATAATTCTCCTTTATTGTTTATAATGACTATTTTTTTACCGAATTGGCATATTGGATAACCTTTTGGCTTTGAGGGTGAGATATCATTTTTATAATCAGGCCAATCAAGCATTAGTTTATATGTAGCTTCTGAATAAAAGATGTTATTTCCCTTCCTTTTTTTTTCTTTAATAATATCTTTAATTACTTGCTTTATTTTCTCCGGGTAGTCACCGGGAAGATTAAATTTATTTTTTTCATCAAATGGAGGATAAAAAGGGCAGAGTAAAACAGAGGCATTATACTTTTCTCCCAATTTTAAAACATCCCTCCACTCGTGATAATTAACATCTGTCAAAGTGCAACAAATATGCAAAGGAATTTCCGCTTTATGTGCAGCTTCCAAACCATGGATAGCTTTTTCAAAAGATCCTTTGCCACGGTATTTATCATGAACTTTTGCTGTAGCACCATCCAAGCTAATTGACAAATTACTTAGAAGCCGCAGCGCCTTTAGATGCAGCGGTACCAAAATCCCATTTGAATTTAAACCAACGTCATAACCCAAGCTAACTGCTAATTCAATCACTTTATCAATGTCCTTATATAAGAGTGCTTCACCACCACTTATGCCAAGACGTCTTGCTCCAAGTTGATAAAAATCCGTTAATATTTTTTTTACTTGGGAAAATGATAATTCTTCTTTGTCGGAGTAATATTTGCCACAACAGTAAGAACAGCGAAGATTACATCTCTCGATGATATTAAAAAAAATAATATAGGGCTTGTCTATAAAAGGTAAAACTGAAAACGATATTTTTGGTAAACTTTTTTTTAATCTATTTATCATTTAGTAAACCTCTTTGAAATGAAACCAATTGCAGTAATCGCAAATTCCCAATGGGAAGTTTTCACTGGTACTATTTTCGTTTTTAAAGTGTAACCATTAAAGATGTCCTTTACAAATTTTAGAAATGGTGTCGGAAAGGGTATTTTAAGTAAAATAAATAGATAGCGGCGGAGAGCGGGAAACATGACAATGAAAGTGAAAAGATAGGCAAATTTTTCAATTTTTTTCCTTTCTTCAATTTGAATTGGTATTCGCTCAAACCATGATAGAAATTCGGTTTTCTGGGAAATTAAACCTGCTTTTTGTGCCATCTGCCCAAGCTTTGTATTTAAAAATGGCAGGCAAAAGGCCACATAAGTTGCATCAATCTCTCCTTTGAGATTAAGATCTAAAGTTTCAAGTTCATCTTCAAATTTTGTGAATGGGATTCCGACCATGTTATAGGCAGAAATAGCCATTCCATAACTTTTTACCATATTACAGGCTTTTATAATTTGCTGATTGCTAATAGGTTTATTTAATATTTTTCTTCTGATCTTTTCATTCCCGCACTCAATTGCCAAATGAATACTAATACACCCGGCCTTTTTAATGAGCCTTACGAATTCTCTATCTATAAAAATCACCGAGGTTACGATGGTAAAAGGTAATCTAATCTCTTTTGAATATCTTTCGGCAAAATCCGAAAGCCATTTTTTTTCAAATGGAAAAACATCGTCTAAAAAATAAAAAAATTTAGCATTAAAATTTTTTTTGAGATCTGCAAGTTCCGTTATGAGATTTTCAACGCTTCTGTTCCGTATAATTTTCCCTTTTCCTTTGTATAACTCATGAATCTTATGATTAAAGCAAAAAGAGCAATTGAATGGACATCCCCTGCCAGCGATAATAGTTTTTATAGGTGAAAACCTGAATTGGGAAAAATTCCCGGCAAGATATCTATCCGGGAAAGGTAATAAATCAAGGTCATCCATTAATTTACCCACAGGATTTTTGTATATAACAGAATTTTTCTTAATCCATAAATTTGGGATTTTATTTATATCCCATTTATGCTCAATTCTATTGACCAGTTCAAGCAAAGCATTTTCTCCTTCTCCCCTGCAGATGATATCAATAGCATTTTGTTTGATAATTTCAGGTGAAAAAGTTGGCGTTGGACCACCCCAGATTATTGGGATCCTGGAGAATTTGTGTTTAATTTTTTGTGATAAGTCCAGATAATATTTATATTCCGTATTCATGCAGCTTATTGCAAAAAGTCCAATATTCTCTTCTTTTATGATATGACTAACTTTTTCTATCGAAGCATCTGTTAAAAAAACACTGTGACCATTCTTTTTGAGGATACTGGATAAATAAAGGATACCTATTGGTTCCATTGCACTATAAATGTTTTTTTTAATAGCAAAAAGAATATTCATATATTTGAAACTCTAAAGACTTTACCATGCCAACAAAAGGCAAATTCAGGTATAAATTTAATATTAGGATTTGCTTTACAAAATTCCTTAAATGCTAACTGGCCTCCTTTAATTCTATTTTTTTCTGAAGAAATATCCCAATCATCAAATATAATTAAGCTATTTTTGATGAGTAAATTTTTAATAAATACCAAGACATCTTTTGTAGATGTATACAAATCGCAATCAATATATGCAATGGCAATTTTTCTCATTCTGTATTTTTTTATCAAAGATTTTTTTAGGGATTTATTGAAAAAGCCTTCAATTAATTTAATAGTATGCATATCACCACCATTGTTAATTAAATTATTCATCACATTTTCTTTGGAACAGGCATATTTCCCTTGATATAAATATCCTTTTTCATCCTTTTTTCCGATTGTAGGAAGGCCTTCAAAAGAATCAAAGCCGAAAAATTTTATTTTAGTTGCATTAAGCTTTTTTGCATTTTGTTGTGCATGTATAATAGATCCGCCATTATATATACCAAATTCAAAATAATCGCTTTTTTTCAGCGTTCCCAGTTCATTTGCAATTTTAAATACTTTTTTCAACATTGCAGGAGCACAAGAACTTAAAGGTTTAAATCCATGAATTTTATTCAAATATATTTTTTCCCAAAAAGGTATATTTACTAGAATAAAAAAAATTCTTTTTTTTAATGAAAAAATAAAATTTCCTTGTTTGTTTTTATTATGTAGAATAGAATCCATTTTGTAAAAATAATTAGTGTCCTTTTAAAGTGCTCATTATTTGGTTTAAGATAACATCAAAATCCAAATTTGCGATTGAACTGAATTCATTAAAACATGGAAAATAACAAGCATTACATGGATAATTAGCACAATTTGCCCATGCTTTCCTGATTCCCACTTTTTTATAATCCAGTGCCGGGAAAGAACCGATTAATTGAACACAAGGATAAACTTTGCCGTCAACATCAATAAAGGCCATAAAACGCCCGGCCTGACAGGGAATATAGTCAAAATCCGGTTTTTCGTTGTAAAAAAGGCGTTTTTTGTAATCCGGCCAGTTGGCAACAATTCTATAAACTTTTTCAGAAAACAGGATTGGTGCACCTGCTTTTTTATGCTCAATTATCCTTAGGGCAATTCTTCTTAAAGATTTATTATCAGCCATCAGGTTATCGGAATCATTTTTCCTTTCTGCCTGCTGAAATAGAAAATTAAATTCTGTCTGTATATTTCTCTTTTTGGCAAAATTAACCACCCAGTCGATTGCCTCAATATTACAATTATGTTTAGTAATCACTGTGCTGATGTGGGTTTTAATACCCGCTTGTAGGGCAGCATCAATTCCAGCCATAGTTTTTTTAAATGATCCTTTCCCGCGGTTTGCATCATTCATTTTTTCGGGTCCATCGAGAGTAACACAAATCATATCAGCTTTTTTCAACTCTTTTATTCTTAGTGGTATCAGAGTACCGTTGGTATTAAACCCACATTCTATCCCATTGGATTTTACTCGCTCTATCAGTAATCCAATATCATCTCTTATTAATGGTTCACCACCTTCAAATGTAATAGTTCGTGTTCCAAGTTTACCTAGATCATCAATTACCTTAAATAATTTCTTGGATGTTAAATCTTTTTCTTTACTTCGAAAATATTGTCCATAACAATAGCTACATCTAAAATTACATCTTGAAGTAATTGCAAGGGCAACTACAAGTGGGCTTCCATGACCTGTTGCCTTATCTTTTATTAAAGTTTTTATAAATTCTATTCTGTTTATAATCCCCATATATATTTATGACTTCATGACATTTAATTTTATCATAATGAAACACCAAATTTATCAGCCATAAATCTTTTGACCATTTCCCACTTTAGAAACTCATTTTTTAAAGTTATTGTTTGTAAAAACAATGATAAAAAATGAGACATGAAAAATTGCTTATAAATATCTTTTTCCCACTTTCTAAGAGTTTGTCGGTTAAACATTGGTGTCTCGACAATGGGGGTATTAAAATTATTTATTTTTTTCCAATAATCAGAATTTATATAACCGTTTTTAACACAGTCATCATATAATGCTGTTCCAGGAAATGGTGTAAAAAAGCTTGTAGCGATCATGGACAGAGGTATCGTTTTTACCATATTTATTGTCTCCCGAAAAGTTTCCTCGGTCTCCCCGGGAATCCCCAAGATAAAAAATCCAACAACCGGTAAATTAACTTTCGAGCAAGCCTTCAGTGCCTTATGGATCTCTTTGTCGGGTAACCCTTTTTTAATAATTTCATTTCTTATTTTGTTGCTCCCCGACTCAATACCTATACAAATATTAGCGCAACCAGCTTTTTTCATCATTCTTACGATTTTTGTATCAAGTTTATCTGCACGTACTCCATTAGGAGTATTCCAGCGAAATTGAAGTTTTTTACGCAAAATTAATTGACATAACGATACAATCCTTTCTTTTTCAAAAGTTAAATTATCATCCATAAAAAAAACTTCCTCCACATGATATTTTTTCACCATCTCTTCCAATTCTGCGAAAACATTTTGAACACTCCTGGAACGTAGTTTTGGTCCATGTGACAAATGCATACTGCAAAATGTGCATCTCATGGGACAACTTCTGCTGGTGATAATAGATGCCGCCCGCTTTGTACCTAGGCCGTAGAGAACAGTTTTTTTACGTAAATAAAAGTCCATCGGAAGTAAGTCACGTGCTGGAAATGGAAGTGAATCTAGATTTTGAATAAAGTGTGTTTTATAATTAAGCTCGATGAATCCATTATGTTTGCATGCGAAACCATCAATATTCATTTTAGAAAATATTCTTCCTGATTCTATTTTTCTAATTAGATTCAAAAAACTCTCTTCTCCTTCACCAATCACCACGTAATCAACTTCCGGATGAGAAATGGTCTCCTTCGGAAAAATTGTTGGGTGTATGCCGCCTACAATCGTGATAATTTGCTTATCAATTTTTTTAACTAATTTTGCAATATTTAAGGTAGCATCAATCCTTAAACTGAACGTGCAGGTAATACCTACAATATCGGGTTTAAATTCCTTTATTTTTCGAGAAATTTCCAAATTGTTTGATCCAAAATGCCACAGTTTACCTTTCTTATATATTCTTCCCGCTACACCATCCATTATATTGATATTATGGCCGTATTTTCTCAGATAAGAGGCAAGATATCCCAAGGAGAGTGGTTCACTGGTGAGAAGATAAGGTGAAAAATAATCAAAAGGGGGATTAATAAGTAAAATTTTCATTTTATTGCCGCTTTAATATAATTCCATAAAACTGGAACTTTCAAATCCATAAGCATCCCAAAATCATGGTGGTAAATTTGATAACAAGCAGTACAGTTGTGGCTCCCCGCCTTTTTCCAAGCCTTTGCCACACCGTCTTTAAAAATATTTTTGGCTCCCACTTTACCAATAAGATGAGGACAGGCCCAAAATTTACCATCGGCATCTATTAAACCAAAAATTTTTCCTGCTGGACATGTTGGCATACCAGCAGGTTTAATACCTCCAATTATTCCTTCAATCTCAAAATCAGGCCATTTTAAGACACTTTCATAGGAAGATTGGGAAAACATAATTGGTGCTCCTTCTTTTTTCTTTTTAATAATATACTTAAGAATTTTTCTAAATTCATTATCTTCAGGTTTTATTTTTAACAGCTTATTATTACCGAAAATATTATCTATAGCCAAGGATATGTGAATTTTGATATTAAACCTCTTGGCAATTTTCAACATATAATCGATATCGTGAAGGTTATATTTATGAATTACCATATTTGCGCGGACTTCAATCCCAACCTTTTTAGCGCTTTCAATCGCCGTTAAAGCTTTCTTTGCACTTCCTTTTCCCCGCAAGAAGTCATGATGAGAAGATCTTCCATCTAAACTAATTATTAAGCATTTAACATTTTTAATGTCATTTAATTTAGCTGGAATTAAAATCCCATTGGAAGTCAAATCAACACTTAATCCCTGTAATTTGGCATAATTTATCAGTTCCCCAATATCGCGTCTTAAAAGTGGCTCTCCTCCGCAAAAATTTACCCGAAGGCATCCGTTCTTTTTTAAATCTTTGAGCACTAACTTCACCTGTGCAGTTGTCATTTCACCTTTAACGGATCTGGCAAAGTATGAAGCATAACAGTGTTTACAACGCAAATTACAACTATTGGTTAAATTGAATATAACTGTCAAAGGAGCAGTTCTTTTTGTGATTTTAAACCATATTAATCTTGTAAAAAATATAAAATTATATAGCATTTTAATTTTTTATTGTAATTTATTATCAAGTATTATACACTACAAAACAATGAAAAAAACCATTTTAACAGGTAAAGCGGATAAAGTTTTACTTATTCAACCCAATTACCAAATAAGAAAAGATGCTAAACTTTGGGCATGCAGCCCCTCGCTCGGACTATTATATTTAGCTGCTGTTTTGGAAAAAGAAAAAATTCCCGTCGAGATTATCGATGCTAATCTACACAACATCACACCAAGAGCAATGGCAAATCTTATCAAGAAAAGAGATGCAAAATATGCGGGTTTCAGTATTCTAACTCCTGCTGTCAATTGGAGTATCAATGTAATTAAATATCTACCAAAATCAATTATAAAAATAGCAGGTGGACCCCATGCTTCATCGCTACCGAATGAACTTTTAAAATATGGTTTTGATATTGCAGTGATTGGAGAGGGAGAAGAAACACTATTGGAAATTGCTAAAGGCAAAGCATTAAATCAGATTTCAGGTATAGCTTATCGAACTAATAAAAAAATTTTCCAGACACAGGAGCGCCCACCTCTAAACCCAAGTAAACTTCCTCTTCCAGCAAGGCATTTGATAGAAAAAGGCGGGACAAACAAACCTTATTTTGCAGTACAAACGCGTTTTTTCCCCTGGGCACAAATTGTTACCAGCCGTGGTTGTCCATTCAATTGCTACTTTTGTACAAAAGATGTATTTGGCTACCATTTTCGCCCTCGTTCTCCGGAAAATGTTTTATCAGAAATAGATTTTTTGGTTAATAAATACCGCATTAAAGAAATTAATATATACGATGATTGTTTCAATTTTGATATTAAACGGGCTGAAAAAATAATGGAACTGATTGCCAAACGTGGTTATAAACTTTATATTCGGTTTAATAATGGAATCAGGGCCGATAAAGTAACCCCAACATTACTTAAGAAAATGAAAAAAGCGGGTACTGATTTTATAGCTTTCGGTGTCGAATCAGGAAATCAAGAAATACTAAATTCCATTCCTAAAGGAGAAAGCCTATTGGATATCCGCCGCGCCGTAAAACTTACCAATAAAGTTGGGATTCCCATTACGGGGTTCTTCATTTTGGGGTTAATTGGTGATACTAAAAAAACCATGCAGGATACAATTGATTTTGCAACTAGTCTTCCTTTTGACCGTGCAATTTTTACTATTGCCGTTCCCAATCCCGGAACCAGAATGCTGCAGATAATCCAACAAAGAGGAGGTAAAATTTTTACAACCGATTGGCAAAATTTTCATAGCTTATCCGGCAAAATGCAGTATAGCCTTCCCGGAATGGCTACACCGGAAGAGGTAGAAAAAATGTACCGTAAAGCCTATATATCGTTTTATTTTCGACCATTGTATTTAATCAAACATATTCCGAACTTTTTTTCCTGGAGTCTTTTACCAATAATATCACGCGGTTTAATAAAAATTTTTTACACGCAAAAAACCTAAATTTTAAATATATCACAATAATTAAATATTGAGATAATCTTTAATATACCCGAGGAAAAATTTTGGATGCTTTAAAAAATTCATATCCTGGGCTAAAGCCCAGTAGAACATCGGCCGTCTGGTAATATCAATTATCAAACTGTTTTTATTAATCTTGACAAATTCTTCAACTGCCCATTTTATAACCTTTTTTCTTTCCTTCGAAGTCATTCCCTCTGTTAAAGGTGCGGAAGGATCAATGTGGTTTCTATCGCGGTATTTGGCTAAACCTTCGGGGTTTTTCTCCTCAACTATTTTTGCCAATTCTGTTCCCACAGCCGGCGTGGGAAAGTATGGATAAACAATATAAGGTTTTATTTCTTTAACAAGGTTTACAGTATCTTCAATTTCTTTTTTACCCTCACCCGGTAATCCAATGATGCAAAAAGCTACCATTCTCAAGCCCACTTTATGTAAAAGCTGCGCACAACGCCTGACATCGTCAACGCTATTGCCTTTTTTTATCAGTTCCCTAATATGCGGATTACCTACCTCAACTCCAACAGCAATATGCTGGCATCCGGCTTTTTTTGCCATCTTTAAAGTTTTCTCATCAACCATTTCTGCCCGTGTTTGAGCCGACCAGAAAACAGGTAGTTTTTTCTTTAACAAAAGTTTACAAAACTTTTGAGCCCTTTTTTTGTCAATAAAAAATATGTCATCGCAAACATAAAAATAACGGGTTTTATACTTCTTGTAAGTTTCCTCAATTTCGGCAATCATATTTTCCGCCGAACGGACTCTCGGCCGATAACCCATGCTGGTATGGCAGCCACAAAAAATACACTGG
>CAYRCR010000001.1:123863-178023 GCA_964422835.1 uncultured Gammaproteobacteria bacterium
GGAACGGACATCCCCTTGAACCATAAATACCTTGAAATGTGTGAGGCGGCATATTCTCATATCCATCCAATAAATGCCGCGCTGGGAAAGGCAACTTATCCAGCTCCACCAAAGGCATCCGGTCCGGGTTATGAACAACTTTCCCGCGGGAATTTTTCCAACTTAAACCTTTAATTTTTGAAAAATCAGCAGTGTCTTTATTAATTACCTTAACAAGGTCTACTACTGTCTGTTCAGGTTCTCGCCGGAGTGCAAAATCCATGACAGAAAAGTCACCGACCACCGATGGGTCGACTGCACAATGTAGCCCCCGGTTGGTACATCCCTCAAAAACAGTCAGGACTTTTGGATTTAAAACTTTGGCCATTTTAGCTATTCTATTCCCGGCGGTTAAAGTCGTGTTAAAAACACTAATAATTAAAATATCTGGGTTAAATTTTTTAATATAATCCCTGATCTCTTCCCAAACCGGGTCTGTTCCGCTATTTAATCTTTTAAGGTATTCCCCATGTTGCTTTGTTAGTGCTGAAACATTTATGTGATCAGTGTTACCTAAAATGGTTTTCTTATTTTTGTCATAATCAGCATTATAGATAACAGGATGAAAGCCTGATTTTTCCAAAACCGCCGCAACATAACAACAACCGGGAGGATAATGAACCAAAGAAGCTCCCTGAAGACGGTAGAATGGCGGGGTAATAATTAAAATTTTTTTCATTTTAGCATTAATGATTGTAGAACTATTTTTTCCTGAAGTAAAGGGTTACACCTATAAAGAATGAAAAAGCGGCGACAACGTCCCGCAAAAAAGAAATATAATATGCCCTGACAATTTCCGGACTTGTAAATTTCTTCTTTTTTAAATGTAAAATAAATTCTATATATAAAAGTAAATGTAAAAATAAAAAAAGAAATGTAAAAATTAATACTGCTCTTGTAAAAAGTGGTTTATTAAATAATATGGATATAAAAAATAAAAATACAACGGTTAAAGTTAAATATGAAGTCAGTATTGAAAAATGAAGTTGCTTTCCTTGATGATTATTACTTTTTAAAACCGCCGGATTTTTTAAGAAAAAAATAGTTGATTCCTTGCCAAAAAAATACTGATGTTTTAGAAAATCCTTCAGGCAATTTTTAAAATGATGTCTTACGCCGTTACTTTTAAGCCATATTACAAGATGGTGGCGGGAAATTCTGTAAGATAAAAGCATATCCTCGCAAACAGAATATTTTGGAAAACCACCTACATCCCAGAAACAATCTTTACGGCAGGCCATATTATTTGAAAGGAGTGTTGAAACAAACCGACCCCGTCTCTTTCGGCGAAAGTATAGCTCTTCGTAGGAAAACCTTTGCCAAAAACCATTATCTATTCCAGAACTATAACTTCCGCCCACTGCCCCAACTTTAGGATTTTCAAAAACAAAGTGAATATTTTTTAGCCAATTTCTACCGGGAATACAGTCACTATCAATAAAAGCTAATATTTCACTTTTTGCTTTTCTGGCACCAAGATTTCTCGCTTCTGCAGCCCCTTTATGACATTGTTTAAAAAATACCAATCGGCAAGTTTTAAATTTTTTTTTGTAAACCGTAATTTTATATTCTAGCCCGTCGGTTGAACCATCATCTACGATAATTATCTCATCTGGTTTCAAAATTTGGCTCCGAAGTGCTTCTAAACACTTAAAAATTGTGGTCGTTGAATTAAAGATAGGGATAATAACACTAATCATTTTTTTCCATTATTTGTTTAAGTAAAGATAAGCTCATTCCTCTAGATTTTTTCCAGGAAAAGCTTTTACTCCATCTGTATGCTCCATCCTGCATTTTTAAATACTTTTTATGATTGGTTAAAGCATTACAAATTTCCGCAGCTAATTTTTCCGGTTTATTATCCTTACATAGTATTCCACTTCGCCCGTCAAGTACAGAGTCTACTAGCCCCCGCGATTCATAGGCGACGACAGGTGTCCCCATCGAGTTTGCCTCAATATTAACCAAACCCCAACCTTCCCGGACCGAAGGATTTACTAAAATATGTGCCTTTGCCAAAAGTTCAAATTTTTTGTCTTGATTAACAAATCCCCAAAATGTTACTTTTTTATTAAGGCCAAAATTTTTTGCCATTTGTTCTATATACTTTCCATATTGATTTGTTTCCGGACGGCCAATTACCCAAAATTGATAGTTTCCCTTTTTTGAGAGCATGGCAAAACATTTCAGCGCCTCTTCAATTCCTTTATCCTTAGATAATACTCCCAAAAAAACTATAGTAGATTTTTTTTCTTTGGCTGGGAAAGGCATGGGTTTTTTAATAATTATGCCATGCTGTACAACTGTAATATTTTTCATAGGTATACCAAACTTGGCAACATCATTTTTGGCAGAATCTGATCCAGTCATGAATTGCACATTTTTATATGGCGGAAATAACAGAAATTCACCAAAATATCCAATTATTCCAATCAGCCAATCTAGGGGTTTAGGCAGGGGATTCAGAAACCACACCTCCCTAGTAGTTTCCTGAATTACAGCTAAAATTGGCTTGTGGACATACAAAGGTGTAAAAAATGGAATGCCATGAAATTGGTCTACAATCAAGTCAAAATTTTGTCTATTTTTCAGGTAATAAAAAAATCCGGCAATTTGGACACCCCAATATTGATATCCTTGTCGTACAATATGTATACCATCTATCGCCTCCTCTACCGCAGCGTTTTCAGATCGTGATGAAAAAAGTGTTACATTATGTCCTGCAGCGACCCACCCTTTCATATGCTCATGCATCACCTGCTCTGCGCCACCAGATAAAGGATGTTTCAGATCTCTCCACGAAAAAACCAGAATATTCATAGTGTTAATATAACATAACAAGCTCCGCGTAGGAAATTAAATGGAAGCTAAAAGTTTAGAAACAATGCCTGCCTTATTTTTTTCCAAAGCATGATGCCACCAGAATACGGATACTCCCGATGAAGGAGGTTTTACAGCTTCGAGAGTTGCAGCTTTTATATCATCTTCAGTCATTTTATCTTCCAAATCATCAGGCATATCCTTAATTTGGATAATCGGCAGGACTGGTTTGCTGCATCTTTCTGCCAACCAGCTCGTATATTCTGAAATATAACTCTCGCTCTTCCCCAACATGCGGTGATAAAGCATAGGAGAAAATATATCAACTATCTGCCCTAACCTTTGATAATCTAAACCCAACACTTCCCCTAATTTTGCCGATTCATCATCCTTAAAAGCAATTGTAAAGAGTCCAAATTTACTTCTGCCAGCAATCTTTCTCTTTATAGTTTCTACTAACTTGATAAGTTCCAAAGTCCGGTTTTTGCCCTGGCAAAAAGGACACTCCTGGTGGGCCAGTTTAGCATCTGCGTCTGAAATTCCCGTGCAGTCTCCCCCAAACCTGAACCTGTCAATCCAAACTTCTTGAGGATGAAGTTGTAAAGCAAACTCCAGATTCCTAAAAAATCTGCTTTGTATTTCAGGATCTAGGACGCATCTATCCTCGCCTTTATCTAAAAAATTCAGGGCAATACTTAAATTTAGTCCCAATTTTTGCAGATCTTGCCAGCTTTCCTCATCTAGATCACCACTCCAAACAATCAGATGGTTTGCACTCGTCTTTTCTATCCCTTGAAGTTCTTTTGGTCCAACGTAAATAGATTTAACCACGTCTCAATTATACCATTTTTTATCATAGTTAACCAAAAATTTAACTTCAGAAGAAATACTACATTATTTTCCAAAACTGCATTTTAGAACCGCAACACGATCGTGTTGCATTGCCATAAGAAAGTATGAAAGAGCCAATCCTAGTTGAAAATCCCTCAAATAACATAAGGCCATCCCTTTTAAGCTAAGCGCTATTTCAGAACGATAGAAATCTTTTTCAATCCCCCAAATTTTGATAGATTCTTCAAAATCCTTTATAGCATCATCTAATTGACCAACTTTACGGAAATAAAATGCTTTTAACTGATGATAGTAAGCTATATTTTTTGTTTCTGGATTAACTGCCCGTTCCAGTAAAAAATGCTTTTTTGCTTCTTCGATAGCATAATCTGCATCCCCAAGTTCCCCCGAAGAAAGTTTATCCGCCCCTGTTCTAATCCATCCATGCCCAATTTCAGCTTCTGACATATTGAAATCATTTTACCCCACATTTACCCGAAAGTGCAAATCCGGGTCATACTTCCATTTTCTTTCATTGCCATTATCATAATAATGCAAAATTTTCATTCTATAAAAAACTGCCATGGTATCCAAAACCATTTTCAATACCACATTCCAAGAAATACTGCTGGTTTTTTGATCAAATGTTACCTCAATGGGAGCTTCATAAATCCTCTCAAAACCCAACCTTTTGGCAACAGAAAGCAATTCAATATCCATGGCATAACGTTTCACTAAAAGCCTTGGCAAAACCGCTTCCATGACATTCCTTTTGAAAATTTTAATACCTGATTGGGTATCATGAAGAGGTAAGCCAAATAATATTTTGACTCCAAGATGATATCCAATGCTAAAAATATGGCGCAGGAGCGGATAATTAACCCGGGAAACCGGATGGCGTTTGGAACCTACAATAATATCGGCCTTATACCATTCCATATGGGCCATCAGCATCATGACTGATGCCGGGCTAATTTCCATACCGGCATCTAAAAAAGAAACCAGCTCTCCTTTTGACCTGGCCATACCATACCGAACAGCATAGCCTTTACCCTTATTATGTTCGTAACCTACAACCTTAATAGTTCCCGACTTTACTTTGCTGGCTTCCTCTAATGAGTCATCCAAAAAACCATCAACCACACAGATTATTTCATAATTGTAATCTTTCAATCCCTCTGCAAGTATCCGATCAATATTTAATAAGTCCTGTTTAATAACACTGGCTTTTTTATAAACCGGCACAATTACCGACAATAATTTTTTCTTACTTGGTTTTATCATGAAAATATTGATATGAGAAGTATAGTAAAAGCGTCGCTACCAGTAAAGTTGCAGATAAAATTGAAATTTGGATAACTATCAAAAGAGTGGAGTGAATAAACCAAATCAAGATGACTTGTAAGGCAGCTGCTATGGCAAATATCCAAACTGCTTTAGTCTTATTAATTGACAGAAAATATTGAGTGAGTAGCGAAGCCAAGGCAAGAATGGCCATAAACAGCCCAAACCACCAAAGCATTGATCCGCCTCCTAAAAATCCTTCGCCATATAAAATTTCAATTACAATGTTTGGGAATAAGGAAAAAATCAAGATGAGCAAAATTGAGAATGAAACTACCATTAACATACTTAAATTTAAAATTTTATTAAAGGGTGCATTTTGGGCATGGCGTTTTGCAATCATAGGAAACATGACTTGTATTACCGGTGTTGCTCCAAAAAAAACAATTCTTGCAAGGACCGAAAGTGATGCATAGATACCTGCCTGATCCGGCGAAAAAAAATGTTTAACCAACATCAAATCAGCAGAATACATTGAAGTTTGGGCAAAGGCTTGGACAAAAACAGAAGAAGAATATTTCACTAAGGGCAAAAGTGCCGGCCTCGGGCCTTTCGGACCCTGTAAATATTTATTAATAGTCAGACGCACCACGATAAATGAAATAATCACTCCTGCTAAAAATCCTGCCATTGCCCCAAATAATGCGTAGCCTAAGAAAATTAATACAAAACTGACAACTATTTTGATAGCTGATTCGGCTAGGAGACTCACTACATATTGATTAAATTTACAAAGGCCCTGCAGTATTGACCTGCCGGAAAAAGTCAAAACATAAAATAATAAAACAAACGGCAGGAAATAAAACACAGCAGGCTGGGTAATATTTAGGAAATTTGTAACCACCGGTCCCGATGCCAACAAAAGCAGGGATACTATCAAACTTATCCATATGGCCCAAAAATATGACCATTTGATAAAGTTCCTTACTTTTTTAGTGTCTTTTTCGCCGGCGATAAATTTTACAACAGTCATGTTTAGGGTACCTAAAATGACCGAAAAAATTCCCAAAACAGAAATGAATGCTGCCAAATCACTATAATTTGCTTTCCCCAACATTCTTCCCGTAATAAAATGATAGACAAATTGACCTCCATTATAAAAATTGCTTCCCAAAATCATGACCATACTCCCGGCAAAAAATGGATGTTTTAGTATTTGTTTAATCATGCCACCCAATATCCCCTTAAAAACAAACTTGTCTCGAGTCCTAAAATTATCAGTGAAATTATTACAATTATTAATTTTACCAATTTTGGCAGACTACTCACAAAAAGTGCAAGAGCGATAAAACTTGGGAAAAAAACTATTACATAACGGGGAACCGACGAGAAACTTCCCTGGATGGAAGGAATTAAAAAACCGGCTAGGGCAAAAAAGATATATGACAGCCTGATTTTTTTGATTAAACCATAGATGGGTAGTATTAAAAAGGCAATTCCCACAATAAATTCCAATAACAAAGTTTGGAAGATTGGGTTAGAGGGACTGGTATCCATTATCATTTTTACATACCTATAATAGACTTGCGGCAAGAGCGTGATTCCCGACTGATGCTGCTCTCCGACAAGTTTTTGCAGTTTGTAGAAAGCAAATGGATCGCCTACAAGCTGCCACTGGTAAACCATATATCCTAAAAGGCCAACGGGAATTAGAAAAATCCATAAACTTTTTTTTATAGTAGTTCTTTGCTGCCAGGCTTCTATAATAAGAGCTGGTAAAAGCAAAACGCCAAAAATTCTGGTCGCAGCAGAGACCACTCCAAAAAACCCTGCCAAAAACCAATTCCCTTTCCTGGCAAAATAAAAAGAGGCAACTGCCAGAAGTAAAAACAATGATTCACTATACACCGCGCCGAGATAAAATGATGTGGGGAAGATAAGGATAGCTATAATTGTTCCAAACGCTATCTTTAAGGGATAGTCAATCTTAACAAGCTCCCAAATTAATTTTATAGCCAGCAAGAGGGAAAAATTTGAGATAACAATTCCGATAAAGACAGATGAGACAAGAGATGAAAAGAGGGTTTGCGAAAATGGCTCCGAAAAAAAGGAAATCAGCATAGGGTAAATTGGGAAAAATGCCTGTTCCAATCCCTTATACCCAAAAATAGCAATGGATAAATAGTGTTCACCGTCAAAATTGGCCCACCCAAAAAATTCAGGAGATAGCTGAAAATTTAATGGGCCTCCCCCTAAAAATCTGTCGGTTGCCCCAAGTGGAATAAAATTAATGGCAAAAATTGCACACAAAACCAAAAAAAATCTCCAACTTAAAAATAACGCAATAATTTTTAGAAAATTTTTACCTACATTGAAGTGCATATTCATATACCTTAATTGTATCTTCAGCGCATTTCTCCCAAGAAAATCGTTTTACATTTAAAGTACCATTTTTAACTAAATTATTTCTGAAAATTTTATCGTTTAAAATTTTAACAATTGCTTGATTGATTTCTGTGCAATTGCTGGGGTTTATCAGTACTGCCCCATCCCCTGCCACTTCCGGCATGCTGGATACATTACCGCAAATCACTGGAATGTTACATGCTTGAGCCTCAAGAATAGGCAAACCAAATCCTTCATAATATGACGGCAACAGTATAATTTTGGCTAAATTCATACAAGCTACCAAGTCCTCATCGGGAATAAAACCCAAAATATGTATTTTCGGGTCAGCTGAAAAGCTATTAAGAAACTCCGCATAAGATTTCCTTTCGGGGTGGTTTAAATAAGATTTTTCCTCAAAATCCTTACCGGCTAAAACCAACTCGATACCACTATCAAGGGTCGCCTTCGTTAAATTCAAAATGTTTTTATTCCAGTTCACACTGCCGGTATATAAAGCAAACGTTTGCGGTAGACGATATTCATTTCGCACTTTGTCCAAAAGATTCTCGTTTTTAATATTTCTGAAATGTGGCGCCGGTGCAAGGTAGACGGGAAATATTTTTGAAGGCTTAATATTTAAGATTTTTTCTATATCGCCTTTAGAAGATTTTGAATCGGTTATAATAGCCCGCACATCCCTTAATGCCAAACGCTGAAACATATTGTATATTGATCCTTTTACTCCGGGAGGATAATGTTTTGGGAAAAGCAAAGGGGTAACATCATGTATTGTTACAACGGTCGGAAACTTTTTCTTGATTGGCAATGTTTTTTTAAAAAAATCAAAGAAAGGATAATGAACAATATCTGCGTCTTTTACTTCTGAAATATCGGAAAATTCCTGAATATCAAGATTTTTTTTCTTTAAACCATCCAATAAATATTTTGTATAAAAGCCTATGCCTCTATATTTATGGCCACTTTTCAAAGGCAAACTATTGATCGCAATTTTCATTTATTTACCAGATATCTCCAAAATGCTCTTGAGAACCTCAATGCAGAAAAAAAAGAAAAGATAATTCCTTGCCATCCGTCCAAAATTCCTTTATGTCTTATTTGGGTCAGTAAAAACCACCAAACTGGTTTTAAAAAAAAATAGTTTATAAACTGAACCGGATTCTTACCAATCTTTTTAGTTACTAAATCTTTAACGATTAGATCAATATACCGGCTGTTCCTTTCCAAATAACGTTTGAAGTTAGGATCTGCCATATGAAATAGATCATTTTTTAGCCATCCCACTCTTCCTTCTACTATCATCTGTTCATGAACGTCTTTGCAGGGAAGGTATGCTTTGCCTTTCTTGAATAATCTAATTACTCCATCAGGATAAACTCCGCCATACCTTAAATATTTGCCCAAAAAATAATTCAGCCTGGGAAAGAAAAAAGCATTATAGGAGCCGATACTCTCGCCAATATTACCATCCCTCTTTTCCAAAAGACTCTGGTGTCTTTTAAAAAGTTTATTTGAGGCAATAACTTTTTTCTCATAATCTTCAATCTCCTGCTCTGACATATTAACAATCTCCTTAATCTCTGTTGCCAATTCTTTTGATACCCTCTCATCAGCATCTAAATATAAGATCCACTCTCCCGAAGCAGCGTTAAAAGCCCTTTGCTTCATATTATGAAACATCGGGTCATTTGAAACCTGAATTACTTTCGCTCCGAAATCCAGAGCCTTTTTTACGGTTTGATCAGAGGAATTACCATCTACTACAACAATCTCATTCACCAGTGCCTTGATTGATTCAAGGCATCCGGTAATATTTCCTTCTTCATTATGAGTAGCCAAAGCTGCTGAAATTTTTGCCATTATGGGTAGCTTACCAAAAAAAAGGCATCTGTGCCATTCGGATAACGAATTATTTTCTTAACAGAAAATACATCTTTTCTTATTCCGTCATACTCACTGGGAGTTAAAACATAAAGTACTCCCGGGTTTGGCTTAATTTCTGCCACTTTACCTATACCAAAGTGGTATTTATCAAAAGCGTAAATTAAATTATAGCTTCTGCTCTGTGTTTCATTGTACCAAACACTGGAAAGAAACGTATCTAAAGGCTGCCTTAGATAAAAAAGAAAGAATACATAAGGTTGTGATCTTGCATCAGTCATATACGCCTGAAAGTAACCATCGTGGTCCTTTAAATAGTCTACTACCTGTTCCATGCCATATTGCCATTCAATGGCGTATCGAATACCATATTCACCATAGTAATAGCGGAGATACCCCTGCAACTCGTAAGCGATAACCCCTAATGTAATTGCCAGGAAAACCCAGTGGATTTTTAATCTTTTTATCAAAGAAAAAAGCGTAAAAAACCCGAAGGCGGAAATCAAATGCCAGCTGCCAGTCATAAACATTGCCCGGGAGGCATGGGGAGCTTCATTTACTAAACTCGCAGGAATTGGAGCCAACAATACCCAGGATAGAAGAAGTGCAGAAACCTTATTCTTTTTCCAAAGAAGTGCCAAACAACCAGTTATCAAGAGAAGAGCATCAATTTTATAAAATTCTCCATTTGATTGTGAGGACAGCCGGGGATTTTTGTCGCCACTAATAAATAAATATTGCGGATTAAAATGAGACATGTACTGCCTACCAACAATTTCCAATCTGCCCAAAGCTTCATTTCGAGTTCCATTATATATTTCAGTCTTTTTAATATCATCTTCAGAAAATGATGTTTGTCTGGCCCGGGCAAAACCCAGAAGAGCAGGGTTTAGAAAAAATAACATTGCAAAAAATCCCAAAATAGCAAGGCTTATTAAAAATTGCCTTTTAATTTTTATTAAATTCTGAAAATAAAGCGCAACCAGTAGTAAAACAATCGCTGGCACAACAATTTTGGCGCTGTGATAAGATATTAAAGTAATACCAAAACTTAAAAATGATAATGGCAAAAAATTTTTCCTACCTTGAATACCTTTAAAAAATAGCCATAATCCAAGTAGAAAGAAAAAAATAGTAAAGTTTAATTCGTGATTAAAATGGGAAAAATGAATATTATAGGGGGAGACTGCCAAAAACAAAGCAGCCAGGAGTCCCGTCCATTTATTAAAAAGTTCTTTCCCGAGTAAAAATAGCAAAATAACATTAAAAATTCCAAAAAGGGCTGCCGGCATTCTAACGCTAAAATCAGAAGGACCCAAAATTCCTACGGAAATAGCAGTTAGATATATGTGAACAGGATGTTTGTCGTCTTCAAAAGATTTAAAAGTAAGGGGTAGAAAATTTCCCCATTCGTCACGTCCGGATTGGGTAATAGTCCAGGCGTTATAACCGACTGCCGCTTCATCCCAGGAAATAGACGGAGGCACTTGCCCTAATTTATAAAACCGTAAACCGGCTGCCAAGACAATAATGGCAAATAAAGTTATAACAATTAATCTATCATTTTTGAACTTCATAAACATAAAATGCCTGCATGCCGGTTAAATCCTTGACTGCTGATTTTTCTTGAATATTTTCCGGTTTCAGGAAAGCCCAGGTTGCAGCAAAAACAAGACTGCGGCCAGATGGTAGATCCCATGCATTAATATTTTCCACGGTAAAATCACCAAAAATAAAATTATCGAATCCCACAACTTTAGAAAATCCCCACTTATTAACCGGATTTAATTTAACTTCAGACCAAAATTTAGCAGGATTATATTTTAAGTAATAGAGAGCAAAAATATAAGGTTGACCAAATTTATCAGAAATAAAAACATGGTCATAATTTTTAAATTCTTCTTTGTATTCTGTGAATATTTGTTTATATCCATATTGCCAGTCGGTCGAGGTAAATTTATATAGCTCCCTGAAACCATCCCAATATAAATAAAAGAAAGTTAAATAAATAATAGACAATACAGTAAGAAAAATTATGGTTAAATTCTTTTTAAGGTTTTCAAGAATCCATGATACCCCCAATGCTATGATAATGGAAGCAAAAGGAGCTATCAATATGGAACGAAGAGCGTGTGGCGACTCCTTTGTGATTGTTGCAGGAATTGGTGAGACTATTGTCATAATCAGAGGAAAAACATAAAAGAATTTTCTCTTTTTAAGAGCAACAAATATGCCCAGTGTTAAAAATAGTAAATCCAAAAAATAAATTTGACCATGCAAAAATTGACTTCGTGGATTTTTGTCGCCTTGAAATAAAAAATCCGGGCTAAAATGGGATAAATAATTCACTAACAATAATTTGCCGGTTTCAAACCTTGTTTCCCCTTGGACGCTTACTGTCTGGAGTCGAACTGCGCCATTGTCGAAAACCATTAAGCGGACAATCGGTAAAATGCCCACCATCAAAATTACTAATCCTAAAATCAATGGTATAATTTTTTTAGTGAGAGTATTGAAATAATAATAAATCAATACAACGAGTGTAATTGGTATTACAATTCTAAAACTATTGTAGCTGTATATGCTAAAAAGGAAGCTCAAAATTGAAGGAATAACAAACCATTTATTTCTATCAGTTTGCAAAAATAAGTAAATTGCCAAAAGAAAAAACATCACCCCGGCAGATGCCTCAAAACCTGTCCTAGAAAAAATAAAAATCCACGGAGAAATAGATAGAAAAAAGGCAGAAAGAAGCGCCGTACTCTTTTTGTTAAGTAATTTTAATGATAAAAGATACATAAGATATATCGCTAACCCCCAGTAAATGACCGAAGGCAGTCTGACCGATAAATTATTCATACCGATAATTTTTTGAGTTAGAGCCACTGAATAAATGTAAACTGGTAATTTAAACTCTCCAAAGGCGCGAAAATGTATCGGGAGAAAATCTCCCCATTCATCACGACCTGTCTGTGTTATGGAATAAGCATTATAGCCGATTGATGCCTCGTCCCAATACAAAGACGGGGGGATTTCAGTAATTTTATATAAACGGGTAGCAAAAAAAAGAATCAGTATAAGGGCAAGTAATAATTTTGTTTTCATTTTTTCTCCACTATATCAAATGCCGGGTTATTGTTAAGAAATGAAATTTTATTAAGCCTCTGCCATTCTTTGGGAAAATCTCCGGGTTTTCCGATAAAAAGTAATTTTTTATCAGGATTTCGGGCAACAATGTCAGTAAAAGTTGTTCCTTTATCCCCTAAATCAGGAAAGTAAAATTTATCAAACTTCAGCACCCATACCCAGTCGAAGCTCTCATATCTTATGAGGTTAGGATTCGTTTGGTATTTTACCGGATCGTAATTTAAGAAGAATAAAGTAAACATGTGCGGTTCACCGTAAGTGCGGCTGAAAACAATTTCATCATACTCCCCGCTATGTTCTTCAATATATTCAACAGCCTGTTCATAGCCATACTGCCAATCACGGGAATAATTCTTACTATAAAGATTAAATAAATTATTGAGATATATAACGAAATTTATTACAAATAAAATAAATACTACCAAGAGAACAGCGTTAATTAATTTTTTTTTGTTTTTCAAAAATAGGTAAGTTTCGTAAATCCCAAATCCTGTTAAAATCGCATAGAATGGTACAGCAATTAGCGTCCTTAATGCGTGTGGGATACTATCATTAGTAATCGAAACCGGGATAAAAGCTATTAAAATCCCCAAAATAACCAGCCATTTAAACGGATGTCTCTTTTTAAAGAGAAAATAAAGTCCCAAAAATAAAAATGGTGCCTGTACCCAGTACAGTTCCCCTACTCCCTGAACATGATGTTGTTTATGAGGAGCGCCGGAAATAAAAAGAAAATCAGGGTTAAAATGGGCCAAATAATTTTGGGTTACATAAAATGAAACATACGTTACTTTATTGTGGATAAGACGGGGCAAAGGCCAGGGCAAGGATGATTTCCCACGACTTTCGTTGATCCTTGGAATAAGGCCAGGGTCATCAGTCACACTAACTAATTTAAATCTGGCCGTTCTTTCTCCGGAAAAAAGCGACGGCACAAGAGGTAACATCGCCGCAATAAAAATTAGTATTGAAATAATTATTTCTTTGCGGAATTTTAAAAATGTCTGACGGTAGATAAATACTATGGCCAATAAAAAAAACGGTGTGAAGATACGGGCGCTGTTGTATGTATAAATTGAGACGGCAAGGGGGATTATGGAAAAAATAATCCATTTGTGTTTGTCAAACCCTTTAACCAAGAACCAAAGTCCCAGTACAATCCAAAATGCAGCAAATGATGATTCAAAAGAAGCCCGGGTCAGTTGGATATGCCAGGGGGAGACACCCAAGAAAAAAGCTGCCATAAATCCAATTTCATCCTTTTTAAACAAGGCCCGGGTAAGGAAAAATAAAAACAGCACCGTTAAAGTTCCGTAGATAACTGGTGTTATACGCACACCCAGCTCGTTTAAACCGAAAATGGCAATGCCGGGAATTGAGGCATAAATTTGCACGGGTAGTTTAAATTCCCCATAAGCTTTAAAATGAATTGGCAAAAATACTCCCCATTCATCTCTGCCTGTTTTTAGAATCGAATAAGCATTATAGCCGATTGATACTTCATCCCAATTAAGTGACGGCGGAATTTCAGTAACTTTATAAAACCTCAAAAAAAATGCCAGAAGAACAATCCCAGCCAACAATAAAATCTTCCACTTCCCCATAACCTAATGGTATCAATTTGAGGCTTTGAAGTAAATAAATTCACTTAAACAACTTGCTTTTCAGGATTCCTGCCCGATGCAGTCTATACCTGAATATATTCCAAAAAGTCTCCCACATAAACTTACCTCCCTTAAGCCATCTGATTGAAGAAGCCTCATTATGGTATCTTGTTGGGATGGCAATTTCACTAATTCTAAAATCAAAACTGATCGCCGAAATCGCCATTTGCTGGTCAAAAACAAAATCATTGGAAAATCTCTGGAACGGCACAGTGCGCAAAAGCTTTATTGAGTAAGCTCTAAAGCCTGAAAAATGTTCCGTAAAATTTACTCCCAGAAAAACATTCTCCAAAAAGCAGACTAGGCGGTTAAGATAATATTTATACCAAGGCATTCCCCCTTGCAAGGCTCCTTTTTGATTTTGAATACGGCTTCCAAACATATAATCAAACCGGCCAAGTTTTATCGGGCGAATTAATTCTTCAATAAGCGAAGCATCATACTGGTAATCCGGATGAAGCATTACTACAATATCAGCTTTTAATTTTAACGCTTCCCAATAACAAGTTTTCTGATTGCCACCATAGCCCAAATTTTGCGGATGTTCATATACGGTGATTCCAAGTTTTTTTGCAGTCCCGACAGTATTATCGCGGCTTCTGTCATCTACCAATATAATATTCTTTCTTAAACTTTTAGGAATTTCAAAATATGTGTCCTTAACTGTCTTTTCAGCATTATAGGCAGGCATAACAATGACAACTTTAGGGATTTTCATAATTTATGGCATAAAAAGCCGATTGTTTATCGTAGAAATAAAAAGTCTGAACTATTCTATCACGATTTTTATCTAAAATCTTGGGGTCAACTGTCCATGAGCTTAAAATCAGAAGTGTGTTCTGTAGCTTTATATCATCATTCCATTCTATTTTCCTGATGGAAAATTTATCAAATAAAACCTCTCTTGGTTTCATGCCAATCCTATATTCTTTTTGCATACTTGAAGGCAGATAATTTCCGTAATACCCGAAATAGTAATGAGCTCCCGTCCCGATTATTGGGGCTGCTTGCCCAAAATATGGGTCAAAAACAATTTGATCATATTCATTATGTTTGGACCAGGCGTATAGAGCCACCTGTTTAAATGGATATTGAATACTTTGCGATTTTTCAAACGGGTAGTTTACAAAATACATATGAAGAAAATATGCAATATTTAAAGTAATTACAACTGTAACTAAAGAAGAAGTTGCAGCAAGAAGAAATCTTCTTTTTCGAAATCCGTAAAGCCAATCTACAAAATTTGCCATGCCGACAGCGCTCAAAATATTTAGCATGGTAAAAACTATAATACTGCGGTGAAGGCTAAAATCTTCAAAAGTTAGCCCGCTTGGCAACATCCCTAAAACAACTAGAGAACAGATGAATTTTTTTTCTTTTGTTAAATTGGGCATTTTTATAAAAAAGTAGACGCCCAAAAGTAAAAATGGCAGCTGAAACAGATAAAGTGGCCCCATACTTAGAGGACCCTGATTAGTAAGATCCAGTCCATTACCAAACATATATATAGGATCAAATTGTTTAAGATATTTATTCAGAGCATAATCGAAAATTACCTGCCACTGTAATCCCCCTAATTCCAACTGTTTGCCAAGGTTTACGTCTTGAATCAAAAAGACTGTTTGTGATCTGTAGCGACTTCCCTCATCCGATATGATTATCCAAATCAAAGGAGTAATCAACACAAACCAGAGCGCCAAAGGCAGAAGCCATCTCTTAAGACCAGCTTTTTTTACATCACCCCAAAATAACCAGAGAAACCCTAATAAAAATAACGGTACTAAAACCGCCTGGGCAAAATATACATACATACTAAAAGCTAGGAATATCAAACCTGCCATAAGGCTCAATATATATTTCTTTTTTATATAAATTAAAAGAAGCGTGAAGCCTAAAAGAACAAAAAAAATACCAATACCGCTTTCAAAACCCTTACGGGAAAAGAAAATTTCAAATGGAGATACCGCGGTAACGATAGATGCAAAAATGGCAATTTTGTCATCCTTAAAGATATTCTTTGTAAAGTAGAAAATTACCAAAACAAGTATAGTTCCGAAAAATGCTGAAGGCAGTCTGATAATTACTTCATGGTTACCAAAGATAAGATATGTAACGGCTGTAATGTATGTATAAAACGGAGGCTTGAAATCATTTATAGAAACAAACATGGTCGGTAGAAAGTTTCCATAAATATCCCGACCGGTCTGGGCAATAGATATAGCATCATAAAGCTGGGTAATTTCATCATGGTTTAATTGAACCGGGAAATTATTCAGTTGGTAAAACCTAAAAAAGGCACCTATTAAAATTATTAATAATAGCAAGAGTTTCATCGATTTAAGCATAATCTGCTTGATAGTGAATATGCTATATCCCGGTCAAAACTATCTTGAAATTTCTTTAAATTTATTAAATCAAATCTATCTTCAATTAACTGAAGATCCCTCTTGCTAATAATTAGTTGAGTTTTTTCTTTAACAGAACATATATTGGCGGTCTTATCAAACCCGTGCATATTAATATTTTTTAAAGATGTTTGTCTTATCCTATAAGGATATTGCTCCGCCAAAAATCCATCTTCAGGATTAAATTTTGAATACCACTCAATAAATGGCGTGTTGTCGTCAGTTATATCATCTGACATAATCAGCTGTTCCTCTTTTGAAATATTTTCTACATAATTTACAACTTGTTTTATCCAGACAGGTCTTTGGAAATTGGTGATCCTTATATTAGGGAAAGGATTAATAACCTGTACCATAACTTGCGCAACCGAGACAAACAGGATTACCACTGCTAAAATTCGCGGTAAGTGTAAAAAACCCATGGCAATAATTATTGCCATAATAGGCAAAGTCAAAACTACCAGCTCTAAACTATATTTGGGATAGATAAACGTAGCTGGGAATGTAAAAAGAAAAAAAGTGGTCAAAATTTTCCATTTTTTCTCGAAAGATTTTAAAAGCGAAAATAACCCCATTAAAGCAGGAATAAGTAAAATACTGGCGAACCCACCCATCCGGGGAAAATTTATAATTCCCTTTTCGTCAAGCTGTCCAAAATAGAATGCCGGTTGTATATGTGATAACCAATGCAGTAGTCCAACCGGAATATAGGAGGCCTTATTAAAAAGAGCTCTGTCCAAAACAGACGGCCACCCCGATTGCATACCCTGGCCTTTTAAGCGGTTTATGCCGTTTGCGATAGTCACATTATTAAAAATAGAAAAGTTATTTTCTGACAAGCTGCGTTTCCCTTGAGGAATCCCAATAAAAAGGGTAATGGCGAGAGATGAAATAATTAGCGAATAAAGAATTAGAATAATATTCTTTTTTTGTAAAAATTTATCAGCACAAAAAAATAGTGTAAAAGTTACAAAGAATGGCATAATAAACCATGAAAATTTTGAAGTGAAAACACCTAAAGTTATCATGATTCCAATTTGCCAGAATTTAACTTTTTTCTGCAATAGTAGATAAAATACCAGCATCAATAGAAAAGTTAGAATAATTGTCTCATTAGGTATTTTTGAAAGAAAAATCAGCGGTGGAGAAAATGCTCCAATTCCCGCAGCCAGCAGCGCTACTTCTTCTTTGTCATTTAATAATTTTGTTACTTTATAGATAATAAATATTAAAATAGTTCCGAGTACAATAAATGGAACCCTTGCGCCTAGATCAGTTTTCCCTAAAAAAAATTCTCCAAAAGCAGCTAAATATGAAGTGACCGGAAGCTGATAATCAGATAAGGAGTTAAATATAACCGGGAAAGTTCTACCCATTTCGTCTTTACCAAGATTAGCCAAAGTGTATCCTCTGTACGCTATCCTTGCTTCATCCGCAGTAAACGCAGGGAATGGCAGATTATAAACCCTTATAAAAAATGCCAAAAAAATAATAATTCCCAAAATTACTATATTTTTTTCCATTAGTTTGATAACCTTTTTACAACCAAATTAAATGGGGTTTCACCCGCACCCAATATTTCAAAACCTTTCCCTGCTAAAGTATTAGCATCAGCAACGCGTACCAATACAATCTCATCATCTAAAATTTCAGCTTTCAAGTCATTAAATTTTAGTCCACCAGGAAAATATACCTCTTTTAAAAACTTGGTTGCATAAGCTCCTTCAAGGTAAATACCCGTTTCAATTGACGGCTTCAAACCTTTCTGCTCTGACGTTTTCTTTAATTCATTAAATAGTGTGTGAAAAGGAGGGGAAAACTGTTGCTTTACTGTTTCCGGGTATTCAAACCAGTAAACCCGCAGAAAATCAGCATAATTTATGGTAACCAATAAAACAACGCTAGCCAACAATATCCTTATTAAATGTTTATTTTTAAGCTCAAAAATTTTCGCAAAACCTAAAACTGCAATAATTGCATAAAGAGGCGTCATCGCTAAAAGTCTACTCCCTCTATGGATAGGTGATCCAACCAACCCGAACAAAAATGGCGACAGGAAGAAAGCCGCTAAAATAAATATTAATATCGGTTTCCTTTTATGTAGTGCAGCAAAAATTCCCAAAATAAAAAGGGGTAAAGTTGCCAAAAGATACACGCCGTGCTTACTTGTTGAATGATAGACCGTTGTATCCCCTGTGATAAATAGAAAACTCAGATCAAATGAAGCAATGTAGGGCATTAAGAAATCCTGATAAGTCGAAATTGATGTTTGATTATTTGCAAAAATTGCTCCGGGATATTTTGTCATAAGTATCGGTAAAATAAGTATAAAAGGAGCAATTCCCAAAATAAAAAATTTTATTGGTGCAAAACTGCTATGTAACTTAAATTTATTTAAATAAAAAATATAAAAAATTGTTAAAAGTGCCAATACGGGCATAATAAGCCTCATGCCATTATATGAATAAAAACTTATGCCTAAACTTATTCCGGAAAAAAATAAATACCGTAGAATTTTTGCATTTTCATATTTATATACCATCCATACCCAAAAAACCACAAATGGCAATAGTGCCACATTTTCCAAAGCTAGATGTGATTGAATCATTATTGCTGGTATTAACAAAAAAGTAATTGTGCCAAAAATTGCAATTTTAAAATTTAAAATTTCTTTAATAAATAAAAATAGCAAAAAAGCTGAAATAATGACAAATAATGTACTTGTCCCACGCAGAATTGTATATGAAGGACCAAATATTTTAAAAAGTATTGCAGTTGAATATATCGTCACCGGCTGTTTCCAGTCTTGCCCTGTTAGAACAAAAGTGGGCAGGAGCCTTTTATTTTCATCCCTTAAAGTCCGGGATAGTAAAATAGCATTATAACCGATAGAAGCCTCGTCGCCATTCATTCCGGGTGGCACATCTGTTAACCTAAAATTAAAAAAAATCCACAACAATAAAATTATTAGAAAGACCAAAATTAACTTTATTTTATGTTTACCCATTATTTATCCTCCGGATTCGTTGAATAACCAATCAACTTAATATCGCCGGCTAAATCCTTAATTTGAAATTCCTCATTTAATCTGTGTTCTTTAATTTGTTTATCCGAAACTGCAAGTTTATCTCCAACAATAATTTGTTTTCTATAAATATCCTTTTCCCACACGATCGGCCGCACCTCCATATTATCAATTTTATAGCTTTCCTGAAAGTTTGTTTCCTGATAATATTTTTCTATTAATTCCGGCTTTACTTGCCCTTGAAAAAATTTCGGATCATATTTTTTAAAGAAAGCCAGCCAAATATAAGCCTCCGGCTGCCTTGTGGAGTCTACAACAATATTCATCTGACTATATTGCTGACTTATCCTGGCCAGTTCCAGAAAAGGCAAACCAAAACTGTCCGACCGTTCATATTTTAAAAGTACAAAATAAGAAAGATAAAGTTGGGTAAAAGAGATAATAACTAAAACAGAAAGTACTGAAAACCTTAGGATGAAAGGTTTAATAATTACAAAAATACGATAAAATCCTAATGATATAATTATCGTAAATGACCATAGGAGCGGCAAAACCCGGGTGGTATAAAAAGGATCTTTTGTCAAAGCTGCGGGGATTGGTAAAATAATAATTAACAATAGCAAAATTTTTGCAAAAGTTTGGTGGTGTTGCCTCAACAGTAATTTAAGTCCAAAGAAAAAAGGAATTATCATCCAACTATAGAAAACACTTATATCAGGCATTGACCGGACTCCTTGCGGATCAGCATCAAAAAATAAATTACGGGGCGAAAAATAAGTCAAATATTGGCTCATAAATTCTCTTAGAATAAAAAATGCTTTCCCGAACGGAACATTAACAAAATTACCGCCATTATGGACAAAAAATTCATCTGAAAAATAGTTTACCTGACCCATTCTCCAAAACCCTGCATTAGATCCTAATATTGTAAAAAACGGTAATTGTAAAATGATAAAAATTGCAAATCCCCAGACAGCCCATTTTATATTTTGGCGTATTGTTTTCAAAAAAAGAACACAAAAAGCGCTCAAAAATAAAATAGTTGTAAAGCGTTCGGCATAATAAGCATACGGAGCAAGCCCTAAAATAAATCCTGATGCAAGGAAAAATTTCGGATAAGATAAAGATACCAAAGACAGTAAAATACCTGCACTGAATAGTGCCAAGCCCAGATTAGCTTCATTGGCTGTTCTGCTGAAAAATATGGCCCAAGGCGATATTGCAACAAAAAATGCGGCAAACAGTGCCGGTTGAAATTTATCGTATTGTTTGATTTTTAGAACAAAGAAAAAAGAAGTGACTATTGCTACAATTCCCGAAATTACGGAGACTAACTTGATTGCAGAAATTGAAGGCCCAAATATGGCAAGAGGGGGAATTGAGAGATATGTATAAAGCGGCAGTTGAAATGACCCAAGTGACCTGAACAAAATCGGTAAAGACTTTCCATAACGGTCAAGCCCTGTTGCAAATAGCGAATATGCATTATAACCCATTGAAGCCTCATCAAGATTTACACCTGGAGGAATAAAATTAATCAAAAATAACCTTAAAAAGATTCCTATTAATATAATAATCAAAAATATTAATACAAGTTTCCGGTTCATCCCAAATATTCCTTAGCTGCTATTATCCCCGTCGCCAATAGTGAGTTGATAATGGGAAAAGATAAAATTGGCCCTAAAGCAAATTCTGGAACAGTTATGGCACTTAAACAAATTAAAATAACAGCAGACAGAACCAAACGTTTATTACCTTTTACTAAAATTATCAATAAACCCAGGATAAAAATCGGGGCAAGGAAAAAAGGATATTTGCTAAATTCATTAAAACCCGGCCGTTCTCTCGGATGACTTTCAAAAAAATAACTGTTTAAATCAACGACATATGAAATATTTCTATGAAATTTAGATATTTTTGGGTACCAATTTACATAATAATTTAAGGCAAGTTTATTTTTAAAGACTTTGCCTAAGTCTGATGAAAAAAATTGATGTCTTTTATCAAGTAATAACCTCATTTGAGAAGAAACAATAGTTAAATTTTTGTCAAAAGCGACATTTATGGTTATCACCACTAAGATGGTAAATACTAAACTCAAACAGATTAAGAATAATCTGTTAGTTTTAGAAGATATAAAGATAAAGCCTAAAATACTGGCCAAAATTAATAAAATGCCTATTAATAAATTATTAGAAATTATTTTCCAAATCCAAAAGTTTGAAAAAGTTACAGCTACTATTACAATAAATTTAAAAAAATCCATTTGTGCTTTAGGGGGATCGAATTAAGGATAATATTTTTTCTTTAAAATAATTTTTTGAAAACAGATTACTTCTTTTCCTCGCATTATTTGATAATTTAGACCATAATTTATTATTATTAACTATTTGTAGGGTTTTTTGGCCCAGCTCGCTTAAATTACTCCAAAGCATTCCGGATTTGTTGTTCTCAACAATCTCCGGTTGCCCTCCACTATTGATTACTATCGGAACACATCCACCGGCCATGGCTTCAACAGTGGTAATACCAAAATGTTCCATTTTAGTAGGATCGTCTTCGCCGAAACCCGAAGCATGCCAATAAATTTTGGATTGGCCATAAAGGGCAACGAGCCTATCAAAAGACAAATTAGGATAAAAAAATACTGGATTTTTACCCGCTAACTCCTTTAATTCATCAATATATCCTTCATCCCCTTCAACCGAACCAACCAGATGCAAACTCCATCCTTTCATTTCTTTATTTCTACAAAGCCTTATAAATGTCTTAATCATTTCTTCATGTTTTTTAGCTTTTGTAAAACTTGCGAATCGTCCGACTGACAGAATATAATTTTTCTTTTTTAAAGGCTTTATTTTACTGATGTCGACGGGAGGATAAATAACCGTAGTTTTAAAAGGCCACTCTTTTTTGATAAAACCTTCTGTAAATTTTGAATTACAGACTGCTAAATTCCACGTGCTTGCTTTAATTTTCCCCCATAAATCGCGGGTTTTATAATTTTTAAATGGTACTTGAAAATGGATAATACCTCTTCTGGCAGTAGAATAAAAAATGCTGCCGTCGGTAAGGTAAATCAGAAGATCATATGATCTGAAGAATAGTAATCTTTTGATAGTATTTATTCCCCTACCCATGGGAACTTCAACTAAATTTATTTTTTCTAAATTGAGATTGAATCTCTTGCCAAGATCGGATATTAATGTTTTAGGCTGTAATGTTAAATGATGGCTATCTAAAAGCAAATCGACTTTGCAGGAGATGGCCAAAATTTCAGCGGTAGTTAGTACATACCGTTCCCCCCCACCAAAACTATCCAGATATGGGGAGTATATACCAATTTTCATTAGAATTTGAAATTCCCATCAATTAATTTTTTATCAATCTCGGCATAAACTCGATCTAAAGGTCTTGATTGTTGCATCTCCCAAAGCCTGATATAAGTCATCACCAAGCTGAATGTTTGGAGAATGGCATCCATCGTTCCTATAGTCCCTGCGAAAAAACCCTTACGCAAAAAACCCTGATTGAAAAGCTCTATTAATAAAATTCTGATAAGCCTCCAGCTTGAAATCTTGGGGTGATTAGATGATAACCTAAGTTTAGCATCAATATTTGACCAATCAAGGCTTTTACAAATAATCTGGTTAAGGTCGCGGTGAGTAAGATGCAAAAACGGATTTTTTAAATAACCTAAACTACCTTCAAATGTCGGCTGCTCGTGGATTTTCCCAGCCCATCCGGTAAAGTTTTCTCTTTTTAGAAGCCGGATGACAAAATCCGGCCAAAATGGGCCATATTTTTTTTCCGTCCCGAAAATAATATTTTTCCGTGGTATGGCAAAAGCTGATTTTTCCGAACCTGAAATAGCATTTACTATCTCTTCCTTAAGCGGGCTTAAAATCCTCTCATCAGCATCCAAAAATAAAACCCATTCTCCTGATGTCTGTTCCATCGCCCAATTCCGAAGTTTAGCAAAATCATGTTCCCCTTTATATATAAGAACTTCATTTGTATATTTCTTAGCAATCTTTGCGGTATTATCTACTGAATCATCCATGACAACAACAAGCTCATTCGCCCATTTTGCTGATTCAAGACAGGCACTTATTCTCTCCTCTTCGTCTTTTGCAATCACGATTGTTGATAATTTCATAATCTATTCGTTACTTTCTGAAAAAAACGTTTTATCGGATCCTGTGACAAGTCAATTAGCTTTAGCCAATAACAGATCTCTTTACCTGATTTTCTAAAAACCTGGTTCAATTTTTCCGGATCGATTTCTTCTTCGGTAAATTTTTGCAGTTCCCACAATTTTAGGTAAACAACCAAAAAAGAAAAAGATTGTAAAAAAGAAAGTGCCAGCCCATGCAGCCCATCGTCAAAGCCACGGTTTGCAAAAAATCTGCTCAAAAATTCGCGTAGTGGCTTTTCTACAACGTCAACCCAATGGAATTTTATTCCCGCGCTTTGCAAATCCCTTGCTTCAATATCCGTATAACGGTTCAGACGGTTAACGTATTGAAATACGGTCTGATAATTAAAATGAATAATAGCCAATTCTTCCTCTGCTTCCAATTTTGAACCCGTTCCGGAAGTCTGTGGTTTACTGTGAATTTTTGTATTCCAAACCACACTACCTTTTTTAAAAAATCTAATATGATAGTCCGGCCACCACATTGATGCTTTCATGAAGTGGCCAAAAATAATATTTTTCCTTGGAATTTCTACAAAAGAAGTAGATGCGTCTGTAGCCATTCTTTGCAATCTGCTTACCAGTTTTTCGGGAATTTCTTCATCGGCATCTAAAATCAATACCCAATCATTCGAAGCTTTAGAAATAGCAAAATTTCTGGCCGGCTCGACATATTCCGTTTTTTTATGGTAAAAGATCTTTGCGCCCATTTTTTTAGCAATTTCAACTGTCTTATCATCAGAATGCATGTCACAAACAATAATCTCGTCAGCCCATAATACAGACGCAAGAGCTCTTTTAATATTCTTTTCTTCATTAAAAGTATTTACCACAACAGAAATTTTATCCATAAACTATTAATTCTATTATAAATATTTTTCCCTCACAACTTTTGTCTGACAACTATAGCTGGCAATTTATCTCTACCCCCTACCATTTGCGGGAGGGCCAGATTCCGGCTTTGGTCTGGATACCCCATAAATATAACCGTGCCGGGCAGATGATCAATAAAATCATTCTCTAAACCATCAGGTATAGAACCGATATAAACATTATCAAATTTTTCAAATAATAATCCACCCAATAAAGTTTTAGCTTTATTTTGTAGTAATACAACATCAGGCGGCAATTTTGCATAAACGGGATAAGCAAATTCAATATTGTCAATGCGGGTTGATAAAATTACAAAGTCAAAATTATTTTTTTCTAAAATTGCTCTTTCGGAAGCCAACTGAGCAGGATATGACCAAAATCTGCTGAATTCATTCGGGGCTATAAAATACAACCTTTCCAAAAGTAATACCAGTTGAATAAAAAATACAATGAACATTACTGCAGTGGGAAAACGGTATGGCTTTCCTTTGGATACATCCCATAAATAAGATAGCCCAAAAGCAGAAATAAGTGTCAAAGGCGGGAACATAAAAGATGCCCGGAGAGCATGTGATTCAATAAGCAATGCCGCCGGTAAGGGTGCAAGAAGCACCCATAAGATTAGCAAAATAAATATTTTACGCTCTTTTTTAGCAAGCAAATATATGCCAAAGATAATTGAAATTATTTCTATAACATAAAATTCCCCCATTGTTGACATATTATGGCGGGGATTACGGGCGCCCTGTAGAAATAAAAAATCCAAAGAAAAAAGTTTCAGATAACCTTCTCCAATAACAAAAGTGTATTCAAAAAAACTATTGGAAAACAGAGGGTTTAATATTTCCGGTAAGGTAGAGATCGCGCGCTCGTAGTTAATTTGTTGAACAAGAGTCTCTCTCAAATTTTCTTGGCTTAAAATATTAATATCGGCAAATCTCGTTTCTGAACCAGCTGTAAATGTCTGCAGTATAGCTAAAATTCCCGCCGCAATTAGAATAAAACCGGATAATATGATAAAGGGTAGAACTTTTTTCTCCAGAATCTTCTTTAAACCGCCCTGATACCAAATCAATAACAATATAATCAATGGTATGGTAAGTTTATATGTAGGATAGGTATGAATAGTCAAACCCCAAGCCAATGCTGCCGCAACTAGAAGATAGGGCCTACCCTTGGAAGAAATAAAACAAAGAGTACCTAAAACCGCCAATAAGAGAGCAAAGTTAGCTTCAAACCCGCCGCGGCTTAGATTTATCCCCCATGGCGAGAAAGCTGTAAGGGCTGCGGAAATTAATCCGATTTTTTCATTAAATAAAACCTTGCCAAAATGAAACATTAATATAATAAGCCCTAACCCCGACAAGAGAGATAATATTCTCTCTCCCCAAATTGTAGGACCAAATAGGGCAACAAATGGAAGCTGGGCATATATATAACCTCCGGGCCGGCCAGCTCCCATTTTAAAAGTTAGAGGCATAAAGTCACCAACACTATCCTGTCCTGTTTTTAAAATGGAATAGCTATCATATACCATTGTTAGTTCATCGCCGTATAAAGGCACTTCAGTTAGTTTGAATACCCGCAACCCGGCTGCGACTACAAGAATTAATACAAGAATAATAATTGTTTTACTAATTTTCATTACTTCCTGACTTTAAAAATCATAACTTCATTATTCTCAAAAAAAGGCTTAAGATTATTTTCACCCATATCAAGAGGTTTTTCAAGTTCGTCGCGGTTTATGTAAAGATACGCAATATTTTCCTCTTTTAAAAATTGTCTATTTTGGACAAAATCGCTCTGCTCAAAAAATTTCTTTAATTTCTCAAGTCTTGCCTCCATTGGATAACCCGTAATCAGAGCTTGCTCTTCTGCAGAAAGATAAGTCCACCTTCCCGCAATAGCCGGAATATACGGGGTACTATACCACGCATAAATTGGCCAAGGTTGCAGCTTATATTTAGAATTCAAATACTTATTGAAGGGCGCGGCCAACACCTTATCAAAAGGATTTGAATTTTGCTTTAAATACTCCAAAGCCTGAAGTTCACCCAAGGATATTTTTGCCAACGGTGGGCGGGAATAAAATTCGACTAAATTACCAATCACAGTTGGAATCGATAAAAATATAAGAAAAATTATTACTAACACCTGTAGATATCTATTCTTAATGAATAACAATAATTTGTAAGTCGAAATAGCCCCATAAAAACCAAAAATTAAGAGAAAATATTGCATAAATTGTATGTTATTATAAATGATTCCCTTTTGGACAAAGAAAAGTGGAATTAAAAAACCGGTAAGCATTGTAACTAACAGTAATACTTCCAAGGGATTTTTGAATTCAGATAATTTACCTAGAATAATTTTTTTCCCGATTTCTAAGAAACCAACTATTCTCATACCCAAATTTCCGAACAAAAAAATTAAAAAAGCTTCCGATTCAAGTTGAAAAACTCTTAAGTATGCGTGCCATGTACCTTGAGCAAGATAGTGTTGGCGGCGATGTTCCAGATCAATCCAGTCTAGTTTAACCACTACCATTGTCCTAATAAACCACCATGGTAAAAACATCAAAAATCCTTCAGCCCCACGCGTTACAGTCTTAATAGTTATTACATTTGTCAGCCCCAAAAATACACATAATAAAAGAGTGTGCCATCTCTTGGAAAAAATTATTTCAGAGATTGCTGCCGCCCCCAACCCGGAAAGAAGTACTATTCCGGCAGATACCTTAAATCCGGAAAGCATCATTGCTAAAACTGCCGAAAGCAAGAACCAAAATATATTCCTTTCTTTAAGGTAAAAATAAAAACTTAAAAGAAAAGTCACCAGAAGGCTTATGGCGATAGCATGCGGGGGATTGCCTAGTATTGTGTTAATTTGGGCAGCCCAAAAGACAGTCTCCCCTCCAAAAAAGTTTCTGTTTTTGGCAAATGTAACAATATAGCCAAAGCTGCCGGTAAAATACGTAAACAGCAGAGCCAAATAGCCTATTTTTTTATTTTCCTGCCAGCGGCTAACAAAGGCGAACACAGAAATCCCTATCATTATAGAAAAAACTACCGGGAAAAATCTAAAATATAAATCCAGGGCAGAAAGAAATTGAAAATTACGGTAAAACTCTCCCATTAAAATATCAACCAGATAATGGTAATTATAAAGCTGCTCACCGCTAAAAATAGGGTTTTGAGGAGGGAAATTTTTTGTTATTTCTTCCATTAATGACACATGCCAAAGCCCGTCATGACCTTGGGAACTCCAAAATAACAGGCCTTCCTTATATAAAAAACCGCTGGGAAAATTAATAAAACCCTGCATTAATATCCCCATAAAAATTAATAAAAAAAGTAATTTATCCTTTATGAAAATTTTCCAAGGGGAAAGAAGTCTTATTCTGAATTTATAAATGGCTGCAATATCTAAGCATAGAATAAGAGGTATTATTAGATTCCGTAAATTAAAAAAGCCTAATATAATTGTGGCTATAACAAAGATCACTACGCCAATAGAAAGCGACAAAGCAAGAAGATCTTCATCTTTTAATTTTGTTTTACCTCGAGCGACGAAGACAAACCCAACTGTATAAATCAGCCAAAAAATAAGAAAAGAAAATATCAAAAAATTAACTACTAAATTTATCAAATTTGTACCTCAAAAATGTCTACTTCGCGATTTTCGAATATTTTTTTAATAAAAATCTCATTAAAAACGCCAACATTAAAAAATTTTGGAACATAAATATAATGTATTCTATTCACGCGCAAAAATTCCCGATTCCAAGCACTGTTTCGTCCGCCAAAAAATTCTTTTACTTCAACCAACCTTTTCCTATAATCATTTTGAAATATTTCCTGCTGGACCTCATCTTCTATGTAAGTTGCCTTGCCTGTAAATGCTGAAACATAGGCGGATGTATCATAAACCGCAAGCGAATACGGGTCAGAAAACCGGCTCCTTAAATTTTTATCAAAAGGGTAAGTCAATACAACACCATCAGACTTACTTTGCAAAAAATTCAGAGCTTCAAGCTCCCCCCCCGAAAGCATAGCAGGCGGGTTGGGATAAAAAGCATTCCTGAAGGTTGCCACAGAACTTATTGGAGTAATAAGTAATATAAAGGAGATCAGAATAAAGCCAATTATTTTGGGTATTTTTTGATAAATTGAGACCCATACGAGCCCTGAAAAGATAGCTGCAAAATAAATAAAATAATAAAAAAATTGGATTGTATTCCAGTTAGTCCCTTTTTGAATAAACAAAACAGGCATGATAAGTGAAATGACGGACATCCATAAAATCAAAGAATCATTCCGCATCTTCCAAAGACCTACAAATCTGGTCCCTAAATTTCCTAAAATAAACACTAAAAAGCCTACTCCCTCAATCAGGAAAAATTTCCACCATTCTCCTCTTGTAATATATGCCGGCCGGGCAATAGATAACCTTTCCCATCCAACCCTATCAGGGAAATCAATCATCGAATGGATAAACCAGAAAGGAGAAAAGGCGAGTAAATTTCCCGACTGGCTGTTCTGGGGAAGAAAAACTGCAGCAGATAAAACGGATGATCCTAAGAAAAGTTTCAGAGGAAGAAAATTCCTTTCAAGTATAATTTTCTGGACAGAGTGCAAAAACAATCCTCCCAATAAAATTATACCGGCATAAACCTTAAATTCAATCAATGAGCCGGCCAAAATAATGAATAAAGACATCACCCAGTAATTTTTGTTCTCTTCAAAATATTTATAGAGTAATATCACCGCAATAATAATTAGTAAAGAAATGGCAAACGGCGGATTTAAATTTATCGACACCGGCTGATTTGCCCAAAAAGCCGATTCTCCTCCGATGGCCTGTTTTTTTATCAAATCCACTATCCAACCAAAACTACCGGCAAAATAAACAAAATATAATGAAAGCAGAACTCCCCGGCGATTTTTAGTAAACATATTTACTAAAAAATATGTTCCTAAACCCAAAAGAATTGAAAAGGAGAGCGGGTAGAACCGGTAAAGTAGGTCTGCCACAGGAATTTGAGTTAGTTTATAAGTTGCGGCTGTTAAAAGATCGAAAAAATAATGATAGTTTGAAAGAGCCACACCTGCAAAACCAGGATTTTCAGGAGGTACTCCTTTTATCAACTGGGCAATTAAAGCCTGATGCCAAATACCGTCATGGCCGGTTGGCCCCCAAAAACCAACTCCAAAATCATAAACCCAACCGGAGCGGGCCACCAGAAGCGATTGAAATATTGTACCCGTAAGAACAATTAATACATATGGCAACAAAGCCGGTGTTAGAAGTTCCCGCATCTTTTTAAAAACTAGCTCTTTATAATATCCCTTCATTGTAAACACTAACATTCCGACTCCTCCATATATCCAGATTAGAAAATCTAATTTCAAATAACCCCCCAAATATGAAATTAACGTTAACATTACAAAACCGGCACAAACCGATAAAAAAATATTTAAACCCAACGACTTTTGTTTTAAGTAACGAACAAACAAATACCCGGGTATAAAAATAGCTAAAGCAAGAAATAATAAAAACTTAAATAATTTAAAAAAAATATTAGGTAATAACTCTTTTAAGTTTTCCGGCACATCCCCTGACAAATTTATTATCTCCTGGTTTGCCTGCGAATTTTGGGCATTTAAAATGAAAGTATCAATTGAAGAAACTTTGCCGTCAATTGAAATATCACGAGGAAAAAATTCCACTATCCTTCTATTACCCGTTTCGTTCTCATAACTTAAAATATATTTGCCAGCTTTTTTTTCTATTTTAAAGTTGGAAATTTCGCCAACATCTAAAACTTGCCGCTCTTTATAGGTAACATCATCCAGCACTCTGGCGGAAAAAGTAGCGAAATTCAGCTCATTACAGGCATACCTCCAACATGGTTCCTCCGTACCACTGATATATTGCCTGACATCACGGAAAATGCTTCCTTCACTGCCTAAAAACCACCCTACCCGATAATAAGGATTCATATACCATATAGCTTTTTTATGAGTTCCAAGAGAGTCATTTGCTTCAATAATTTGTTCGGGAGAAATTGTGGGAAATTCTCTTTTATACCATCTTCCAAAATCTCCCATTGAAATGAGTGAAAACTGTCCTGCTTTTTCTTTTTGGGAAAGCAACATAAGTTGATTTTTATATTCTTCTTGATAACTGCTCCATAAATATGAATTTTCCAGACCCACCACGATATGGTTTACGGCATTAAATTGCTGCTCGGTAAAAATATCAACTAATTTTCCAAAATAATCAGTTTTAAGCGAATGATAATCCAAGTAGTCATTTGCTTGGACACTATAAGTACTTTCCTGCACCCCGTCTCCATAAGCATTAACAGGATCACGGGCTGCCCACTGCATTATGGTCACCGGAATTTTGTCAGCCTCATTTTGGGCAGGAATCAAAGCATTCTGCCGATTGGGATAATAAGGCGCAGACCAATATTGTCCCCAAATCTGATAATTATCAGTCGTGTATTGGTCGGCAACAATTAAGGCAGAAACAATATTGTATTTTTTCTGCATATATGAGAGAGAGTAGCTATCTATCCACCAAGCACCGACTGAAGAAGGAAATCCGCCAAATACTTCTTTAAACTTTACAAACGCTGCATCAATTAACTTCTCCCGCTCTTCTCTTCCGTAACCTGTCAAAAAAGCACTGCCGGCATTGTGCCAAACGCTCTGTTGGTTATAATTTACACCCGCCATTTTTGTCCAGGATGGTGTAATTTCCAAAAACAAGCCCTTTTCCTGGGTTGGAGATGAATTTTTCAAAATAGTAATGATCTGATTGTCAGACAAAGCATCAAACCGAATGAGCCATGTGGCAGGGATATTAAACTCTTTGATAATTTGCATTTGGCCAAATACTGCCGTATAAGGATTTTGATCTGGTAAATCCCAAAAATCCGCACCTCTTACAGGATTTACAACAGAAATATAAGAGCTGCCCAACGCATAAGCATTTTCAGGAAAAGCATATAAAATTAAGAATAGTAAAATAAAAAATATATTTTTAAGCATTTCTGATACTTTTAATTTCAATTAAGACTTTTTTCCCGGCAAAAAGCCCAATTATTAATGCATATAAAATAAAGCCTAAAATAATTGCCGCTATTAATGTCAACTTGTCTTTCACCAAATTCTGGGCGAAGAAAAATACCGCAACACCCATAATTGTTGAAGCCGCGGTCGGCAAAGCAACAGAGTTTAAAACTTTAATTGTTAAAACGCGCTTTAAAGCAATAATGGTAATAACAGACGTAAAGGAGATTATAAAGGAAGATACAGCTACTCCTAAAAAATCGAAGTATATCGTAAGAAGCGGAGTTAAAACCCATGTTGCGGCAGTCCAAAAAACCATCAGTTTCAAGGTAGTTTTAATATGTCCCATAGCAGAAAGAGTGTTGGTAAAAGTTGTGGAAATTACAGCCCAATATGTGGAGAATGCAAAAAAGTAAAAAGCCGGTACAGCCGGCTGCCATTTGGCTGACACAACATATGAAACAACGGAAGGCAAAATAGCACCTAAACCAAAAAGTGCAGGATAAACAAGCAGGGCTGTTACAAAAAGAGATTTTTCAACAGCCCGGGCAAGTGACACTTTATCACTTTGTAACCTGGAATAAGCGGGAAATGTTATTCTAATTACCATATTCATAATTTCCAGCGGCAAAAAGGCTAAAGCTTGTGCCCACGTAATATAGCCTACCCCAACTGCTCCTACCATCCGGGCAATCACCAATGGTACCAACTTATCCTTAAGAAGTGCCAGTAAGTTATTTGTTTGATATGGAATCCCAAAAGACAACAGTTGTTTTGCTGCCGCCCTCTCAATTTTGAACCCAATCGGTGCCGGAGCCAAAATATAAAGAAGCATTGTACCTGAAAGACCACGGAACAGTGCGGCAACAGTAAAACTCCCAATACCCATTCCTTTTAAAACCAAAAAAATCAGTAACCCATTAAAAATCACTGTTTCTACAATTTCAACAGTAACAAGCGGCTGAAATTTCAATTGTCTTTCCAAAAGAACAGACGGAACAACTTTTAAAGAAGATAGAAAAAAAGATACTCCCAAAATCCTGACTAACCAGATGCCGGCTTCATCCAAATTATAAAAATTGCCGATAAACGGGGCTCCGATAAAAATTACCAGAGAAAGAATGGAAACCAAAAATTGTTGGATAGTAAAAACAGTTTTGATATCGTCCCCCGTCACTACTGTTTTCTTTTGAATTAAGGAGGCACTTAACCCTACATCAGAAAAAAAGGCAAAAAAGGTAACAACAGCCGTCGCAATGTTAAAAATACCTAAAGTTTCAACCGGCAGGATTTTAGCTAAAATAACATTCAATGAAATAAAACTGATTGCACGAAGGGCAATCTGGCGAGCTGTTAAACTCATAAAAGAAGAAACAAGCCGTTTTTTTATTTCACCAAGAGAAAGCTCCTGTTCTGTTTCCATATTTAATCTTGACTACTTTTGGGAAAATATCGATAAAGGAAGAATAACGCGTTCCCTGCAAAAATTGTCTGCAAAACGCTTCTGGCAAAATTATAATCAATATTTATCTTTAAAAGCTGCCAGATACTTTGGGTATTATAAAGAACAGGATTTAGGGGAGAAAAAAGCCCGATGGAAAGACCCGGATCAAAGAAAAATATCAAGCCCACAAAACTAAAAAGTGACGCTAAAACCGCCAAGGAATCTTTGAAATCCGAGCGGATCAAAGCAAAGATAAAAAATGGGGTTAACCATAAAAACCATTGCGGGTGATAGTGAGTAAAGATAAAGAAGAGTAGAAGAATAATGAAAAAGTTTTGCCACAAATTTGAAGTTGTTGTTTTAATATGGAAGAAAACAAGGTAGAAAAACACTAAAAGGGCCAAGAATAATAAAATACTTTCCCCTCCGGAAATTGGAATCTGGGCATAAATACTTTTTAAGGTTTGCCCGGCCAAGAGTGCTGTAGCACGGAAACCCCGCGATGGTAAAAAGGGTAAAATTATCAAAAGATAAGGTACAAACCCTACCATAAAAATTAAAATCCTTCTTTTCCACCCATTCACTAGAGAGACAAGTGGCACAAGTAAAAATAAAGGGTAAATTTTAAATGCTCCCCCCAACCCCAGGGCAAGCGCTACAAATACAGCATCTCTAAAAGATAAAATCGGCTTTTTTGCTACCCAAAAAAGTGCCAGGACAACAAAAAAGGCCGGGATAATATCAAATTGCCCCATCATATACGTGGCATAAAGATTAACCGGGTTGAAAATCCATAAAGTAAATGCTAAAAATTTCTCTTTTGGTGTTTGGAATAGTCTGAAGAGCAAAGATGCCAAAGCAAAATCGAAAGCAAAATATGGCAATTTCAAGAGCAAAAGATGGAAAACTGTTTGTAAACTGCCTAAAACAGACACCACATTAAAGATAAAGTTATAATGGAAAACAGGGTCTGACCAGCCTGTAAAGAGAATGCTCATTGCCCCTAAAAAGAAATACACGGCGGGAGGGTAGTTGAACAAATTGGCAGGATATGTTTTTAATATTGGATCATCGGGCGGAAGATTGGGAAGAAAATCGTAATAATCCAAGATGTGGCCGTGTGATATGACATATCCCGCCAAATCAAATGGCTGGATATCGGAATGATAGGTTATCAGAGAAAAAACCACTCTTAAGATTAACCCTACTACCACAACCACCAAGAATTTCCTTCTCATTAATTTAATCATACATTGAACTTAAGTTTTCTTCAAAGCCCCATATTTTACTATTAAAAAAACGGCAACTAGCAAGGCAGTCACGCCAAAAATATCCAACATTACCTTTAAAGGTGTTTCCCCAAATTTTATCTCTAATTTATGGTTACCGGGCGGAATTTTAACATTTATTTGCCCAAAAGGGGCACCGGCAAAAATTTCCGTTTCCGAGCTATCCAAAGCTGCTTTCCATCCGGGGAAGAAATACTTATTGTAATTCAATATCATATCCTCACTTGACGATGTCTCGATATAAATATTTAAATTATTATCATTCCTCAAGATTTCAGCAGTTCCATTATTTAACGAAATAAGCGGGTAATTTCTATCCGGTCTGGACTCTGCTACTTTTGGCAGACGCAAATATTCTTCCGCCAATGTCAAATATTCGGAGCTGGCAAAAGGAATTGGAATATAGCGGTTAATATAATAATTATCACCTCTGCCAAGAAAATCGTGGGGCCTAAAATTACCGATATTTAAGATAACCGCCAAAAAAACGAGCATACAAGCAATAATGTTTTGGAATTTAATTTGCTTAAAACAAACAAAGAAAACAGGAATTATAAACGTTGTCATAATCAAAAACCTCCAGGGAAATTGAAAGTATGGCAAAAGCGGGAAATTGTGCCAAATAAAAGACGATCGGTAATTCATCATAAAAATCGAGACAATAAACGAAAAAAATGCCCATACCAATATTATTTTCTGGTTTGGGTTATATTTTTTCCAAAACAAAAAAATAGCCAAAACACCAACTATCAAAACTATAATATTTATAAGCCCCAGGAAAAAAGACATACCATCATAAGGTCCCGGAACCGATGCGCCATAACCCCAAGATGGGGTGAAGAGTTGTCTAAATGTGGGGAAATGGTCGGCAAAATTAAAAACAGTATCTTCTTTCATTAGCACACTATCCACTATCGCCGGGACCCAAAAATATGAACTGATTAATAAGCCCAAAAAAAACGTTAAAATCAGCCGGCCAAAAATTTTAATTTTTCGGGTAATTTGAAAAAAACGAAGAAATCCTAACAAAAAAATAAATGGTATGACCATAAATGCTGTTATATTGTGCGACAACACTAGGGAAGAAAGTGCAACTGCACCGAACCCCACCCATCTAAGACTATATTCTTTTTCATCGGTTAATTTTATTATAGACAGGGCTATCACCGGCAAAGTTGCGAAGGATACTATTTCCCCTATTGCACCTCTGACATAAAGGTCTGTTGCCCTATAAGGGGTATATACATAAAGAAGCGCGCCCGCTAAACTTAGCCATTTACTTGTAAATTCCCTTAAAAATAAATACATACAAATTGCTGAAACTGGAATACTTACAAAGAAAACTGCCTTGATACTATCAACAAAACCCAAACCCAATAAATGAAACGCTTCACCAATATAAAAAGGCAGCGGAAAAACAAAATTAAAAAGGGGATAACCAAAACCAAAAGATAGATCCGGGACAAAACGTGGCGGAATTTGTCCCATTTTAACTGCCCTGTCCATCTCATATAACCAGGCAATATGCATATCATCCGACGCCCCGAAAAATCCCGGCACAAAAAGAGCCCAAGCTGCAGGCAAAGAAAAAAGCAAGCTTAACAACCAACCTTTACTTAAAAAATTTTTTATGTTTTCCATAAATTACTAAAAATATACCTATAAAGATCGACGCGAGAGTAATCATATTGCCCAAAGACCTAATCCCTGTATCATTAAATTTACCCTTAACCCGATATTGCCCAGGACCCAAGTTTAAGCTAATCCTGCCCAGGAAATTTTTATTTGAGTGGCTAATATCAACGCCGTTTATAAAAACTTGCCAGTTTGGAAAATCAAAGACCGGTACCTCAATAGTTGAGATTGTATCTACAGTTGCATCAAATTCAAAAGAGTTTGACCTCTGGATAAAGTTCATAACACTTGCCTGCCCGGACCTAATAAGAGGTGTTGGAGGTGCTTTTTCTCTTGGCTCCAAAGCTGTCTCGGGAAGATAATCTAAAATTGAGGCTTTTTGTTGTGTTTCCCACTCCGGTCCTGATAACTTATTTGAATCAGTCACAGAATAGTTAAAACTCTCCGGCCTAAAATAATTCCAATTTAATGCAACTGCTAAAAAAATTATCAATATTGCCAGCACTTTTTGTATTCTCCCGATAAATGCACAAAGTACAAATCCCCCAAGCAAACTGGCAGCAAAAATGGTCAGTGATAAAAATCTCCAGGGAAATTGAGCAAAACGTAAAATACCGATACCTTCCCAAACAAAAGCGGATTTATTATGTGTCATAAAAACTGAAAAAACAAAAACTCCCAGAAAAAGAGCGATAAGAACAGCATTTTCCAAGGTTTTTTCTCTTTTCTTAAGTACAGTAAAAATAAATAGAATAAAAGCTACCGGTACCAACCACCAGTGCGGCCAGCCGGTTTGGAAAGAAAGCAAATCTTTGGGACCCAAGACAGAAGCTCCATATCCCCAGGCTCTTTCAAAAAATAACTGGCCGACAGTTACAAAATGCACTCTAAAATCTAAATCAAAGCGGGTCAGGGTATTAGTCTGCACTAAAGACTCTTCAAAATAAGCCGGCAACAAAAAATATGCTGCCAGCCCAACTCCCAAAAGCATACTTATTGTAACCGGAAGGAAATTTTTTCCTTTTTGGATGAAAAGGTGAAAAATAACGAACAGGACTAAAAGGGGGATAAAAAATAAATTCATGATGTTGTGAATTGTCAAGAATAAGCCTAATGTAATGGAGGCTCCCCAAAAAAACTTTAATGAACGCTCTTTCACTAATTTGAAGAAGAAATAAAAAACAAGGGGAGAAAGTGCCAGGGCAAAACTCTCCGCGATTGCCCCCCTCACGTAGGCATCAACTGCCCTGTAAGGCGCAAAGAGATATAAAACTCCCGCCGTCATCCCCGGAATTTTCCCGAAAAGCTCTTTCCCCAAAAGATACATTGATACTCCACCCAAAAGCAGAGGGATAAAAAAGAGAGCTTTAGCAGCCCAGACAAACCCAAGAAATATGGTCAAAAAGGCCCCTATATAATAAGGAAACGGGCCATAATAATTAAAAAGAGGGAAACCGTTACCAAAACCCATATCAGGCACCCAGCGGCAGGGAATCTGAAGATCTAAAAAGCATTTCCTCATCTCGAAAATCCTCATGACTTGCAAATCATCATGATGGGGGAAATAACCGGGCAACAAAAGAGGCCAGGTTATCAGAAAAGATAAAAATATAATCAGGATGAGAGGCCAGTTTTTAATAATCAGATTTTTCATATTTACTTTTAATGAATAATAAAGCAATTGCAAACATACTTACCACGGTCAAACTATTAGCCAAAGTCCTTATCGGGGTATTGGTAAGCTCCGCTTTAATTATATGTTTTCCCGGTGCCAATTTGAAGGAAATTAACCCCAAACAAAATTCCTGTTTTCGGCAATCATTATGACTATGAATTACCTCTTTTCCATTACTCCATACCTTCATTCCCGGAAAATCAAATAGCGGCAAACGGATATCAGCCATTTCAAAAACTTCAACTTCCCCTTTTTGCCAATTGCTCCTTTTTTGATAACTTAAAAAAGATGCTTTCCCATCCATTATTTCAGGAAAATCAGGAGCTTTGCTGGTCGGTGGAAGTTTAGCAAAAATTGGCAAATAATCAAAAATACTAATTGTCAATTCTTTTTCCCATAAAACCCCGGAAAATTTCTCATTGTCTGAAATATTAAACCATTCATAAGGCTTAAAAAAACTACTGTAAAGCACAAAAACTCCAATGATTACAGCCAAGGCCACTGGCCAAAAAATCTTGGCTTGTCTGATAATAAACAGTCCTGCACTTGATACAATTGTTAATAGAAAAATGCTATCTGCTAAAATCCGCCAGGGAAATTGCAACCAAGCAAGTATTGTAATTTTTTCCCATAAAAATGATGATTTTTGGTGGGTCATAAAAAGCACCAGAAGTGCAAGAGTGTTCAAAACAAAAACTGCAGTAGATATTTTTGGATATTTTTTATACCAAATTAAAGACAGGACCGTTGTTAAAAGCGCTCCTATCCATAAAATATGCCCTGTTGACAATGATAAATCATCACCCGGCCCTAAGTATGATGAGCCATAACCCCAGTGATTGGAAATAAATAATTGGTTGATATCCACAAAATGCTGCCGCCAGTCAAAATATCCTCCCAGCATTGATTCAGAATGGGAAAAAGGCTTTTCAATCATTGCCGGCAAGATAAAAAAAGCCCCAATTCCTAAACCCAATAATCCTCCAAAAATCAATTTCAAAACTACTCCCCATTTCTTTTCCAAAACTACCCAAAGAAGCCCCCATAAAGCTGCCAAAGGCAAAAATATCATTGACATGAGAGCGTGTGTTGTAAGCAGTAAGCCGATTGACAACCCCATCCATGCCAAATATTTCTTCCCTCCATATTTTATTAAACTATAAATTGCCCAAAAAATTAAAGGAAAAAATACAAAAGACCAAAATTCAGATAAAGCGCCTCTCACATAAACATCAACTGCTTTGTAGGGAGAGTAAGTATAAATAAGCGCTCCAACAAAAGCCGGGACCGGGCCGAAAAGAGAGCGCAAAAAAATAAACATGGTAAGCGCTGCCAATACAAAACCAAGAACAAAAAGAATTTTAACAGCATCAATAAATTGAAAGCCTATTAAATGGAAAAGCTCCCCTAAATAATACACGCCCGGCGGATAGAAATTGAACTGGGGGTAACCGTATTGGTATCCGGCATCAGGCACCCAGCGGCAGGGAATCTGCAAATCAGAAATACACTTATCCAGCTGTTGGATACGAAAAGCCTGCAGGTCATCCTGCATCCAAAAAAATCCCGGCCTGATAAGAGAAATGAAAGCCGGGATGATTAAAAGAATCAAAAGAGCCCAAATTTTCAACTTTTTTGCCATATTTCCTCATTCACCTCCGGGAAGAACCCGATAGAATAAAATTGCATCTTGAGAAAGTCCCGGCCCTTTGGCTTTCGGGTACTTGGCAATAAGTTCTATCTTTTCCTCTCCTTCAAATCTTGAATTATTAGCCACAAAAAATGTAGGATGTATCCCTGCTTGTTCTCTTACATCATCTGAAATGGGTATCTTACTCCCCAACACCACTACTTGATGATCTTTATCCGCCAAATGGTCATAGGAGTCCAGATAAATCATCAGACCATCAGGCAAAGTCCCGAAAAAACCTTCCGTTCCCACCACCACAGTACCATTTTTTGCCTCATCAATCAGGAAATTGGCGATTTCGGGGAAACCATAACCGGCAGTCCAGGCTTCAAAATATCCGCTTCTTTCAGACCTTGGTAAATCTACATTCTCCGGAGCAGTAAGAAGTGTCAAATCAATTTTTACAGGAATTAGAAAAAGAAAAACTGAAGTTGCAAGGTACAAAAATATTTTTTTCATTCGGACCCTCTCTATCAAAAAGTCAACACCAAATGCCGACAAGACGAGAAGTGGAGGGATTGAAGATAAGATATACCGGGCTGTGAAAGTTTTTAGAAAAGCCATTTCAATCAAAAGAGGAGTTATGCTCCATATTAATACCGCCAAGGCATATCTATTCCTTACCAAAAATGCCAATCCTACCGAAAATAAAATTAAAAGTATGACGGGGACCGTGATAAGTTTCGGGAACCAATCCGCCAGATCTCTAAGGTGAGGTATAAATGGATCCAATGGGCGGCCAACAAGTTCTAAGGGAGAAAAAATATAATCCTGATTTCTTGAACTTAAATTATCAAATCCGGGTCCCAATTTTAAAATACTGTAAACAGTAAAAGTTATAATTATTGCAACAACCCAAAGCCCTATTATCTGCAGAAGTTTTTTTTGGCGCGCTTTGTCCTTCCAGTCGAAAATCAAAAGAGTTGCAGGCAAGGCTATTAAATTAAACATAGCTGGAGTTTTGGTTAAAAGTCCACCCCCCAAAAAATATCCCAAAATCATTGCCAAATCCAACCGCCGCCACCGTATAAGTAACAAAGCAAAGACAAGAGACCAAATAGAAAATGCAGTAAGCATGGAATCAACCAAAGCCATCCGGTCAAAAAAGAAGGTAAAAGGAGTAAGTGTCAAAAGGGCAGCTGACCAGAGCCCGACCCGGCGGTTGAAGAAGATCCATCCTAAAACAAAAACCCCAATTAAACTCGCGAAGCCTGAAATAACCGATAAAAACCTGCCTGCGAGAAGCGGATCAGAAAAAAATTTGAAAAAGGGCATTAAAACCCACATAAAAAGCGGAGTCTTGCCGTCTGAAAGAGGCAGGAAACGGAGTGTTGGTTCAGCCCTCATAATCTGTGCCCAGCGGACATAAATTGCTTCATCGGCAAAAATCGGCTGCAGGGTCAAATTAGGCAACCGGATGACAAAATAAATAAAAGATATAGATAAAAAAAACAACAAAGTAAATTTATGCTTTGCAAGAACTTTCATATTTTAATGATCAGGATTTTGTCCCTGTCAGTTTTAATTATACGGTATTTTTCTTTTGGAATCCCGGAATTATCAAGTCTCCAAAGATAAGTAATCAACACGAATTTTTTCTCATTATCAAATAGCTCTCCAAGGCCATCACGCCACACTTTTGAAACATTTTTGCCGGAGTAAAAAACAGCAGTAGGTGTAAAATCTGCGCCATCAATATAAAGATCTTCCGAATATTTACCTGCCTCTTTGGCCAATATTGCTTCATCGGAAATATAAGCCGGTATGTCTATAAATTGGTACCAAGCTTGTCTGATTTGGATAAAGGAAAAATAAACACAGACTGAAATAACTAAAATAGCAGTAATTTTGGTATTTCTCACGAACTTGAAAGATATCGTATATAAAAAACCAAAAAAAGATAAAATCAGAAAAGGATGCAAAGGGATTAAATGCCAAATTTGTCCCTTATGTGAAAAAGCGAAAGGAAGAGAAAAGGTTAAAACAAAAACGCTTAAAATTAAAAAAGATTTTTGTCGTAAAATCAAACTCAATGCTGCGGAAAAAATTCCCGGCCAAAACCATTTTCCCACCCCGCTATGCAAATATTCCTTGAATAATTTCAGGTTCTCAATATATGAACTCTTTATTTGAGCTTCAGGAAAACCAATTCTTATATATGTCTGAAAAAAGCCCGGATTATTGATTACCTGTGATATTAGCCAACTCCCAACCAGAACCAGAAAGAAAATAACAGGCAAAATCAATTCCTTCCATTTAAATTTAAGGGTTCCCCAAAAAATAATAAGAAGAGCCGGAATAATAGTGAGGGGAACCAGAGTTTTACTTAAAAACAAAAAAGCTAAAGAGATTGAAAAAAGCAATAGAAATTTTTTATCTTTGCTTGCTTTAATGGCCAAAAAAATTGACAGAATAAAAAATAAAGTTAAAGAGATATCCAGATTCCCGGATCTTGCCCGATATAAAAACCAAAATGAAGAAATTAAAGCCAGGGCTGAAGAAAAACCCACTACACGATTAAAAAGCTCTTTGCCAAGCAAATATAAAGCGATGATAGCTGCAAGCCCGGCAGTTGCTTGGGGGAATCTTGCCCAAAATTCACTTATACCGAAAATTTGGAAGGTCAGGGCTGTTAGCCAAAACCCCATTGGAGGATGATCAATGTAAGCTTTCCCATTCCAAAACAAATTCCATAGATCACCTCTTTTTAGGATATTCCTAGCAATATCACCATACCATGCTTCATCCCAATTGACGAGCGAAGACTGTCCTAAGTTATAAAAAAAGAGAGGTGAAGTAACGAGTAATATAATCAAGCAGAGGATATCCCATTTAAACTTCGACCAAATATTACCGGCACAGGTCATTTGTATTTTCCCTGCAGATCATTTAACCTAATGCGAAAAATATCTTTTACAGCCTCAATGGAATCATTGATTGCCTGTACCCGCTCCGAGCCAACATGACGCCATGAAACCTGGACTTCAGCAATTCTAAAACCTTTTTTGCGGGCTAAAAAAAGCGTTTCAACATCAAACCCGGCGTTTACCGCTGCACCACCTATTTTCCTTTTTTCCCAAGTTGATAAAAGATATGGAAAAATACCGTTAATTGCCTGACGGTTGAAACCTTTAAAGCCGCATTGTGTATCGGAAAACGGCAATCCTAATATTAATCCGCGGACTGCAGAGTAACCTGTTGCCATTGCTTTTCTGACAAGCGGTGCGCCTGACCTTCCCTGCCGTGAGCCAATAATTATATCAAACCCTTCTTCAAATTTTGGAAAGAATTTTTCAACTTGATCAATTGGTGTTGCCTGGTCCATATCAGTAAAAATTGCCACGTCCCCTAAACTTTTCAAAAGCCCGCTCATAACTGCTATTGCCTTACCGCCATGAGGATTTTTAATCAGTTTAAAGTTTTTTTTGTCTTTAATTTTCCGGGTAATAAGTTCACAAGTAGCATCGGTTGAACCATCATCAACTATTAAAACTTCGTACGAGTAATTTTGTTTTTTAAAATAAGCTTCTACTTCATCCAAACTTCCACCTTGCAAATTTTTTGCCTCATTATATGCCGGAATTACTACTGATAATTTTACTTCCATATTCTTATTCTAATTATTTGCCGCTCGGGTTGGCAACAAGTTTATAAATTTTCAATCCCCAATGTTCCATTTCTTTTTCTACTTTACTCATCCCAAAAGCGGCAATTTCATACTTGGGATTAACCGTCGGCTGGCAAAGTGAGATTTCACAAACCACAAAAAGTTGATCCGTTATTTCTACCGGTACAACCTTTGGTTTATGTCCATATATATCAAGATAGAACTGATAAGCTGAATCATAATTTTTATCCGCAATTAAGGCAAAATTAAACGGTCTTCCACCCGATTTTTCAATGATAAATTTGGCGACAGATTGCGTCCTTTGCAATTGATGATGGGGAGGAGAAAGAAGTGGGTTTTTTACCAAATTGAAAAAACCGACTGCCAAAAGTAAAAATATGGTAAAAATAATTTTAAATTTTGTTTTAAACAGTGCTACAAATGCCGCTAAAAGCAGAAAAACAGCCGGGCTTACAAAACTTAAATAATGATCAAAAACAGGACCCTGATAAAATGACACACTAAAAATTCCTAATACAAGCCAAATGCTTAAAATAAAATATGGCCATCCGATTTTTTTATCCAACAGCCATCTTTGAAAGGTAACTGCCAGCGGAACACTTACAATAATCGACGAAACTATTGCAAGCCAACCGTTTCCAACTGCAATATACCTTCCCATTAATTTATCCTTATAATTTGTAATTATCGACGAGAGAGCGGAAAAACCATCGAAACTTTGATTAGTATTTTTATCGGTAAAAAGTTTAACAATGGCATTGAAATTTAAAAAATTGTAGCGGAGGTCAAATATTATCAATGGGGATAACAGGGTGATAAATGCAATGATTGCACCAAACGTTCCTTTCAGAAAATGACGTTTGTTTTTGGTAAACATTTCATAAATCCAAAAGACCACAAAAATCGGCAAAAGTATTCCCGCCAGATAATGCATCTGGACAGCGGCAGCAAGGGATACGCCTGTTAATATCAAAAACAGGTAATTATTATATTTTCTGGCAAGATGCAGACCCAATATTGCCAGTAGGGCAAAAAAAGGAGTCGGAGAAGGGTTCCAGGAAGAATGGGTATTAATAATATTTACTGTTGAAACTGCGTATAAGAAAGCTGTTAAAAAAGCTGGGATTTTCCCAAACCACTCTTTTGCCAAATAATAAACTAACGCTACAGCCAAAACTCCGATCGCTGCCACCATTCCCGCTGCCGCGACCGGGTTGAGCCAAAAAACTGTCATCGCTCCTGCCATCATGTAGTAATATAGCGGGCCGAGATAAACATTACCGACCGAGGTTGGTGGCCCAAGCAAGGGGAAATCATGATCCACTAAAATTCTTTTCACCATCAGTGCATCCCTACCCTCATCCCCCAAAAAAGTCATGTATCCGCTGACGCGATATAAGCGCAGAAACAGTGCAATTGCTAAAATAAGAAGCACAAGTAAAACTTCAAATTTATTTTTTTTAATCCATTTAAAAATCATATTTATTCTTTTTTCTCTAATTTACAAGAGTATTAGAGAAGCCTCCACCACAGTTTAAACAGATCGGCAAAAGAACTGACAATCACTTTCAGGTCAGCTCCTGTTTGAGCGCCCTCTTTTCGCCCAAAGTGATGCACGCCAACTTCACTAATTTTAAAACCAGCTTTTTTGGCTTTTGCTAAGAGCTCCGGAGAGATCATACCTCCCCTTTGGGACTGCAGACGGGGAATTTTCTCAATCACTTCTTTTTTTACCAGCTTAAAGGCACAGTCCACATCCTTAACCCCAACGCCAAGCAGAATATTGGCAAGCATTGTCCAACCCCAGCCATTTATTTTTCTAAGGGGCGAATCCTGGCGATTGAGACGATAGCCAATAATAACATCCGCTTCATCAACCTTACCAAGTAATTTTGTCACTTCAGAAAAATCAAACTGCCCGTCAGAATCAGTTACTGCAATCCAGGAATATTTGGCATTATAAAAACCGGATTTCAATGCCTCCCCATATCCCTTGTTAGGGTCATGAGTAATCACGCGGATATGCTTGTCTTTTTTGGCCAAGCCTTCGGCAATTTTGCCGGTTTTATCCTTTGAACCATCATTAATAATGATAATTTCATAATTCTCAAGGTGAAGTTTTTTTAACACATCACTTGCCTGATTTACAGTACTTGCAATATTTTTTTCCTCATTATAGGCCGGGAAAAATACCGAAAGCGAGCCAATTTTCATTGCCATCTTAAGTAGTGTAGCATAAGATGAAGCTCATGTGCTAACATTTACTTATGAGTAAAACTCTGCAGGATTTATGCATATTAGTTATCTTTACCATCCTATTGTCTTTCCTGGTTTGGCTTCCCTTTCACTTGAAACTAAACAATTTATACGGACTGGATTTTAGTGCCGGCAGTGCCTCTATCTACCGTAATTTTGACGGTTTGGAATATATCGTGATTGCTAAATCTTTATATGACCCAAAGATTATCGCCGGGCTCCCTTATGCGTTATCTGCCAATTATTACGCTTCCCATTTTCCGGGATATGCCTTATTAATGCTTCCCTTCGCTCCAGTTTTAGGTTTTTTGAAATCTATGGTCCTGATTTCATTATTCTTTACAGTTACTTCAGCAATAGCATTTTATTTTCTGGTTAGAGATTTTAAATTAACAAGCCACCCACTTCTTTTGTCAGTTATTTTTCTAATCCTCCCCGCCAGATGGCTAATAGTCCATAGCGTGGGATCAGCCGAACCAATGTTTATCTTTTTTACTATCTTAGCAATTTATTTCTTTATGAAATTTGAAAAACAAAAGAAGTACTATTTCATTTTTTTAACAGGGCTTGCCGGATTTTTTGCCCAATTTACCCGACCCCCAGGAATTTTATTGTTTATAGCTTTGGTAATTTTTACTCTTTGGGAAATTCGAAGAAAAAACCTGCCTATTTTGCACCGCTTATATGACACCATTATTTATTTGGCACCCCTCACGCTTATTCCGGCAGCTTTATTCGCCATATTTTATTGGTTTCAAATTTCCTACAATGATTTTTTTGCCTATTTTCGTTCCGGCGATAATATCCATTTAACTTTCCCCCCATTTCAGGTTTTTAATCAAAACCAGTTTTGGGTAGGAAGCATTTGGTTGGAAGATATAATCTATATTTTTATTTTGGGACTTTTGGGAGGATTACTTTTATTAAAACAAAAACTTTATCCCATGGCATTTTTTGTCCTGACATATCTTGGGGCAAGTATGTTTGTTGCCCACCGTGACATCAGCCGTTACCTCCTGCCAATTTTCCCGTTTATCTTAATCTCCTTTGAAAAAATTCTAGTATCCCGCGAATTTAAAATAGTCTTGGTAATTATTGCTTTGGCAATTTATTTGTACGCCGAAAATTTCCTGATTGCTAACACTGCCCCAGTCCCAAATTTATCAGTGTTTAATTAACCATAAGCAAGAGTATAAATTTAAAATAGCTTCACACAAAATCATGACATGTCAGAAAATTGTGTTATTTGTTCTAATGATTTAAATCATTAGAACAAAGGAGTGACTACAAATATCCAAAATATTTTGTATGCTTAACCTTTATATGTTTAATGTTGCAAAAATTTGAGGGGCATTCTATCATGCGAGCATGCCAGAGAGAAAAACACTACTTATTACAGGGTCGGAAGGCACTATCGGACTTGTGCTAGCACAAGCTTTAGCAAGTGATTTTAATATTAAAACACTGGATAGAAAAAGGAGAGGCGATGAAAGAACCCATTTTACTGTCGATTTGGCAGACATGGAATCTCTACAACAAGTAATTAGTAATATTCAACCTATTGATTTTGCTATCCACTTAGCAGCTAATCCAGACCCTGCTGCTCCATGGGAAGATATCCTACGCAATAATATCACAGCCACAAGAAATCTTTACGAATGCGCAAAGATATTTAATATTGGCAGAATAGTTTTCGCCAGCTCAACCCACCTGCAAGGCGCTTATGAAGGGTATCCTCAAACTTCTCCTTCGGGAAGACCGCTCACAATTGCTGATCCTCCCCGGCCTGACAGCTATTATGGAATAAGTAAATCTTTTGGGGAATTGCTTGCCAGAAAATTCTATGACTTGCATAGTATTACAACAATCTGCCTTCGTATTGGCAGTGTTTTCCCGGATGATCAGCCATTTCACCCATGGGATAGAATATGGCTTTCACATCAGGACCTAGTCCAGGTTTTTTTAAAAGCTCTAAAAAGCCCGATTCCATTTGGGATATATTATGCCACTTCCGAAATAGAGGGAAATCCTTTTGATTTAGAACCAACCAAAAAGGACTTAAATTATTCTCCCCAAAGCAGACTTAGTCCTCCTGATGGCGCCAGGTGATAAGGTGGTTAACTATGAAATTCCAAACGAGCACCGGGGGGATGGTGGCAAAGAAATAAAAATTGTTATATGCCACACTGAAACTTCCAAAATATAAAGCTCCGTCACCAAACAGAGAATGCAAAAGCTTCACTATTAAAACTCCAATCAAAAGCCCACCAAGGCTGACTAAATTAAAAATTCCGAATTTCTGCCAGGCATTGGTCCTGGTTTTTCTGTATTTAAATGTCCAAACATTATTCCAGGTAAAATTATTAATAATGGCAATTTCAGCAGATAAACCTTTGGAAGTGGCAGGAGGTATACCAAAACTGTTAATGAATAATTTATAAAAAATAAAATCTACTATAGTTCCTGTAAATCCCACTACCCCAAATTTTATTAGGGTTTTACTCCTACCGGTTACATAAAAAAAAGGTACATTTATTCCCCATTTTTTAAGCCTGGCATCAATAGTATACATTATGACATCATAGGAATAATTGAAAACTTTATTTTTTGAATATCCTTCCGCCCTGTTTTTAAAAATAAGCGGCACTTCTTTATACCTAGCACCCGCCAATATTGCTTCATTCAAAAATGCCGGCTGAATTATAAAAGTTTTTTCCTTCCAGGGAAGCCTTTCGAAGTTTATCTTTTTAAAAATGGTTGGAGTAAAGGCCCGAGCGGAATTGGCAAATTCACCAACTCCGAAAGGCCCCATAACCAAGCGGCAAACCAGAGATAATCCGTTTGAAAAGAGCCGGCGGGACGGTGATAACATATTTCTGCCACCGCTAACAAACCTCGATCCTAAAGCTAAATCAAATCCGGATTCAACTGCACCAACCAATCTTACCAAAACATCAGCTTCCACCTGTCCGTCTGCATCAAGCTGGGCTAAAATATCAGGCTTTAAGTGCTTAAGAGCAAATTTATGCCCTTCTATAAGTCCGACACCAATTCCGGGGCCGACATTAATAAAATGAATTTTGGGATTTTTTTCAGATAATTTTTTAGCCAGCGCTCCTGTCCCGTCAGGAGAATTACTGTCGGCAATTATTATCTCAATCTTCCAACCTGGTAGATTTTTTTCCTGATCCAGCACTTCTCCAATTGTTTTTTCTAAAGTTTTTTTCTCATTATATGTGGGGAGCACCACCGTTAGTTTCTTCATGCTTGATTAATTGTGGGAGAATATGAAAAGTTTGCCAGATCAGCGTGCACCATAATTTCTATTAATTTCTTAAACGTGGTCCTGGGCTTCCAACCTAAGGTTTTTTTGGCTTTTGCGGGATCACCACACAGAGGTCCTGTTTGGACAGGAGGAATAAAGTGGGGGTCGGTCACAACGAAGTCCCGCCAGTCCAAACCCACAACTGCAAAAGCCTCGCGGGCAAAATCTTCAACTGTATGTACTTCTCCTGTGGCAATCACAAAATCATCAGGATTCTTCTGTTGCAAAAGCATCCACATGACTTCTACATATTCGGGAGCATATCCCCAATCCCGCCGGGCTTCCAAATCTCCTAACTTTAATTTACCATTTTGTACAATAGATTCTCCTATCTCATTAAGCGGGATTTTATCTTTAACCCCATTTTTGATAATCGCTACAGCTGTGCTAATTTTCCGGGTAATAAAATTCAGGCCTCTTCTAGGGCTTTCATGATTAAACAAAATTCCACAGCTAATGAATTGAGGGGTGTGATTGTTGACTCTGGCAAGATGTGCCATATAGTGGGCATATACTTTGGCGGCGGCATAGGGGTTGGCCGGATTAAATAAAGTTTTTTCATTCTGGGGAATTTCCTTTGGTGCGCCAAACATTTCTGAAGTTGAAGCCTGGTAAATCCTGGCATGGGGGACAATTTCTTTTGCCCGCTCAAAAACCTGGACCGCACCGATACCGGTTACCATCATGGTGCCTATAATATCCTTAAAAGAATCCAGCGGAGACGATTGAGCTGCTAAATTATAAATCTCATCCGGTTTAAAATCATACAGTGCTAAAGCGACTGATTCCGGCCATTGCAAATCCCCATAATAAATTTTTATATCATTTTTGATGTGATCAATATTCCCAAGATAATTACAAGCGTTTCTTTTTACCAAACCGGCCACCTCATAACCCTTCCCCAATAAAAACTCAGATAAATATGAACCATCTTGACCAGTAATACCCGTGATAAAGGCTTTTTTCTTCTTTGCCATGTTGTTAATATAACATTTGTTGTTTAAAATTTTCCAGTCCTCCATTTACTGTGTGTAAAATTCCCCGACCAAAAAGTCCTTGAAATTTAGAAGTGTCAAGGCCGGAGTTTTTTAAAAGTGGTGCCGGTCTGCCTTCACAAAAAACATTAAAAGCAATGGGTTTTACCAGATTGCCATCCAAACCAAATTTTTCTGTAATTGCCTTTGCAAATAAAAACGGTGAAATCCCGTCTTCTGATGAAAGATGGATTATCCCATCAATTTCATGATCAATTACAAGTTTCAAACCATGGGTCAAATCATCAATCAAAGTCGGTGTATTTATTACATCAATGCACCCGGAAATTTCCTGACCAGATCTTAGCATACTCAAAAAAGTCCGGGCCAGATCAGGTTTAGCTGGAAAACGCGCCCGATAAGGCATAGAGATTCTGGCAATTGTGTATGCACATCCACTACCTTGAACAAGTTCCTCACCATCATATTTTGTCCGGCCATACCAGTTAATCGGGCTCTGCTTATCACTTTCCTTATAAAGCCCATGCTTTTTCATTCCGTCAAAAACATACTCTGTAGAAATATGGACAAGACGTTTACCTGAATCTTTGCAAGCCCTTGCCAAACCCTCTACCGCTTTAGCATTAAGTTTATAAGCTAAACCGTCCTTATTACCTTTTTCTTCTTCCGCCTTTCCGACATTAGTAAAAGCTGCAAAATTTACAACAGTAGAAACCGGGGAGTTTCCAACTACCCTATTAACACTTTGCATATCCAAAAGATTAAGTTCATTTTCCGTTGGAACCTCAAAAGTAAAATGATCCCGGTTCAACTCGGTAAAACGCGAGCCAACCATACTACTGCCACCAACAATTAAAACTTCTTTTTTCATTTTTGGGAAAATTCTTCCGGGAATAAATCTCTTAAGCTTTCATTTTCCTTGTCTACCCCCGACATTATTGTTGGTTTAATAGGCCAGGCAATATTTAAATCAGGATCATTCCATTTGATTGCCCTTTTTCCTTCACTTGTTGTATATGGCTTACTTACAGCGTATATATAATTTACTTCTTCAGGGCCAATGGTTAAAAATGAATTTGCCAAACCATTACAAATCACTATAGCTATCTTAGCTTTCCGATGGTCGGTTTGATCCAATGTAAATGTAACATGCTTTTTAAATGTGGGGGACTTTGGCCTAATGTCGGCAACCGCAATAAAAACCTTTCCCGACTGAACCATCACAATTTTATCCATAGGTTCTGCATGCAAGCCCCGCAGCACCCCATGTGGTTCGTTGTAAGATAAGCCAATTTGTTTTATTTCCAGCGGTCTCCCGATAACTTTTTCAATTTCTTCGGTTTTAATTAGTTCCTGATAATAACCCCTTTCATCTGGATACATCTTACGGTCCCAGACTAAAAGTCAATCAATTTCCGTCCCCCAAATTCTATACTGCGTATACTCGCCTGTATCCTCTTTTAAAAGATGTAGTCGAGGCAGAATATTCCCGTCAACTTTCTCTTCAATTATTTCCATTGTCTCTTTTACAGCGCTTTGCCATACAATTTGCAGCCCGCAGTAAACTTTCAAAAGTTCCGGCATCTTCCCAAATCCCATCAATAATATTTACTTTTAATTTATTTTTTTTCAGATAAATATTATGCAGATCAACGATTTCCAACTCTCCCCTTTTGGACGGTTTTAGTTTTTTGGCATGATCCACAACATTGTGATCAAAAGTATAAATCCCCACAACCGCATAATCACTTTTAGGCTTCTCGGGTTTTTCTTCAATCGACAAGACTTTCATATCTTTATCAAACTCCACCACTCCGAATCTTTCCGGATCTTGCACTTTTTTAGCATAAATTTCACCCCCATCTTTAAAATTTTTAATACGGGAAGAAAAATCATAATCAAAAATATTATCCCCTAAAATTAAAGTCACGTTATCATTGCAAATAAAATCAGCTCCATAAATAAAAGCCTCGGGCAATCCTCCGGGTTCTGATTGCACCACAAAACTGAAATGGGCTCCAAATTCCTTACCGGTTCCTAAAAGATTCAAATAGTGGCCGGCAAATTCCGGTGAAACGATAATTAATATCTCTTCAATCCCGGCCCGGGTTAGTGTCTCAATCGGATAATAAATCATTGGCTTATTATAAACCGGTAAAAGTTGTTTTGACGTGACTAAAGTAAGGGGTCTAAGACGTGTTGCTCTCCCTCCTGCCAAAATAATACCTTTCATATTTTTAAATTACATTAAACCCTTCCATTATAATACTCTATAAATCACAGCTCCGTTTTTATAGTAAACTATTTGCAATCCCGGATAATCTTTTGGCTCATCAAATAAAAACTCAACCCATCTGGTTGTCTCTCTTGAATGGGCCACAATATATAAAACCTGCCATTTTTTGGCATAATCCAGAAGTTCAGGTAAATTTTTCGCCATGGGCGTATAAATAACTTGCGACCGGCTGTAAAAACCCACTCCTTCATGAATAGCCATTACCCGGTTCTTCGGATTGTTTTTCATAAACCAATAATCAATATCCGTAATATAATTTTCCTTTCTGGCAGAATTATCAATGGGCAAAAAAAATGGATAAAAGAACGAGTCTGATCTGGCAAAAAAATAAAAGAGTAACAAAAAAACAGCTACTGCGCGGTAAGTAGGTTTTAACAGTCCAAAATCATACAAACCATAAATTCCCACTATTGCCATAATGGGAAAGGCGGGAGTCAGCCAATAGATATATCTTTCATTGGCGGCAGGAGCAAAAACAGCTATTCCAATAAAAATTATGGCCAGGGTTGAAAATAAAAATAGAAGTTGAGTTCTCCTTTGTGGATTTTTTATAAGCCAAATTATTCCGGGGATAAGAAGAATCCATTCCAAAAAATTAGAATATTTAAAAATATAATCTCCAATAAAAATCGTCATTCTTTTGAAAGCATTTGTTAAATAAATGTCATAAATGAGAAAAAAATTGTATTTTTTAGTGGAAGATTCTAAAACTTTTGCATGAGGGTCAGCGGTTCTAACCCCCCAAAAATCTTGTGCCCAGGTGGAAGATTGGTCAGCATTAAACTCAAAGGCATTGCCGGAACGGAGCTGCAAATTAATAGCTTTTTCAAAAAAGGGGACACCGAAAAACTTTTTATTAAGTGCAAATTTATATGGGAAATAAATTGCCATAACCCCAATCATAAAAAGCATTATGATAATTACAAGAGGACGAACTTGCTCATATACTTTTACAAATACGTTATAATGAATAACCGCTACACTCACATAAATAAAACTTAATAACGAAAGACTAATCAAATAGACAAAACCCACATTTATTAAACCAATAACAAAAAGCATATTGTTTTTCATTGCTAAAACTGTTGATATATACAGCAATAAAATAAGTACCATCAGAAGTATTTTGATGGTCGCGTGTAAAAAAACTTTGTCACGGACAATTCTTTTACGTAAGTGTGTATTAAATACTAGTATAAGAATATAAAAAAAATAAAACATTATAAAACTGAATGGAAGAAAAATACCTTCACTACGGGTCAAAAGTGCCAATCCTGCGGCTGTTCCACCGAAAAAAGCAAATTTCTTACTTCTGAAGCCAACAGCCTTCCACAGAAAAAGCAAAGTCAGCCATAATATGAAGGTAAATAATGATCCGGTTAAAGGATTAGTTGATGATTCTATCAAGGGACTAAAAAGAGCCAGATAGAGAATTACAGCGGCAGAAATAAAACGGTTTGTAATAAATTTTACAAGAAGATATATTGGAATAATGAGAAGCGAACCAAAAACTATGGAAACAAAACGGGCAACCAGCGCCCAATCACTAATAAAAAAATGAAAAATAACCCCCATTAACGGATAAAGAGGTTGCCAGTGAGGATGCAGGATTCTTTCGAAATTACCTTCGGAAAAAGCCCTTGCCATAGACATATAGATGGCATCATCAGAAAACAAATCCAAAGGGGTAGTGGTAAATGCCGCGTATCTTATATAAAAAGTAACCGAGAAAAGGATAAAAATAAAAAAATAGTCAACTTTGGTCAAACCAAAAATATGCTTAAACTGATTACTCATGAGGTATAAACTTGAGCCATTTTATCATTTAAGCTAAAATGCTGCTAGTATTATGAAACTGGTTGTACAAATTCCCGTCTTTAATGAAGAGCGAACAATTAGTCAAGTCATAAAAAGCATACCGCGCAGAATTCCCAATATTTCAAAAGTGGAAATATTGGTTGTCGATGACGGCTCAAGCGATAATACCGTAAAAGTGGCAAAAAAATCAGGCGCCCATCATATTCTCTCATTAAAAAAACATGTAGGATTGGCAAAAACTTTTCAAGCATCTTTGCAAAAAGCATTGAATCTCAAGGCAGATATTATCGTCAATACCGATGGGGATAACCAATACGACCAGAAAGAAATACCCAAACTAATCGCGCCAATTCTAGAAGGCAGGGCGGATATGGTTATTGGAAACAGGCAAATTGAAAAACTTACCCATATGCCGCGAAGTAAAAAAATAGGCAATATTGTGGGAAGTTTTCTAATT
>CAYRCR010000001.1:178033-195112 GCA_964422835.1 uncultured Gammaproteobacteria bacterium
ATTAGAAAGTTAACAGGTGCCAAAGTCTCCGATGCTTCATCAGGTTTCCGGGCATTTACAAGAGGCACTGCAAGAAGTTTCAATCTTCTTTCTTCCCATACTTATACTCACGAAACTATAATCCAGGCAGTTAACAAAGATTTTTTAATTACAGAGGTTCCAATTACCTTTAAAAAAAGAAATGGGCATTCGCGTCTTATTACAGGAATTTGGAGCCATGTCAAATTTTCAGCTGCTACTATTATCAGAACTGTACTTATGTATAAAGCCTTTAAATTTTTATTGATCCTAGGGCTTATCATTTCAAGTTTGGGAATGGTTGGCATAATCCGATTTTTATATTTCGTTTCCATCAGACAAGGTTCCGGGCATATCCAATCATTAATCGCTTCATCTGTTTTAATAGGAATGGGTTTTAATATTATTGTGCTCGGATTTATCGCCGACCTTATCAGCATTAATAGAAAAACACTGGAAAGAAAAATGAATGAATAAACAAATAATCCGGCTTGCTGTTCCTGTTTCGATTTTTATTTTTTTAGGATATAAACTTGCGGGTAATTGGAATAATATTAAAAAATATGATTTATCCATAAACTGGTTATTATTTCTGACTTCTTTGATAGTACTAGACATAACGGTAATTTTTGCAGGATGGATCTGGAAAATTATATTAGAGAAAGTAGCAAGTAAAAAAATAGGTTTTAAAACTGCACTGCAAATACATATCTGGAGTTGGTTATTGCGATATATCCCCGGAAAAATTAGTTCGCTTTTAGGGAAAATATACCTCGCCAATAAAAATTTTGGCGTATCAAAAAAATCTCTGATAATTGTATCCGCTTATGAATATACTTTCCTGATTATCGCTTCATTTACAATAGGGAGTTATGCATTTTTAAATACAAGTCTTTTCAAAAATTTCAACGGTTTTTTTATCATCGCTCTCTTTTTGCCAATTATTTTACTGCCATTTATCCTACCAAAAATTTTTTACCCGATCCTAAACCGCGTTCCTACACAGGAAAAAATCTCGCCCCAAAAAATTATTACTATTTTACCTTTCTATTTTATAAACAGAGCCGGAGTAGGGGCAGCATTTTTTTTAATGGCTTCTTCTATCACGGGGTTAAAACCGGAACAGGCTTTTTTTTCCGGAAGCGCTTATGTACTCGCTACAATTATCGGGTTACTTGCCATTATCACTCCAAACGGTCTTGGAGTTCGGGAAGGTGCTTTAACAATCATTCTATCTACCATAATGTCGCAGGAACTGGCCATTACTTTAGCAATTTCTTCCAGAGCATGGTCAGTCCTGGCTGATATTCTCCTTGTTCCCATACTAATCCTTCATAAAAAACACTTAAAATGAAAAAATACAATATTGCGATCATCGGTCCTACTTTTTCCGGCAATAAAGGTTCTGCTGCCATGCTGATAAGTTGTATTGAAAATTTAAGTAAAATTATTCCTGTCAATAATTTTTTTGTTTTCAGTTATTACCCAAAAGATGATAAAAAAATTAATCCTTATAAATGTGTCAAAATTTTTTCTGCAACCCCATTGAATTTATCTATTAAATTATTTCCGTTGGCGCTACTTTTCAGGATTCTTCAAATTCTCAAATTGCCATCAGGTGTGATTAAACAAATTAAAGAAATTCAGGCAATACTATCTTCCGATATTGTCATTGATATAGCTGGAGTGTCTTTTGTGGACGGCCGGGAAAAATTTCTTCCTTTTAATATTTTAACTATTTTGATTCCCATGCTTTTGGGAAAATCCGTTGTGAAATATTCGCAAGCTTTAGGCCCTTTTAATAATCCTTTAAATAATCTTGCAGCCAAAATTTTTCTGCCAAAATTAAAAATGATTTTCGCCCGGGGGCAGGATACATATAGAAATCTTCAAAATCTTAATATGAAAAATATATCTTTAAGTGCAGATGGGAGTTTCTCTTTGAAATTTTCAAATGATGCTTCTATTTTTGCAAAGCAGTTCAAAAAAAAGCACAGTAATTTTTATCACAGGAAAATTGTGGGAATTTCACCAAGTTCTGTTGTTGATACATATTGCCAAAAAAAAGGCGCAAGTTACAAACAAATTATTGTCCGGTTTATCCAATATTTAACCATAAAAAAATATAATGTCCTTTTGATACCATATTCTATAAGGCCAAATGCCAGTTCAATATTCAATAACGACCTGCCTCTTTGTAGAGATATATACAAATCAGCAAACACAAAACGATGTCTTCTGATAGAAACAGATCTTCCCCCACTAAAATTAAATGCCTTAATTTCTACCTGTCATATATTTATAGCTTCCAGATTCCATTCCATGGTTGGCTCACTCTCGGGTGGCATCCCAACCCTAACTTGCGGATGGAGCCATAAATACAAGGAAGTAATGGAGTTTGTTTCTATGGAAAAATATGCCTTAACTTACCACGAGCTGAACGGGAAAAATTTGATAAGTAAATTTAATGCGTTGGAAAAAAATGCCGGGCAGATAAAAAGACAATTACAAAGGCAGCTCCCCTCTTTAAAAAAATTATCTTTAAAACAAATCACATTCATTAAAAACTTGTTAGAAGCTTAAATAACACCAAATATAGAAACCAAATTTGACGCGGAATTTTAAAAATAATCTGCTGTCCCATCTTGCTTTCAGAAAGTTTTATATTAAAAAGAACCATAAAGGTTGCCGGGTAATCATTCCATTTGGCTTTTTCTCCCCTTGGACAGTTTATATTAAACCCGAAAAATTTTCCTAAATCGCTTCTTGCCTTAATTAATTTGTGAAAAACCAGCGATCTTTTCTGGAAATTATAAACATCCTGCAAAGTTATCGAATTTAAATAAACCAAACTCTCCTTAGCCATTTCTTCTAAAATATTTTGAGATTCCTTACTCCTTGTTAGAATCAGGGAATGTTTAATAGGATTATTTTTAAATTTTGCATCCCAAATATCACCAAAACTTAAATCAGCAAATTCATTTGTCTGATCCGTGCAATTTAAGCAAAATCTTTCACAATAAAAAAACAGGTTTTGATAAGTGCTGAAGTGCTCAAAAGGAAAAGTAATTTTTGGGCCATTTTTTAATTTAATTTGCATACTGCCGCGCCAATGGCCTTTTCTAAACCTTAAATCTTCCACCATTTTCTCCCGGATACCTTTTTGTTCCAGAACTTTCAGTAATAATTCTTTTTTTGATGCATGACCACAAAAAAGTCCAATTAATAAAAGTTTATCCCGTAATTTTTTATCCTTATCCATCAACTGGCGAAGAGCCTTAAGCTGGCACGGCAACCCCACCACAGCTAACTTACCGTGAGAATTTTTTATTTTATCCAATTCATTTAAGATAGGAATATATAGATAGACACTGCCTTGGCACTTTTTTATTCCGGCTGCAGTCCTTGCAATATAAGTTTCGGCACTGATATTTCCACCAGATATCTTGAGCCTTGAGACCAAGGCACCACCAATTTTGCCGCTTTTTAAAAGATATAAAAGTAAGCTGGTAATGAGTCCTCCCGATGCAGCGTTTTGACGGATACTTTCATCCGTTGTATAACCCGTAAAAGCTCGGGTCACTTTCCCCAAGTAATATTGGCAATTATTTCGCATGACATAATTTACAGGATTACCCCCTGCAAAACAAGCAGCGCGAGGACAGCAATCAATATATACTCTATTATAATCTCCAAAGTCAAAGTCCTCTCCCGGTAATGGTGCAGGAGGGCAACAGCGAAATAAACCAAAGCTGCCAAAATTAAAATTTGAAACTGTAATCCGGGTGAGAAGCGGAACAGGATAAAAGCAAGTATAAAAATGGGTGAAGATATTGTTAAAATCCAAATCACATTCAAATGTAAATTTATTGATTTCATTTTAAGTTATAAAATTTCCCCTGCATGGGACAAAATAACCGACGCTCCGGCAATTGCCAAAAATGACAGATGGGCAACATGGTGCCCCGACAATCTAAATACACCCCTCCTTCTCAATATCAGGAAATCAAGCAATAACAGAAATGCGATCACGGCAAAAATGGAAATTCCTCCTATTTTAGTGATTGTGAGCGGATCAATGGTTTTTGGCAGGACAATCTTTTCTCCTCCCATTGAAAGAATTTGCTGGCCGGATTGTCCTGCTTCAGAGGGCAGTGTAATATTTTGTCCTGCTAAATTTATTTGTGGAGGAGGGGCTGATGCCACAACCTGATAGGATTTCCCAAACATCTGCACAACCAGGGTAGTTTTTTGCCCGTTTAAATTACCTTCCAAAACTGCAACCCCAATATCCTGATATTTGCTGTTTAAGATATTGTCACGGTGCGTGGGTGAGGCCATCCAAGCACGAACTGCATCTCCCGAGGTATAAAAATTTTTAGCCAGGTTTTCCCCGGCATAGGAAAATCTATAGCCCGAACTTATAATAAATCCCCATGGATCGCGGCCGGAGGGGGAAAAGTGCGCCCAGTAATTTTCCTCAAACATATTTTTAGCTTTCTCAAGGGCTGCCCTGTCTAGTTCAGCATTTTCCGTAAGAGGCAGAAGTCCATTTTTTTGCCTTTCTCTATTTGTCCCCTCAATAACCTGTGAAACAGTAATATCGGAATTTACCCCCAGAACTCCGGGTTTGATTTCTGATACTAAATCAATGCCAACACGAAGGAGTATAAATAGAAGAATGTAAATTATTAAGAAGTGCCAATGTAAAAGCTTGGCTTTCTCGTGTGTTTCCCTGTGCGGAATAAACCAATGGTGCAGGCTCATGCTTTTAGTATAGCAGAAGATAATTTCTAATTACTAATTTTTAATTGACCTAAATAATGCCCAATGATTAATTTCTAAATTTTAGACATTAGAACTTGGAACTTAATTATAAATTAGGTCAATTAGTACTTTAAAGAAGTTTCCATTTTCTTTCCATTTACAGGAATATTTAGGGCAAAACCCAAGGCATTGGCCACAGATACCCCCACCCTAATCCCGGTGTATGATCCCGGTCCTCTATCCACCTCAATTTCATCTACAACATCCCACCCCCGGGGTGGGAGTAATTTCATGATGAGCGGTAAAAGAACTTGTGACCCATATTCATTTTCCTCACTCAAACTTTTTAAAATTTTCTTGTCCTCCTTTAATGAAACAGTCACAATTTTGGGATCTGCTGTATTAATATAGAGAACCATATTTTAGATTACTAATGATAAAGCAATAATCAGAACCGAAGCAAGAACCTTCTTAAGAGTCGGCCTTTCTCTCAAGAAAATCAAACTTAGAACAAAGACAAAAATTGGTGTGATATTTCCAAGAGTAATCGTAACTCCGGCACTCCCTTTGGAAAGTGCAAAATATAAAAGAACCCATTGTGCAATTACAAATAAACCTCTAATAAAAATGAAACGGTATTGACCGATAGTAATGCCTTTTACAGAAAAACCAAAAAATAAAAGCGCAAAAAGAGCAATGAACCCAGCCCTAAACATGTAAAGAGTCGGCGCGTTAATGACATCTAAACTCGTGAGTAATATCTTGGATGGAATTGCAGAAACTCCAAAGAGTACAGAGGATATAAGCGCCGGCGTTAATGTAGCGACCCGAAACTTATGGAAATTTTTAAAGTCTACAGAGAAAATGATAATTGATAGAATAATTAATCCAGCCAGGAAATATGTTTGAATATTAACGGCATCTCCCAATACAAGCCAACCAAAAAAGAATGTAAATCCGGGAGCCAACGATAAAATAGGTGTTGCAATACTTGCTTCGGTCTTTTCAAAAGTCTTGAAGAAGAAGTAATTGGCTGCCGTATCAATAACCGCAATAAGAATAATTAAACCAATGGCAGTGAGTGAAGGCTTAAATTTATAGAAAAGAGGGGAAATCAAAAGGAGGGTTATTCCCATGCTTAAGAAATTTATTCCCAGAATATCTTGAGAGCGTAAATTTTTTAAGAGAGTTCTTGCTAGAATATTGGCAATGGCCGCAAAAAATGCAGAAGCTACAGCCACAGTCGTAAAATTGATATTAGAACCAAGTATATCCATCATCCGTTATCCCCTTAGTTAAGCATACTTTTCTGAACTTATCAATAAAAATGCTTGCAAATTAAACAAATATTGATTTCGAAACGATTCTACCTTAAAATGAGCACATATGAGTACTTACGCAAGCAAAAGGGTCTTATTTCTCTTTACGGGGGGAACTATTGCCGGAAATGTTGCCGAAAGCAATGTTTCCGAAAATGTTAAGTCTAAACCCGATGATTTCCAATCAGTTATCGATCATGCTGTAGCAACCATCAAGAAAAATTGGGGAATCGAGATTATTCCTACTTTCCTGGAAGTTTTTAATCTTGACAGTTCGCAAATACTTCCCGAAAATTGGTCGATTTTGGCGGAAAAAATACAGGAAGCATATGATGAATTTGACGCCTTTATAATCTTGCATGGCACAAATACCATGGGTTACACCGCCGCCGCGCTATCATTTGCCTTTGAAAATATTAATAAGCCCGTCATTTTAACAGGCTCCCAAGTGCCGTTGGGTTACCTTGGAAGTGACGCTTCAACAAATGTCATTAATGCTCTAAGGGTGGCAGTTTGGGGATATCATCCGATCAAAGGAGTAATGGCGGTATTTGGAAGCAAAATCATCACCGGAACGCGCGTTAAAAAGGGCACAGATTTTGATTACGATCCTTTTAGCGCTTTTCAAACAGGAGCTCTTGGTGAAATAGGCAGATTTATCCGCATTAAGGAATCAGTTTTGGAAAGACATAACGCTTATTTATCCAAAAGCAAACCTTTGGCTATCCAATCAAGAGTTTTAAGTGTTAAAAAAGAATTTGATACAAAAAACATTGCCTCTCTCACAGAATTTCCGGGGATGTCACCTGATATTTTTAAAACTTTGGTTGAACAAAACAATATCAAAGCCTTTATTCTCCGGGCTTTTGGAGCAGGAGATGCCAGTTTACATTTACTCCCGGGTTTTGAATATTTGAAAGAAAAACAGATTCCGATTGTTGTTACCAGCCAAGCGCCATCCGGTGTTGCCAGTTTTCAGGTCAATGAATCGGGAAAAGTTCTAAAAGACCGTAACCTGGCAATACCCGCTTTTGATATGAGTATGGAATCCATGGTGACAAAACTTGGCTGGCTACTGGCCCAAAATTTAAGCTATGAACAAATAAAATCAAAAATGCTGGAAGATTTACATGGTGAAATAAATATTGAGAACGAATTAATCTAAGGGCACTCGCCATCTCTAACCCTATAGTTGAAATATGCCCTCAAGTAAAGTATAATCTTGCCCATGGAAATTTGTAAGGAAGGCCGGCAACCAGAAACAGGTTTGCGTTCCCCAAGGTGCCCAATGCGACCATTACTTGGTACAATCAGACGTCTTTATTTGCCTGTTCTTGTGATGACTCTACTAACCAGCTGCATCCCAACGCCTGAGATTGCCTTAATCCCCACCCCTAAACCCATGCCGGAACTTCCTTGCATAACCCCACCGCCAGATGTCCTTGCAGAAGTACAGGGAATTCCTGAAAAAGTAGGCGTTGATAATTTAATAATTGGAAAAAATGGTGCAAATATCAGGCGAGCGCCATCTTCAATCTATGATGCTGATATTGTTGGCCAATTTGAGCAAGGTGTTGGTCTTCCCAAAGCATTTTTAGTCATAGGTAATGACCCCAATAACACTTATGATGGTCCAAAGTCACCAAGATGGTATGTTGTCTTTCAAAACCCAGAAAGAACGTGTGCCTTTTATCTTTGGGACAAAAATATTGACCCCAAAAGCCTTACTCCTACTCCACACTGAAATCATATTTTATTAATAGAACTGGTATAATTTCCCTATGGAAGAAATCAGAGAAAAGTTAAATGATTTAAAAGACAAGTTTGACAAAATTTTCAGGGCTTTTGACCGGGATATTTTACGCACTGAAATCCGGGAACTGGAAGCTCAAACTATGAAAGAGGGATTTTGGAATAATCCCCAGGAGTCGCAAGTTATCAGCCGGAAGCTTAGTGACAAGCAAAAGATGCTTTCCATTCTCGAAGAACTGGAAACCAGGATTAAAAATGCCATAGAAATTTCCGGGGAAGTAACAATGGAAGAAGATCTCAAGAAAGAAACCAGGGAAATTACCAAAGTTTTAGATGATCTGGAATTACATTTATTTTTATCGGGTCCGCATGATCCCTCTGAAGCAATTCTTTCCATCCATTCAGGCACAGGAGGGGTTGAGGCCATGGATTGGGCAGCTATGCTGGCGCGCATGTATCAAAGATATTTTGAGAAAAAAGGTTGGAAATTTGAGGTCACCGATGAAAGTTTTGGAGAAGAAGCAGGATACAAAGAGATTTCCATGATTGTCCATGCTCCTTTTGCCTATGGATATCTTAAAGGTGAGGCTGGCACACATAGATTAGTCCGCCAATCCCCCTTCAACGCCGATGCCCTCCGCCAGACTTCTTTTGCCCTGGTGGAAGTTCTGCCTGTTATTGAAAATGATAGTGAAATTGAGATTAAGCCGGATGAAATTGAATTCGAAGCATTCCGGAGTGGCGGAGCCGGGGGGCAAAATGTTAATAAGGTAAATACTGCCGTCAGGCTCAAACATATCACCACGGGAATTACAGTTACCGCCCAAACAGAAAGATCTCAACTGCAAAACAGGGAAAATGCCATGAAACTGCTTCTTGCCAAACTCTGGTCCCTTCGCGAAACTCAAGGAAAACAGGAACAGGAAAAACTAAAAGGAGAAGTAAGGCAGGCTTCCTGGGGAACCCAAATCCGTTCCTATGTCCTACACCCTTACCATATGGCCAAAGATTTACGGACAGGAGTTGAAACCTCCAATACAGATGCAGTTTTAAATGGAGATCTGGAAGAATTTATAGAAGGGGAAGTACGAGGTTTACCTTGAGCGGACTTGTGGTGAGCGTAGTCGAACCAGTCGAAGGGACTGGACAAAGAAGATTAATAAGTTTAGAATAAATACATGAGTCTCTTGCCTGCACTGCCAATCAGCAAATTTAGCCCTGAAAATTTGGGCCTCAATAAGATCTTCTTAATTGTTCTTATATCTTCAGCTTTGCTGGGACTCTTGGCAGGATATTTAATGGTAGGCGGAGGAGCTGCCAAAACAGCAACGCCAATTGCCAAAACGCCCGATAATGCCGCCCAGGATAACCGCACTTTCCGCGATTTCGCCGAAGGGATGATTGAGGAACGCCCCGAATCAAAAGACCCGTCAGAGTATGTTGAAGGCACACATATTTTGGTACGTGATGGGGCCGTGCCGGTTGCCTTAACCTCATCAGTGGTAGATCTTTCAGAGTATGAAGGTAAAAAAGTAAAAGTATTTGGAGAAACCCAAAAAGCCATTAAAGAAGGATGGCTGATGGATGTAGGGAAAGTCGAAACTAAATGACCATTAATGATTTCCTTTCAAAACGTCAGTAAAAAATTCAGTTCCGCAATTTGTGCCCTTGAAGGAATTAATCTGGAAATTCAAAAAGGGGAATTTGTATTTCTGGTCGGGCCTTCCGGCGCCGGCAAGTCTACGTTGCTTCGTCTTCTGGAAAGGGAATATCTGCCGACTTCCGGCAAGATTATTGTTGACGATATTGACATCACAAAACTAAAAAATTCCGAAATCCCGAAGTACCGCAGAAAATTGGGTTTTGTTTTTCAAGACTGTAAATTACTTGAAGACAGGACTGTCTTTGAAAATACCGCCCTTGCCCTGGAAGTTAGAGGGATGAGTAGTGAAACTATTGAAAAAGAAGTGGAAAGGACCTTAAAACTTTTTGAAATCTGGAACAGGCGTAACCTTTTTCCAAGGCAACTTTCAGGGGGCGAAGCGCAACGGGCAGCCATTGCCAGAGCAGTCATCTGCAAGCCGGAGATACTTTTGGCTGATGAGCCAACCGGTGATTTAGACCCCCAGACCTCCTGGCAGGTATTGCAGCTTCTGGGAGAAATTAATTCATGGGGTACAACTGTCATTATGGCTACTCATAACAAAGAAATAGTTGATACACAAAAAAGGCGGGTGATATCACTCAAGTCAGGTAAAATAGTAAAAGATAGAAGCGAGGGGAAATATGATATTCATTGATTTTGTTAAAAGAAACATCAGGCGCAACCCCTATCAAGCTATGGCTGCCTCGTTGGTGATGTTTTTGACTTTTTTGACATTATCAATTTTCCTGATTTTAGCACTGGGCTCGCAGGCAATCATCCGCTATTATGAAAGCAAACCTCAAGCCATAGCTTTTTTTAAAGACGGCACCACAGAGGCAGATGTTACAGCCATTAAGAATGCTTTAGGTACTACAAATTTAGCAGCAGGCTTTAAGTATGTTTCCAAAGAAGAAGCCCTGCAAATCTACCGGCAGCGCAATAAAGATAACCCCATGCTGTTAGAGCTCGTTACGGCCAACATCCTGCCCGCATCTCTGGAAATTTCCGCCCGGGCTCCCGAAGATTTAAAACCTATTGCCGAAATTGTCAAAAAAGAGCCTGTTGTTGAGGATGTCGTTTTTCCAGAAGAGATAGTATCATCTTTAACCCAAGCTACCAAATTAATAAGGGTCATCGGGGCAGTGGTAGTAAGTTTCCTGGTAGTTTTCTCGACACTTATCACCACCATGATAATCGGTTTCAAAATCCGTGTTAAAAGGGATGAAATAGAAACGATGAAGCTTTTGGGGGCAGCAAACTGGTTTATCAGGATGCCATATATTTTGGAAGGGTTATTTTATGCAAGTTTTGGGGCAGTTTTAGGGCTTGCAGTTAGTTTTGGCATCCTTTGGTACTTCTCACCTCTCATTCAAAATAATCTGGGTGAGGTTGCCCAAAACATTGCCCCGTTTTCTTTACTGACTTTAGGAGGACTTTTTGCAGTGGAGCTTTTTGTTGCGGCTCTTGTAGGAGGCCTTGGGTCGCTTTTGGCTGTCCGGCGCTACATGCGTATCTAAAATGACATGCGAAAACGAATTTCAGTTCTGGCGTTAATCTTCATTACCTTTTTTCTCCTATTTTGGACTACTTCTTTTGCCCTGACAGAAGATGAGGAAAAGCGTCTGACAGATATCCAAAAGCAAATTGCCGAACTCCAAAGCCAGCTTGACAGCGCCCGCGGGCAGGAAAAAACACTCAAATCCCAGCTTGCCTATATTGATACCCAAGCAAAAATTACCCAGCTTAAGGTTGATGAAACCATTGCCCAAATTGACAGGCTGGAAAAAGAAATTTCCGACTTATCGGGCCGGATTGTCAAGCTTTCCTCAACAGTTGACAGTATTTCCAAAGTGCTCCTTGAAAGGATTATCGAAACTTACAAATATGGCAATTATTCACCCGTTGAACTTTTCCTCTCATCCAACGGCTTTTCTGACCTGCTGCTCCGGATTAAATATATCCAGGTAGCACAGGCCAATGATAAAAAAGTCCTTTATCAGCTTCAAGCAACTAAGGCTGCCTACAATGATCAAAAGGAGGATAAAGAAACACGCCAGGTTCAACAGGAAAAATTACAAAAAGATCTGAAAAGATACCAGGGGCAACTTGGCGAGCAAAAAAAAGCCAAGGAGGATCTGCTCCGGGTTACTAAAAATGATGAAGACCGCTATCAGTCACTCATTGCCCAACTTCGGGCTGATGCAGCCTCAATCAGGCGGGCTTTAGGAAGTATTGGAGTGAGAATCGGCCCTGTTAAACGGGGTGATACTATTGCCGGGGTTGGCAATACCGGATGTTCAACAGGACCGCATCTGCATTTTGAAGTGATGACAAATGCCAAAGTTGAAGATAATAAGGTTATCGGCAGAGATAATAAAGTTGATCCAAAACCCCTTATCGACTCCGGACAGTTTGAAAAGCCAATTTCTTCATACAATGGTCAGGAATGCGGATCTTCCTGTCGTTCCGGGAATATCAGTACCAGGTTTGGGGAAATGTATTTTTTGGGAGAGCATAAGGGTTTGGATATTGTGGAGTATGCCAACACTCCAATCCATGCCGCGGCTGATGGCATAGCTTATGAATTTTCCGATTCTGCAGCTTGCTATTTAACGGGCACTGTCGGCAAAGGTGTAGTGGTTGACCACCAAAATGGTTATGTTACCCTTTATTGGCACATCCCATAAAAATAGGCACTTGATTTTGGTAATCTTAATGTTATCCTATATTCAATAAATCCGTGGATAAAATTAAATTTTCATTTGTCGTCTGTATTATTTTGTCATTCCTTTTGACCGCCTCGTCTGCTTTCGCAAGCACTATTAAATTAAATGAATTTTACTCTGCAGGAACTGGCAATGATAACCCCGACTGGGTAGAAATATATTATAGCAATATTGATATTTCGCTATATCAACTTAAGGACGCTACAACTACAGGAAACACTAAGAACCTTTCTGATGCAACTTGTGGTGGAAATTTTTGCACCATTGATTGGTCAGACAAACTTAACCTTAATGAGGATACTATAAAATTAGTGCTCATTTCTGCTCCAGACTCTCCAATAGATCAAGTAACCTATGGATCATCAGGAGATGTTTCTGTTCCGTCAACAGGACAATCAGCGGGCAGAAATTCTGATGAAACAGGATCCTGGGTACTTTTTTCTACTCCCTCTAAAGGTTCTTCTAATAATTCATCACCTACTGTCGCTCCAACTCCTACTCTTACTCCAGTTCCTAATACTCCCACCTCTATTCCCCCTACTGAAACACCAGTTCCTCCCACTCCAACTGAAACTCCTATCCCTCCTACTCCTGTGCCTGCCACAAAAACCCCAACTCCTATCAAAACCCCCACCCCTGCCAAATCTACCAGCAAGACTCCTGTTCCCACTACTCCTTTTACCCCAACTCCTGACAGTGCAAAACTTCCGTCTTCAATTTTAGGAGTGTCCCAAGATGCCACAAGCCCTACCCCGGAACCAAAAAATGAGGCAGAAGTCTCTCCCCTAAAAAACATACTTACCATTGGCGGGGGTCTGATTTTTGTTTTGGCAGGAGTATTTGTCGCCACCTTTGTTATCAGGAAAAGACCTGAACAATTATAATCCTATGGCAACATTTACTACTAAATCAGCAGAAGAAACACAGTTACTTGCCCTGAAACTTTCCCAAAAATACCAAAATGGTGCCATCTTAGCTCTAATTGGAAATTTAGGTTCCGGAAAAACCACTTTTACCCAAGGGTTTGGGAAAGGCCTGGGGATAAAAGATAAAATTCTCTCCCCCACATTTATCCTGATGAGGCAATACTCTTTGCCCGAAAATCTTAAGGCCAAGTTGTTTCACCTTGATCTTTACAGACTGGAAGATATTAAGGAAATAGGAAGCTTGGGGCTTGATGAAATATTTTCCAACCCTAGAAATATAGTTTTAATTGAATGGGCAGAAAAGTTAGGCAGTTTTTTGCCCAAAAATATCATCCTGATCCAATTCAAACATATTAAAGATAATATCAGACAAATAGAGATAAGTTGATTACTGTCCCTGGCGCTGGCGCAGAAGATCTAAAGCAGAAGTCCCTGAAGGGCTGGCTGTAGGTTCGCCGGAAACCCCTCCAAAACTGCCCGATGAGGTTGAAGCTGGAACAGTCGGCTGCGGCGGCAGGGTCGGAGGAATGACTTGTGTGGATACGGTCGGCGGAGTTTGCTCTGCTCCCGGCTGGACCGGGGTGATTTCTTGTTGGCCAAACCCGAGAATGAAGTAGGCCGAAGCCCCGGCAACAACCAAAAGTAACACAAAACCCCCGGCGAAGAGCAACCATTTGGGAAAACCGTTTCCTCCCCCACCCACAACTTGATTCGCTTCATTACCAGACGGAGTAACCAGCGTCTCCGGTTGTGTAACTTCAGGTTGAACTGAAGCCGTCGGTATATTTCCAACCAAATGGCTAAGGTCTGTGGGGCCAGCTTCTGCCATGGTGAGCGGAGGAATAAAAGGCGGGGCTGGAGGTTCGGATAGAGGCTGGCCAAAAGGAGGAATTGCTCCCTCCGGTTCTGCTGCCGGGGGCTGGGGTGGCCAAGTTGGAACAGGGTTTTCAGCAGAAGGGAACCCTGCCTGTGGCATGACCGGTATTTCGGGCAAAGGTGCCGGGGTTGTAGGCAATACGGGTCCGGGAGCCGGAACAACAGGCACTTCCGGTTGAACAGAAATCGGCTCTGCAGAAACTACAGGTTCAGGAGGAATTAAGGCGGGAGAGGAAGGATCGTCAGCAGGCGGAAAAGTTTTTGTGTTATTTGGATCCATGGGCAGTTTTTTATCTAATCTAGTTTAAAGAAATACTCACCCAAAAGTCAACCCTTCGATTTGAACCTGGTTTCGGTTATAATAATCTTATGTTTAATATCTTCTCAAAATTAATCGATTCAAACGAAAAAGAGCTTGGCAGGCTTAATAAAACAGTGGTACAAGTCAATGCACTTGAGGGCAAATATAAAAAACTAACTGATAGGGAGCTTTCGGGAAAGGCTGAAGAATTTAGAAAACAAGTCAAAAACGGCAAAAGCCTTGATGAAATTCTACCGGAAGTTTTCGCGGCCGTCCGGGAAGCCGGGGGAAGAACCGTCAAAATGCGCCTGTTTGATGTGCAAATTATGGCCGGGATTGTTTTGCACCAGGGGAAAATTGCCGAACAAAAAACCGGCGAAGGAAAAACTTTGTCTGCAATCCCCGCATTATTCTTAAATTCCCTATCGGGAGAGGGTGTTCATCTTGTCACTGTCAATGATTACCTGGCACAACGTGATTGCGGCTGGATGGGACCAATTTTCCATGCACTTGGGGCAACTTGCGCAACAATTATTCATGAGCAAGCTTTTATATATGATCCAAAATTTAAAAATACAGAGCACGATGACCCAAGGCTCAAACATTTAAAACCTGTCAGCCGGAAAGAAGCTTACAATGCCGATATCACCTACGGCACCAATAACGAGTTTGGGTTTGACTTCCTGCGCGACAACATGGCATTTTCACTTGCCGACCAGGCACAAAAAGGACATTCCTTTGCCATTGTTGATGAAGTTGACTCAATTTTAATTGATGAGGCAAGAACTCCACTCATTATCTCCCGTCCGGCCCAAGAACCAACCAAAAAATATTACGAGTTTGCGCAAATCATTGAAAAACTTTCACCCGATACAGACTTTGTCATTGATGAAAAACAAAGGACTGCCAACCTGACTGAACACGGCACACTCAAGATTGAAAAAATACTGGGAGTGGAGAACTTATATGAAAAAAACTTCTCTACCCTGCATCATGTTGAGGAGGCCCTAAAAGCCCGGGCGCTTTTCCAAAAAGACAAAGACTATGTTGTCAAAAACGGTGAAGTCATCATTGTTGATGAATTTACCGGACGGCTGATGCCCGGAAGAAGATATTCCGAAGGGCTGCATCAAGCCATCGAGGCCAAAGAGGAAGTGGAAATCCAACAGGAATCACAAACCCTGGCCACCATTTCTTTCCAGAATTACTTCAGAATGTATAGGAAACTCTCCGGCATGACCGGTACTGCCGCTACAGAGGCTGAAGAATTCCATAAAATCTACAAACTGGATGTTGTGTCCATCCCCACCCATATGCCAATGGTACGGGAAGACTTACCTGATTTAATTTTCAAGACCCAGACTGCCAAATATACAGCGGTGGCAAATGAAATTGAGGATTTACATAAAAAAGGCCAACCGGTATTGGTTGGCACTACTTCCATTGATAAAAATGAATTTTTGTCGGAACTTTTAAAAAGAAAAGGTATTTCCCACGCCCTTTTGAATGCCAAAAATCACGAGAAAGAAGCGGAAATTATCTCACACGCAGGTGAGAATGGGGCTGTAACTGTTGCCACTAATATGGCAGGAAGAGGGGTTGATATTAAGCTTGAAAAAGGAGACAGGCTGGGCGGGCTTTTCGTTTTGGGCACGGAGCGGCATGAATCAAGAAGAATTGACAACCAGCTTCGGGGACGTTCCGGCCGGCAAGGGGACCAGGGTGCGTCGCGTTTTTTCCTGTCCCTGGAAGATGACCTGATGCGGATTTTCGGCGGAGAGCAGGTTGCTAAAGTAATGAACCTCTTAAAAATGCCGGAAGATACCCCGATTGAAAACCCTATGGTTTCCCGGGCCATAGAAGGTGCACAGAAAAAAGTTGAGGGGCATAATTTTGATATCCGCAAAACCACAGTTGAATATGATGATGTTGCCAACCAACAAAGACAGATTATTTACGGGGTAAGAAAAAAGGTTCTGGAAGCAGCTGCCAACCTTAAGGAAAGTACTCTAAAGCAGGATATTTTGCAAAAAATTGGCGCGGAAATTACCAGAATTGTTGAAGTAAATACATTGGAGGGGTTAGATGTCGGCAAAATCGTTGAGGAATTTACTACCATTATTAATTTTGACCCAAATTCTACCAAGGCCATAGAAAAAGAAGTAGCCACCATTCCATCAGCCGAAAAAATTTCAGAGTTTTTAAGTAAACTTGCCCATGACCTTTATGAGGAACGCGAGAAAAATGTCGGAGTAGAAATTGCCCGGCAGATGGAAGTATTTGTTTTCCTAAATACTATTGACACTTTATGGATTGAGCATCTTGATACTATGGATGACCTGCGGGCCGGTATTGGCCTTCGCGGTTATGGCCAGAGGGATCCGCTTATTGAATACAAAAAAGAAGCATTTGAACTATTTTCCAAACTTGTTGCCAATATTGATTTTGAAATAGTGCACAGGATTTACAAAATTGCAGTACAACAAGGTCCGCAAGTTCCCCAACCCATTCAAGTTGAAGAAAAGCACCCGGAGATAGAAGTTGGGGTTGAGCAGGAAGCGCGGGAAATCGGAGTAAAGATTCAGGAAAAAACTATTCCTCCGGATTTTCCCCCGGGATATGCCGGTACTAAAGTAACAATTGAAAGAGCTGGACAAGTTGTAGCCCAGGAAACTTATGGGGAAAAAGGACAACTCACAAAATCCCATGGTAAAGTGGGCCGCAATGACCCCTGCTGGTGCGGATCCGG
>CAYRCR010000001.1:195122-290581 GCA_964422835.1 uncultured Gammaproteobacteria bacterium
AATATAAAAAGTGCCACTATCCAAATTAGTGTCACTTTTTGCGACTTCGTCTAAAGCGCTGTCATTATCCGAATTAAAGTTCGGGACATCTCTTGCGACCTTCGGTCTTAAAAAATGCCATTACCCTAATTAAATTAAGTAACCAAGCCATATACGGCCGTGAGTAGTTTGGTTATTTGACATCCTATCTTAAAACTCCCATTATTAAATCAATGGGTAAAAAGGTTGTACATCCTTATCATTATTCAGCCGAGAAAAATTTAATCCAGAGGCTACTCGACATTGGGTTGCCAGTTGGCCTTTTTTATCTTTATTTCCAGTTCTACAACCTTGGCAAGTTCACCCCTTCGGAAATGGTTAAAACCACAGGACTTGTATCTATTTCGCTTCTTGCCATCACACTATTGTCAGGCCCGGCTGCCAGATTTTTGCCCTTTTTGGATATCCTCAAAGCCCACCGGAAATTCTGGGGAATAGGGAGTTTCCTATTTTTAGCCGCCCATATTATTTTGGTATACATTTTCTATTTCAAGTTTAGTTTATATAAATTTATTGATCCGGCAAATCCCAAAGCTGTGGGTTTAACTTATGGCCTGTTGGCAACAGGAGTATTGCTTGTTGTAACACTGACTTCCAACAGAAAAGCCCTAATGGGCCTTGACCCGAAAGTCTGGAAATTTATCCAAACTACAAGTTATTTAGCCCTAGTTTTGGCTGTTGCCCATTTTTATTTTGTTGAGCAGGTTAATGGAGTTTTTGTCATAAAAGGGCTCGCGGGGCAAATTACTTTCTACTTTGCCTTGGCAGTAATTTTAGTAAGACTATTAGTATTATTTCTGCCCCAAAAAAGAAGGTAGCTTTTGGTATAATAACCCCAGTGGATAAAAATCAATACTTACACGAAGTGGCAATTACTGCCATTATCCAAAAAGGAAATAAATATCTCATCATCAGAAGGTCTTTAAGTAAAAAACGTTTCCCCGGAATGTGGACAGTTCCTGGAGGGAAACTTGAAACAAAAGATTATTTAAAGCTTAAAAAAGACACGAAATTTTACTGGTATAATGTTTTGGAGAAAACACTAGACCGTGAAGTTTGGGAAGAAGTTGGAATTAAAATAAAAAACATTAACTATTTAACAAGTTTGGCAACAGTACATGGTGATGGCTACCCCTCCCTTGTAATTTCTTGTACTGCACAATATGTATCCGGCAAAGTAAAACTGCAAAAAGAAGAGGTAGACGAGTTTGCCTGGGTAACATTAAAAGAAGCAAAAGATTATGACTTAATAGATGGAATTTATGATGAGCTCCTTATGGTAGAAAAAAATGAAAAAGAAATATGGAAAAGAAATATTAAATGAGCAGAAAAGTTTTATTTATTATTTTATTTTTTTTAATTTCCGGAGTAATTTATAGACTCCATTTAACCTGGGATAATAATTTTCTTTTTAATATTGACAATGCCCGGGATTGGGTAGATGTCCGGGAAATGGTTTTACTTCAAAAACCACGCCTCACTGGTCCCACTTCTGCTATTGAAGGGGTTTATACCGGGCCTGCCTGGTATTACCTTTTGGCCATACCATTCATATTGAGCGGAGGACATCCTTACGGACCAATTGTTATGGAAATTATTCTTTGGGCAGTTGGGGGATTTTTTCTTTTGAAACTGGTCAGCAAGTACGGAATCTTGCCGATGATTTTTGCAGGAGCAATCTGGCTTTATTCCAACTATATAGTCCTGGCAACCCTTTATTCATTCAACCCCAACCCCGTTACGCTTCTTGCACCTCTTTTTATTTATCTTTTAATAAAATATCTGGAAACTAATAAATTATTTTACTGCCTTTCAACTTTTTTATTGGGAGGATTATTTTTTAATTTTGAATTAAATTTTGGCATTTTTGTTGTGCCTATTATCATAATTTCCATTTTACTTACGAGAAAGAATTATCTTTTAAAATCAATTAATTTTTATTTAGGTTTTGCTGTTTTTTTACTGACACTGTTACCACAGGTACTTTTTGACTTAAAACATAATTTTATCATGAGCAAATCACTGCTCCGTTACCTTACAGACAGTTCAATACCCAAACCTGCCTTTAACCCGCTCAAAAGGTTTTCAATTATATATGACGCCTTCTACAATGTAATCGTTCCAACTTTTGTAAATTTTAAACCCATTACACAAATTGTCCTCCTGCTATCGGCATTTTTTACAGCCCGGTTCATATTGCAAAGACCAAAAATTAAGGATCATTTGATTTCAATTTCCTTATCAGTAATTTTAGTGCCGTTTGTTTTATATGTTTTTATGCCGGTAACGGTCAACTCCTGGCATCTGGGAGCTGAAATGGCGGCAATAATAATCTTAAGCGCCATTATGTTATCTGTCATTTCCCGCCTGCATTCATTTGGCCAGGTTACAGTTTATGCACTTTGTGCAAGCTTAACTTTTTATATAGCCAATGATTTCATCAACCACTTAAAAACACTCAATCAAAAGAGTGCTGATGTTTCAAATTTTGGTAATGAACTGGCTGCCGTTGATTATGTCTACCAAAAAGCAGAAGGTAAAAATTTTAAAGTATACGAATATATCCCATCAATTATTGATTATCCTTATCAGTATATTTTCTACTGGCGGGGACTTTCCAAGTACGATTATGTGCCAAAAGATTATGCCTATCTACCCGGCATGCCTCCTTACATTGCCAATAAAGAAAAATTACCCCAGGGTAAAAAACCGGAAGACTCCGGTCTGGTATTTTTAATCAAAGAAAACGACCGGATAGGTATCCGCCACTTATGGGAAAACAGCTTTGCTAAGTTGCCCCTTAAGGAGTCCTCCCGGGTGGGGCCGCTCGATGTAGAAATAAGACAAGAATTTCCCCAGTAGAAATCCTGTTAAAAACCCACCAATATGGGCAAAATAGGCAACCCCTCCAGTTATTAAGACAATAGGAAAAACCGCTGTCCCCAGCCCGCTGAAAAATTGGATAAAAAACCAATAAATTAAAATAAGGGCTGCCGGCAGATCAACAATCGGGCCGATGATAAAAATGGGGATTAAAGTTTGGATTTGATTTTTGGGAAAAAGCACAAGGTAGGCGCCCATTACCCCGGCCACTGCGCCCGATGCCCCAAGATTAGGGATATCAGAGGTAGCAGAAACACTATATTGCAAGTAAGCTCCGGCAATTCCCGATAAAAGATAAAATACCGGGAATAAAAAACCAAGCCTTGCTTCAACATTATCTCCAAAAATCCATAAAAACCACATATTTATAGCCAGATGTAAAATTCCTCCATGCAAAAAAAGGCTGGAAACAAAGGGGGTCAGTGTGGTAATTTCGGAAAAATTTATCCGGAAGGGAATTATTGCAAATTGGCTTATAAAAAGATCTAAATTGGGAGATGCCGTTTCAAAATAGAAAACTACTATATTTGCCAAAATTATCAGAGCTACCCAAAAAGGAAATCTGCCGGGTCTACTGCAATCCTGTATAGGGAACATGAAGTTACTCTATAACTTTTAGGCGAAAAACACCTATTAAATAAGTAAGAAACATGTCAGAGTAAAATTATTTCCTGAGTTTAATTTCAGAAAACCCGGTATATTTTTGTAAAACTTCAGGAATTTTTACAGACCCATCTTTTTGCTGAAAATTCTCCAGGATAGCAATTAAAATTCTACCAATGGCAAAGGCAGTTGCGTCGTTCATGTGAACAAACTCGCTTTTTCCATCTTTGCGTTTCACTTTAGTATTCAACCTTCTGGATTGGTAATCGGTCATGTAATCTGAAGTATGAGTTTCTCTATATCTATCTTGACCGGGCATCCAAGTTTCAATATCAAATTGTCTAGCATCCGGTCCGCCCATATCTCCTGTACAGATAGCCACTACCTGATATGGAAGTCCCAATGATTGCATCAAATATTCCTGAATTGCTACAATCAGTTCCTGTTCTTTAGCACCATTCTCTGGAAGAGTGAACGACTCAATTTCAATCTTATCAAATTGATGCACCCGCAAAATTCCTTTTACATCTTTACCATAACTTCCAGCCTCCCGCCTAAAGCTTGTAGAATAGCCAACATATCTTAAAGGAAACATACTTTCATCTAGGGTTTGGTCCATATACATTGGTCCCAAAGTGTGTTCAGCACTACCTATGAGATAAAGATCATCAGACGGTAAATAATATCTTTCTTCCGCCTGGTTCTTATCCAATCGAGCCATCCGTGTATAAGGTTCTGGCTTTATCATTACAGGAGGCAGAACCGGAATAAAAATCTTGTCGCTTAAATTGGCGTCAATTTGTTGAGCCAATTTTCTTATAATCTCTTTATTCTGGAGAATTTCAAAAGTAAACTGAATTATAGCAAATTGAAGCATAACCGCCTCGTTTTTAAGATAAGTAAAACGGCTACCCGTAATTTTTGCTGCTGTCTCTGTATCAATAAGATCAAGTAAATTACCCAGTTCAATATGATCTTTTATAGGAAAATCAAATTGCCTGGGTTCCCCCCATTTTCGGATAGGTTTATTCTCTGATTCATTTTTTCCTACAAGTACATCAGAAAGTGGCACATTAGGAACAAGAATCATCAGATTGTAAAGCTGCTTATCAATTTCCCTCAGTCGGGGTTCTAGCCCATCAAGTTTTTCTTTAATTTCTCTCCCTTTTTCGATGTTTTTTTCTTTGGAAATAATATTTCTTTGCTCCCGCAATTTTTCTATTTCGGCAACCATCTCCCGCCTTTTCTTATCCAGATCAAGAAGGGCATCAATATCAATATCAAAATTTTTATTGATGACTGCCTGTTTTACCAAATCAACATTTTCCCTTATAAAATTTATGTCTAGCATTGTTGGTTATTAGTTAATTCGTTCATGGTTCATTGCCTACAAACCCAAGTCAGAAGCAATTCCTTGCATTGCTTCAAGATTAATTTTAACAAATTCCGGAAGAGTTGTCCCCAAGTGTTCTTCGCACATTTTTATCTCGTCCCGTCTAGTCCCTGCGGCAAATTTAGGCTGGTTAAATTTTTTCAAAATTGACTCGACAGTGACATCAGAAAGTTTTTTACTTGGCAAAACCAAGGCGCAGGCTACGATTAATCCCGTTAAGGTATCCGCGCAAAATAGGGCCCAGTCCATTTTGGACTCTGGTTTTACCCCTGTGTTGCTGACATTGTGGGCAGCCATGGCGTGTTTAACTTCATCAGATAATTTAAACCCCTTTTCTTCCACCCATTTACTAATTTCTATCCCTTGCATATTATGTGGAACTTTATCAGAATAATCCCCATCGTGAAGCAAGCCTGCCAGCTTCCATTCGTCAATTTTATCAGGTTCCAGTTTTTGGGCCAGTGCCCCCATGACGGCTTCCGTTGCCAACATATGCTTAATAATGTTTTTGTTTTCAACATTTTCCTCAATAATTTTCAATGCATCATTTCTGTTTATATTACTCTTTCCTTCTTTCCTCTTCGTCTTAATTAGACGACCGCATTTTTTTGTCGACAAGTTAGGCCTTAGGGTTGGGAATAAAATTACGTCCTTTAAGCTGTGCTGATCAGTTAAAATTGCCACTAAACGATCAATACCCATCCCAAAACCTGCTGTTGGGGGCATACCATATTCCAGGGCTTTAATAAAATCTGCATCCAAAACTTGATGTTCTACCAACCCCCTCTTTGCCAATTTTAGCTCTTCTTTCCATCTCGCCCCTTGTTCCAGAGGGTCATTTAATTCATTGTAGGCATTAACCAGTTCAAAATCCATTGACAAAAGTTGAAAACTCGCCGATTTTCCAGGATCTTTTTCTTTTCTTTTGCTTAAAGGCTTCATTTCAGAGGGATAATCAATAATAAATGTCGGTTGTTTAACTTCTGAACGGGCCATCTTTTTGTAGAGCTCATCTATCAACGGTCCCACTCCCACCACTCCTTTTAAATCCAACTCAATACCTTTGTCTTCAATTTCTTTCCGGAGAATATCTTCATCTCTTATCTTATCCAAGTCTATCCCACAATATTTTTTAATCAATTCATTAAAGGTTACCCTTTTAAAAGGAGGCGAAAAATCAAGATCAATTTTTTCATATTCAAATTTATAACTTCCATGAATTTCTTTGACCAGCTTTGAAATCATTTCCTCTGTCAGTCGCATCAAATCTTCATAGTCAGCATAGGCCCAATAAAATTCCAGCATGGTAAACTCGGGGCTATGCTGGCGATCAATTCCCTCATTACGAAAATCTTTGGCAATTTCAAAAATTTTCTCAAACCCTGCCACCATCAATCTTTTCAGATACAGCTCATCTGCGATCCTTAAATAAAAATTTGCACCCAATGCATTATGTTTTGTTAGAAATGGTTTGGCTGTAGCACCACCGTAAATTGGTTGAAGAACCGGGGTTTCTACTTCTACAAACCCGTTATTTTCAAGAAAACTTCTGATAAATCTTATAACCTTATGTCTTATTTCCATGACATGTTTTACTTCCGGGTTAATAATCAGATCAACATAGCGTTCTCTGTACCTTTCTTCGACATCTTTCAAACCATACCAGGACGAAGGTAAAGGAAGTAAAGTTTTAGTCAAAAGTTGGAAGGAAGAAACTTTAATAGTTATTTCCCCTGCTTGGGTTTTGAAAATTTCTCCTTCTGCCTGCAGAAAATCCCCCAAATCTAAATTATTTAAAAAATCATATTTATCTGGTAACTCATTTTGGGAAAAGAATAATTGGATTTTACCTGTGGCATCTTCCAGATCTGCAAAAGTAATTTTGCCATGTGGACGAAGAGAACGAAGACGCCCTGCCACTGCTACTTTTTTACCCAACATTTTCCGGGCCTCCGCCGTAGTTTGCTTACGGACAGTTTTAGAGGGGTATGGATTTACTCCCAACTTTTCAATATTTTTTAATTTCTTAAGCCGTTCTTTCTGCAAATTTTCTAGTGCCATGCCTAAAGTATAGCTTAGAAGGGTATTTTTTGGAAGGGATTAAGAAGCCACTGGCGGTTTAAATTTTTCAAAAAGCAGAGAAAACGAAGCCTGCAAATTCGGGAGGAATAGAAAGAAATGTCTCTTGGTATCAACCATTTCCCCTAAAGCCTGTTTTACAGAGTGTTCTGTCCCGTTTTTTGCCAAGTCAGCGTAAACCGGTTCCGTTTCCGCTGCTAAACGTACAATTTTATTATAATCTATTGTTCCAAAAGGGCTCCTGATCGCTCGCTCCAAGAAGGCCCGGCGCAAAACCAAATATGCATCCAAAGTATAAGCATCATATTCCAATAACTTATTTAAATCAGGCTGGTTTCGGCCAAACGGGTCAAATACAACTCTGGATAAGTCTTGACTAATATCCTCACAGGCAAAAGCCAGATGCCCCACAACGGCACTTTCTAGATGTCCTGCGGGGAACATGGACGATGACGCCAGTATGATCGCCCTGCGGTTGGCCCAACCTTCCCGGATATGCGAACGATAGGCCCCAAGTCTGTCGGCTTCACCTTCCGGCCGGTAGCCATGGGAAAATTCGTGGGGCACAACAAATGTTTCTATATTTTTTGGCAAACTTTCCACACCGCACAGACGATTTATCGCAGGAGATAATTTTTTTTCATTTTTAGCGGCAATTTTATTGGGAAAAATATAGATGACGGTGTTCCCTGCCCTTTTTGAAATTTCAGGGTCATTGGGAATATTAAATGCTGAAAACACTTTATCCTCCCGGCCCAAAAATCCGCTATTGATAATGCTTTGGGCAACTACAACTTTTGCGTCAACCGGCAGCTCCCCAAATAAATCTTTGGCAACTTTTCTATATTCTCCAATATCTCTATTTGTTCGCCTCGTCTGCCGCCAGTTTGTCCTTGACAAAAAACCTTGTGGCGATGCTTTAATTCCCAAAGGATCATCATAATTCTCAACAGGCAATGCCATCCAGCCTATCCCAAACTGCGCCGGTAGCCGCAAAAAGTCAATCATAATATCATCAAATCTGCCCTCCGGAAGCGCCTCGGCCGTTCTGTATAAATAATCAGCAAACGTCTGATAATTATGACTATTAGTTGTTCTTTTAATTAACTCTGATATAGGAACAAGCCGCTGGCTGATCATCTCTAAAAGTTCTTTTACCCCACTAAGTTCATTTATTGAGCGCGGACGCCATCTGCTATCAATAAAAGTATAAGGATTTTTTAATTCAGGCTTTCCAACTGAACGCATATTAAATTTTTCTTTGAAGTTTTCAAGCGTTTGTCTGTCCTGAAAATCGCCGGGAAAAGCCCGACCATACCAAAAATTTGGATTTGCCACCTTCATATACCAATTCCCCACTAACCGGGTTGGCTCTTTCAACCTTTCCACAATTTCCTCCACAAGAGGATTTCTAATCTCCACCTCATATTCCTGAATAGGTAATCTTTGTTCTGTTATCATTGTGATAGTTATTAAGGGCTAATTATACTGCTTTTTACTAGCAGCGTAAAGTTTTAAGGGAGGGAATGAAGTGTTTAAAAACCGCAGTCGAAGAATGTTTATTCATATAATCCTGGGCATCTTTGTAAGTACCCTCTGCCAAAATTTTTTCTAAAGTATCGGCTATATTAGATACGGCAATAAACATCTTGGTAAAATTAGGCCAGGAAATGCCTTCTCTGGTAATTTTCAAAGCCCCTGACGAAATTAGAGAGTTCATCAAAATTGTATTACCTAATATTAAAGGCCCAAATCCTATTTTCTTTTCCTCTGGTTCCAAAAACCCGTCAAAAAGCCTTATTAAAAACATTACTAAAATCGCCTCCATTTCTTTCTGGGAAATGGCATCTTTTAGAAGCAGCATACCGGCCATTTTTACTCCCAATGCTTCAACAGCAGCATCATTGAAAACAGGGTAAAACTCTTTCATTCTGTCAACAGCAAAACGGTACCTGATTAAAACCCGGGCAATTTCGTGGAAAGAAGCAATTAATAAATACCCGCGGTGTAATGTGTCTTTGGTAAATGAATTTTTGAAAAAAGGAGCAAATATTGCGTTAAAAACCGGATATTGACAATTTTTAAAATTTTCCCTGATTGAAGGCAGAAAAATCCATGTTTCGCTGCCGTATTTTTCCAAAAGATCAATGTCATTTGGCAACGTTGTAGCAGTATAACTATAATTGGCAATCATTCCTGCAAATACCGCTACCCGCTCGGCCCGAAATTGTACCTTATCCATAAAGTCCACTTTTTCCGAGACTAAAATTTGTCTTCTGGCGGAAAAAACAGTATCTTTTAAGAGGCTAATCCTTTCAGAGACGTCCTTACTTAAAATCCCCACCCAAGCTTCATAAGAGCGCTTGGTAAAAAATAGATTATCTTCATTTCGTTCAATGGGGCCAATGACAATATCCAAACTATATGGTTTTATCTTCATCCAGGCCATTTGGGCTTTGTGATATTCACCGGAAAGTAGCGCTTTTGCCTGTATGACAAGCGCTTGTTGAAAATCACGAGGCAAAACGGCAGATTCAGCTGCTTCGTTCAGCTTCCGTGCAACAGGCACAATAAGATCGTGGTATTTTTGATGGTACGGGATAGCAACCAGACCTCCTTTTTCATCCCTACCAACAAATGTAAACGGCGACAAAATGTCAGGGTTACCAGAAGCTGCTTTCTCAATTTCTTTACGAGTCGCATCAGCCGGATAAAATCCCTCTTGTATTTGTTTTGCGTAAACTTTAGATACAAGTTTGGCAGCATCAACAAGTTTATCCAAAACCACTTTTTCTTCTTTAGCCAAATAAGGAGTTTCTATATCAAATATTTTTATGTAGTCGCTTTGATTTTTCATTTAATTTGCAAAACCTTCACTTTATAGCGAACGATCGGTGTTGAAACTTCAACCACATCTCCAAACTTTGCTCCAAGTAATGCCTGGCCGACCGGGGATTCATTGGAAATCCTCTTTTTACCCGGATTGGCTTCCATTTTACCCACAATTGTAAATTCGTCAACTTCCCCATCCATTTCCACCTTGACAGTCGAACCGATCACCACAAAATCACTGCCGGAAGGGTGAGAAATAACTTTAGCACTACGAAGTACATCTTCCAGATAAATAATCCTGTTTTCAATTAAAGTTTGCTCATCAAGGGCTGCATCATATTCGGCATTTTCCGTAACATCCCCCAATTCCCGGGCTTTTTGAATCCGGTCTGCAACCTGGGCTCTTTTTTCATTTTTAAGGAATTCAAGTTCGGCACGTGCCTCCTTTAGCCCTTCTGGGGTTAAATATGTTACATGAGCAGTATCAGAAGACCTGCTAATTTTTGCCATTTGTAATTTCCCGTACTGGCAGACAATTTTAATCGAAACATGATCAATTGTCAACGTTGACGCGGGTGGTACGGGAGACAAAATTTTGGTAGAATTTACTGGTCTGGCTCCATCGTTCCCGATGATAGTTTTCATCGGGATCCCGATAGCGAAGCGTATCGGGACTAGAGGCCTAGGACATAATGTGTACAACCTATATCTTACAACGCGAAAAGGATGGTAAATTTTATATAGGTAGCACAACGAACATTGAAAACAGAATCAAAAAACATAATAGTGGCCAATCTCGTTACACTAAAAATAAAGGCCCTTTTAGAATTGTGTATCAAGAACAATATGAAACCTTATCTGAAGCAAAAAAGAGAGAATACTATTTAAAATCTTTAAAAAGCAGAAAGGCCTTGGAGAAATTAATAAAAGGCGCGTTCGTCTAGCTGGTCTAGGACATCGGATTCTCATTCCGAAAATCAGGGGTTCAAATCCCCTACGCGCTACTTTAGAAATGGAACAAGGAGCAGGGCCACAATATTGGCCACTTTAATCATTGGGTTAATGGCAGGGCCCGCGGTATCTTTATAAGGGTCACCACAGGTATCACCAGTTACAGCTGCCTGATGCGCGGGAGAACCTTTACCACCCATGTGTCCTGCTTCAATGTATTTTTTGGCATTATCCCAGGCTGCGCCGCCGGTGGTCATGGAAAGAGCCACAAAAAGGCCGGTAATAATTGTGCCCATCAAGAGTCCACCCAAGGCAACTGGTCCCAAAGCAATTCCCACTACAACAGGCACAACTACCGGAATAAGGGCTGGAACAATCATTTCCCGCTGTGCAGTTTTGGTCACAATTTTAACAGCCGCCGCATAGTCAGGTTTGGCTGTTCCTTCCATAATTCCCTTAATTTTCTTAAATTGGCGCCTGACTTCCTCAACCACAGCCGCACCGGCAGTTCCCACCGCTTCCATGGCAAACGAGGCAAAAATATACGGCAGGGCTCCACCAATAAAAAGCCCGATAATTACTAGGGGATCATCAAGGCTAAATTTCAGGACTTTACCCATGGCGGCAAATTCCTGTGAATAAGCTGCAAAAAGAACCAGGGCAGCCAAACCTGCCGAGGCAATAGCATAACCTTTAGTAACAGCCTTTGTAGTGTTTCCCACCGCATCCAAAGGATCTGTATTGTCCCTGACTTTTTCCGGCAGTCCTGCCATCTCGGCTATGCCCCCGGCATTATCAGTAATTGGCCCGAAAGCATCAATTGCTACTACAATTCCGGCCAGGCCCAACATGGCAACAGCAGCCAGTGCTATGCCGTAAAGCCCGGCCAACAGATGTCCTGCAAAGATCGCTGCAGAAATTAGGATAATTGGCGCAAAAGTTGATTGCATTGATAAGGCCAGCCCGGCAATAACATTAGTCGCATGCCCTGTGCTACAAGCCTGGGCAAGGCGCTTGACCGGATTAAATTTGGTGCCGGTGTAATACTCCGTGATAACCATCATCCCGGCAGTTACCAAAAGCCCGATCAGGGCCGAAAGGTATAGATTCAAAGGAGAATACCAGGGGTTATCTCCCATAATCCTCATGGTCAAAAAGTAGAAAAGGACGGCAGATAAAGCCACTGTTACACCAAGCCCCATATACAGGGCAGTCATAATTTTCTTGCCGGTAAGTTTTACAAACATACTACCCACGATTGAGGTATAGATGGCTGTTGCCAGAATTGCCATTGGGTATGAGACATTACGTCCGTATCCCGGCATTAAAAGCTGACCCAAAAGTATTGCTGCAATGGCCGTCACAATAAATGTCTCAAAAATATCGGCTGCCATGCCGGCACAATCTCCGACATTATCCCCCACAAGATCCGCAATTACCCCCGGGTTTCGTGCATCGTCTTCCGGAATACCCGCTTCAATTTTTCCTACCATATCCGTTCCCACATCCGCACCTTTAGTATAAATTCCCCCACCCAAACGGGCAAAAACCGAAATTAAGGATCCTCCAAAACCCAAAGCAATCAAACCCTTAAAATCAAGCGTGTATTGGTAAAACCCGTAAACTGCCAAAAGCGCTAAGCCCGCCACCAAAAACCCGGTCACTGCTCCACCTTTGTAGGCTACATCAAAAGCCTTGGCTAAACCCGTTTTGGCAGCCTCGGCACATCTGACATTGGCCCGCACCGACACATTCATGCCAATAAAACCGGCCAGTGCAGACAAAAACGCTCCAATTAAAAACCCTGTTGCAGAAGGAATACCAAAAGTAAAATAGAGGACTACAGCCAACACAGCGGCAATTGCAGCAACCACCATGTATTGGCGGGTCAAATAAGCCGAAGCCCCCTCTTGAATAGCCGAGGCAATAGCCTTCATTTTATCATCACCTGAGGGAAGCCTTAAAACCCAACCTGCTAAAATTAGACCATAAATAATTGCAGCTCCACCTGCCCCCCAGATAAAATAATTTAGATAACCTGTAATCATATCCTAGCCATAATTTACTATGCCAGGGCAATCCTCGTCAAGGAGGGAAATAAAAATCTCTTTATTTTTTTATCTGATGAGCTATAACAGGGATACGTTCAATCTTTTTCAATCTGAAATCACAATCTATCCATTTATTATTCATACTATCCAGTTTCCGGTCAATGACGCCAACTCTGTCTTCCAAACTATCCAACCGCCTCTTTATGCCGGTGAAATTCTTATCAATATCTTCAAATTGGGGGAGAACAAGTGAATCGAAACCTTGGTTAAAAACCTGAATCATATCCTTACCTAACGCCTCCCTGACCTCCTGAAATTTTTTTGCAAACCTTTTATCAAATTCCCGGCCCAAAATATCAATGAGATCCTTCTTAAATTGCGCATCCATAATAGTAGTTCCACTTTATTACTTACCCTAATTCTTGTCAATTCAAACTAACTTACTCAAATTATATCAGAGAACAAATTCTAGGATTCCATTATCTTCACGATCGTAAACTTTTTGAAAGTGGTAGATCTACAAAAGGGTTGCAAACTTGTAAATTCACACATTTTGTAGTAACATCCACACCATGCCACAATTTGAGGCACAAGATTCAGGGAAACAACTCGCTATTTATGAAACATCCTGTCGCGCCTTAAAAGGAAAAACTGTCCCCAAAAATCAAGTAGGGATACTCACCGCATGGTTTGGTAGACAAATGTGTGATGATTCAGACTACCAAACTTTTCTTAGAACATCTTACTTTGTCGGGGCTCCCGTGCTTGCCCATTTTTTTATAAGAGACGCAGAAAAAGTTGAAAAATCTTCCCAACTTCAACCAGTAGCAGAAGATCTAGCAAGAGAATTGGGAAGTATCCGTCAGCCTCTGGCTGTTTTTGTTATAGCAACACCCCAAGCCGCCGAGCTCCCCTATCTTGACCAACTTCCGAAAGGAATTTTGGATTATCGCCTAAAACACACCCAAGAACCAACTTTTGTTTATAAAATAATCTTCGGTTGGGGTTTTACTGATATGGATTATGAAGATACGGACGACCATTTTTCAGCACCTGAAATAAGATCGCGTCAACTTGGAGGCATACATCTTTCATTTAATGAAGATTACCCTACAGTTTGCTGCGGGAGGTTAGTAGAATATATGCTCCGAGTTCTTGGACATGACCTGCCGGGAAATGAATTTCCCAATTACACTCCGGATGAAGTTGAAAAAATTGCCTGGAATATAAGAAGGGAAAGTTTTAATGCCTTTTCTACAATGCAAGGTGCCATTCCAAAATATCCAATCGTTGACGGTAGACCAAAATTTCCTTTTTAATTTTCATTATCTTCATGATCGTGAACTTTTTGTATCGGGGATTAGGATTATTTCCCCAGAATTTCAAGCGCGTTTTCCAAATCGCCACTAATCATCATCCATTCCTTCACTTCCTTAAACCCTAATTTCTGATACCATCCCTTAGGAAAATCGGGTTTTCTGAAGGTAAAAGCGTCCCATATTCTAGCCCCATATTTTTCCATAGCCGTTCCGAACATCACTTTTGATAACTCGCTCCCCACGCCTTTTCCCTGATAACCAGGATCTACAAATATTTCCCCGTCAACTAGATGATTTCCATCCCACCACGGTTTTATTCCAGCAACAAAACCACCAACAATTTTACTATCAGTTTCGGCTAAAAAAAATAAATCTGGCTGGCGTTTCAACCAATATTGAAGAAGTTTATGGGCACTTTCCTGATCCCATTTTTCACCAACATCAACGGACGCATAAGCCTTTACATATACATCCGCCAAAACATCTAAAGCCTTCTCTGTACACAATCTGATTTCACTCATGCCTAAATTATACCAGATTTTAAAGAATTCTTTAAGCCAGAGCTGGGGAGGGAGTGAAGGGTAAAGATTTCATTCTTTTTGGAGCAGGCATCCGGGTTAAGGCCATATGCAGGACATCATCCATATGTTTGACAAAGACAAAGTTTAGGTCTTTTTGGACAAATTCCGGAATATCTTCCAAGTCTTTTTTATTATTTTCCGGAGCAATGATGGTTTTAACTCCGGCCCTGTGCGCGGCCAAAACCTTTTCCTTCAAGCCTCCAATTTCCAAAACCCTACCCCGCAGTGTCACCTCTCCTGTCATAGCCACATCTTTTTTAACCGGAATGCGACTTAAAGCGGAAACAATCGCCGTTGTCAGAGCAATTCCAGCTGACGGTCCATCTTTTGGCACTGCCCCTTCCGGTACATGAACATGCACATCCATTTTCTGGAAAAAGTTTTCCGGCAAGCCAAACTCCCGCCAATGAGCCCTGACGTATGACATAGCTGCCTGTCCCGACTCTTTCATCACATCACCCAATTGTCCTGTTAAAAGCAAATGTCCTTTGCCCGGCATTAAAGTTACCTCGATAAACATAATATCCCCTCCGGCTTCAGTCCAGGCCAAACCGGTTGATGTCCCCACCATATCTTCCACTTCAGCCAGTTCCGGGGTAAATTTGGCAGGGCCTAACAGTTTTCTCACATCATCAGGCCCAATTTTAAAAGCCTTTTCTTTACTTCCTTCAGCAATTTTGCGGGCAATTTTACGGATGATGGCGGTAATTTCCCTCTCTAACCCCCGGACGCCTGCTTCACGGGTGTATTTTTCAATTATATCTTTGATGCCTTCATCACTAAACTCAAGCTGTTTATTTTTTAACCCGTGAGTTTCAATTTGTTTGGGGATAAGAAACTTCTTGGCAATATGGAATTTTTCATCTTCAGTATAGCCTGCATAACGGATAATTTCCAGACGGTCGCGAAGTGCCGGAGGAATAGTATCCAAAATATTGGCCGTGGTAATAAAAATAACATTAGACAGGTCAAATGGCACCTCCAGGTAGTGGTCGGAAAAAGCAGAGTTTTGTTCCGGATCCAATGCTTCAAGGAGCGCAGCAGACGGATCACCCCGGTAATCCATTCCCAGTTTGTCAATCTCATCAAGCATAAAAACAGGATTAGTAGTACCTGCCTGTTTAACCCCCTGGATAATCCTGCCCGGCATAGCACCCACATAAGTACGCCTATGCCCCCTGATTTCCGCCTCATCCCGCATACCGCCTAAGGAAACTTTGACAAACTTGCGGCCCAGCGCCCGGGCTATCGATTTTCCAATGGAAGTTTTACCGGTTCCCGGTGGGCCGGCAAAGCAAAGTATCGGGCCCTTCATCTTACCGGAAAGTTTGTGGACAGCCAGATATTCTAAAATTCGTTCCTTAACTTTGTTCAAACCATAGTGATCCTCATCCAGAACTTTTTCCGCCTTCTTAATATCAACCTGGGCTTTATCCTTAATTTCCCAGGGAAGGTCTGTCAGCCATTCCAGGTAATTTCTTTTATAGGAGGCTTCAGGATTATATTGCGACATTTTGGCCAGGGATGCCAGTTCTTTTACGGCTTTTTCCCGTACCTCTTTGGGCATACCGGATTTTTTAATCTTGGCTTCAAATTCTTTTATTTCAGTGCTTCCCCCTTCTTCCATCCCCAATTCTTCTTCAATGCTTTTCATCTGCTCGCGCAAGATGGCTTCACGGGTCATTTTGGAAACACGTTCCTGGGTTTTAGAAGAAAGATTTTGCTGAATTTCTAAAATTTTAATTTCTTTGGCCAGAAGTTCCGACAGCCTTTGCAGCTTTTCCACCACGGATACCATTTCCAGAATTTGCTGTTTATCAATAGTTTTAAATTCAACAGCCTGGGAAATTGAATTGACTAACAAATTCGGATCATCATTTTGGGAAATGAGGGCCCAGTTGGTTGCCCAATTAGACAACGCTCCGGGATCAAAAACCGGGCTGCCTCCAAGGTCTAAAAAACGGCGGAATTGTTCCTTGACTGTTCTGACCAAGGCTTCTGTTTCTTCGGTTTTGGCATAAAGTTCGGGAATTTCTTCAATTTCTACCTCGAGATATGGCTCAAACAGGGTAAATTTTTTAATGAAAACTTTACTGATTCCTTCGGCGGAAACTGTATAATCACCTTCCGGGTTTTTAATCATTCGCTTCACCAAACAGATAGTACCAACCTGGTATAAATCTTTTTCACCAGGGTCATCAATGCGGGCATTCTTTTGAGTAACAAAAACTATCATTTTACTGCCTGACCAAACCTGGTCCAAGGCTGCTTTTGATTTGGCGCGGCCAGAAGCAATCGGTAAAGTTGTTCCGGGAAACATTACTACATCACGGAGAGGTACCAAAGGCAATCTGTCAGGCAATGGGTTGGATGCTGTAAAATTGTTCATTAGCAGTATATTAACATGAGTGCTAAAATTTGGCAATACCCCAAATATATTTTTCTATGAGATTTTAGAAATCAATCCCCTTTTTGGCCGGAATATTTTTTTCATATGGATGTTTAATACTTTTCATCTCGGTTACAAGATCAGCTTTCGCGATAACTGCCTTGGGTGCTCCCCGGCCGGTCAAAACAATATCCAACTCTCCAGGCTTATTTTTGATTAGGTCCAAAACTTGAGGCAATAATAGGAATTTGCATTTTAAGGCTCCTAAAATTTCATCGGCAATCACAATATCCCACTTGCCGGAAACAGTTTCTTTATAAAGTTTTTTAAAAGTTTCCTGCGCTGTCCTTTTGTGTTCTGCCGGTAAAAATTTATCACCTAAAATCCCCACAAACCCCTTACCTCCTTGAATAATTTTAATCTTTAATTTCTTAAGGGATTTAAGTTCCCCGGAAAAAGTATTTTTGCCAAACTGAACAATGAGAATTTTTTTATTGTACCCCGCCCCGCGGATAGCCAGTCCCAAAGCTGCAGTCGTCTTCCCCTTCCCGTCACCTGTATAAACAATGACCATGCCCATAATAATACAACTTTCATGCAGGATTTATGCTGCCACCCTTGGGGTGGATTAGCTTGACACCTGCGGAATTTGGGATTATGCTAGGGTCAAATGCCATCGAGAACATTTCCATTTTCTAACGGCTATTTTTACCACATATTTAATAGGGGGAGTGAAAAACGATCTATTTTTGAAACCCAACGCGATTACCAGAGGTTCTTAAAGACACTAAAATATTACCAAATACTCGGGCCCAAACCAAGATTTTCCCGTTTCCCCTCACCCTTATCTAACAAACTGGATGAATCCCAAAAAGTTATCGAAATCATAGCTTTCTGTTTAATGCCCAACCACTTCCATCTGTTGCTCAGACAAAATACGGATCGGGGCATAACTGAATTTACCAGCAAACTTAGTAATAGTTACACCAAATATTACAATACTAAACATACCCGGGTTGGCCCCCTATTCCAGGGAGAATTTAAGGCAGTCCTCATGGAAAGTGATGAACAGCTCGTGCATGTCTCCCGCTATATTCACCTTAATCCCGTAGTTTCCGGTTTAGTCAAACAACCTGACCACTATCAATGGTCTTCATATAGAGAATTTCTCGATCCAATAAAAAGTGGCGTTTGTCTCAAAGATCCAATACTGGGATTCTTCAAAAATCCTAGTGATTACCAGCAATTTGTTTTAGACCAAATAGGATATGCCCAAGAACTTGAATTTATAAAACACCAGCTACTGGATGCTGAAGCTTAATTCATGATTCGTGCGTCCACCTCGGAGGTGGATTGTATTGACACCTAAGGATTCATGCTGACACCCTTGAGGCGGAAAGCTAAAACATAATCGTGCATTTAATTTAATAAATTTTAGGAGAAACGTTTTCTACTAGAATAAAACCAGATAAAAAGTCCTATATATATCACTATTCTAAGCCAGGAAATTGGAGAAACAAGTTCTTCGCTTGGTGCATAAAGAAGTAACATTACTAACTGAAATATTCCTAAAGCACCTAATCCAAAGACACTCCAAGTTTTAGATTTATACAACCCTAATCCGATTGCCAATGTAAAAATGGCTATCACTAAATAAAATGTTAAACCAAATAAATCTACCTGCCCGGAACCAAATGATTTGATTGTGCTCACAAAGAGAGGTGCACTACTAATCACCAATAAAACTCCCAGAATTTTAGCTACCTTAACTGGAGTCACCATGGATTTAATTATTAATTATTTTGGTAATTTTGTCAATCAACCCTGCAGTTAATTAATTTAGCACATTGAATAGCCGCAGGAATGGCATTTTTTGCAACCTTCGGCAAAAACAAATGTGGCCTGGCCACATTCCGGGCAAAGGTCAGCAATTTCGGACTTCGGATATCGGTTATCGAATATCGGAGAATTATTATTATTCTCGCTATTACTTTCCACAACAAGATTGAGGGGTAAAGGTTCCGGTTGACTTTCTTTGGGCTTTTTTGACTCCAAAAGGGCTAACTCTTCTGCCAGAGCCTTAGCTATGGCATCAGCCAAACTCATTACCCTGTCCTTGCCAAAACCTATTTGGGATGAACCTCCGATTCCCCGCAATTGTCCGACAATTTTTCTGGCAATGGAGTTGGCATCGGTCCGGGAAATCCGGCGGAGAGCCAAAGAAACCAGTCTCCCGATTGCTTCCGCATCAGCCGACGTATGCATCCCGGCCCTGCCGATTGTCACAAACACCTCAAAGAGTTGATCCCTACTGTCCCGATTGATAGTAATAAAAGCTTCACCAACAGGCGTATTAACCTTATAGGTCCGGCCCCGAAGAACCATCGGTCTTTTACCTAAACTATCAGCCATCCCCTCCTGTTTAGATACGGTTTTCCCCATTAACTGGTCATAATATGAACCTTCCTTTTTAATCTCCAAAATCTGTTTTTCCCGTGAGCCGTCACGGTAGATAGTTATCCCGCGGCAGCCTGTTTCATATACCATCGTATAAGCAGAGCGCACATCTTCCACAGTTGCGCTGTTAGGGAAGTTGACAGTTTTGGAAATGGCATTGTCAACATGTTTTTGGAAAGCAGCTTGTATCTTAATATGCCACTCCGGAGTAATGTCGTGGGCCACCACAAATATTTTTTGCCATTTAAGAGGAACTTCTGCTATACCTTGGACTGATCCGTGGTTTTTTTCGATTTTTTCAAGAAGTGTGTCAGAATAAAAACCTTCGTCCTTTGCCATTTTCAAAAAGAAAGGGTTGGTGGTAAAAAGCCTTTTTCCTTCAATGGTATTTTTGGCATAAGCAACACCAAAATATGGTTCAATGCCGGAGGAGGCATCAGCCAACATTGAGGTAGTACCGGTGGGGGCAATTGTAGTAAGCGCTCCATTGCGGGGTTTTAAGCTTTCGCCCCGAAAATAGGGGCTTTTGGAATCATATATGGATCCCGGCCAGGCAAGGAAAGCACCTCTTGTTTTAGCAAGCCCAACGCTTGAGGTACGGGCAGTTTGGGTGATAAATTCCATCACATCTTCCGCAACGCGCAAGCCCTCTTCAGTGTTATAACCTACCCCAAGCTGTACCAAAAGATCAGCAAAACCCATCACTCCCAAGCCCATTCTTCTTATTTTTTGGGTCATTTCATTGACAGCCGGAATTGGATACCTGCTCATTTCTATAACATTGTCCAAAAAGTGCACTGCCAGTTTGACAGTTTCACCCAAAAGTTCCCAGTCGATTTGTCCGTCTTTAACATGCTTCCCCACATTAATGCCCCCTAAATTACAGGCATCATAAGGCAGGAGCGGTTGCTCCCCACAGGGGTTCGTGGATTCAATCGTGCCTAAATTGGGGGTTGGATTGGCGCGGGAATTATTAATGCGGTCCATGAAAATCATCCCCGGATCGCCAAAATGCCAGGCCAGTTCAGTAATCAAAAGAAATACTTTTTTGGCATTAAGGCGGTCTGTCACTGTGCCGTTTCTGGGGTTTATCAATTCATATCCTTCATCTTCGTGAGTGGCCCGGGTTGCCTCATACAATTTTTTAACTGCGTCTTCCACTCTCTTCAATTTTAAATCAACATCACGGATAGCCTCTGCTTCCCTTATTTCTTCAATAACGCTTTTCCAATCAGGCTCTTTTTCAACATATTTGCCGTCTTTTTTAACCTGTTCCATCCAGTCCTCTGTTACAGAAACAGAAATATTAAAATTAGTCAGGGAAAATTCATCCACTTTCATTACTGCAAAACGCAGGATATCAGGATGGGTAATGTGCAAAATCCCCATGTTTGCCCCGCGTCTTACCCCACCTTGTTTTACTTGGGAAGTCACATCATTGTAAGCCTGTAAAAATGATGTCGGACCGACTGTTGTCCCGCCCGATGAAGCAATTGTATCCCCATGGGGCCGGAGGCGGGAAAAAGAAAATCCAGTCCCTCCACCGGATTTATGGATCATCACCATGTCAACTAGAGTTTGGGCAATCGAGCGCATATCATCTTCGATCGGCAGGACAAAACAGGCAGATAACTGTTGCATGGGTTTCCCGGCATTGAGCATAGTTGGGGTATTGGGGATAAATTTTTGCAGGGCCATGGCGCAGTAGAATTCTTTGGCTGTTGTAAGAAAGTGGTCTTTATTTGAATCAAATTGCAAATCGGCGCAGGCAATATTAAAGGCCACCCGCCAAAACATCTCTCCGGCATTCTCTTCGGGTTCACTTTGAGCGTTTCTTCTGGCATATCTGGTCTTGCCAATATAGATGGCTGTCTCGGAAAGCGTAGGTTCCGGTAAATCTTTTGGCACAGACAGGATATTTTTACCAATTTCCCAAACCTCCTCCCGGCTGTATGTTTTAACATTTTTAGCATGACCATTACTAACCTTTTGTTTAGACCTTGCTACTGTCAATTGCAAATTGACTGATTTTTGTATTTTTCTTTTCATAAAAGAGCCCTCACTTCTTTCGTAAAATCATCCGGGCGGGAAAACTGCCTGTAAACGCTCATAAACCGGAGGTATGCCACACTATCCAGCTTCTTAAGTTCTGCAAGAACCATCCTGCCAATAGCCTTGGAAGCAATCTGCTGATTACCTTTGCGCCGGATCTTTCTTTCAATTTTGTCCGTCACTTCCTGCGCACGTATCAGAGCCGGTCTTTTTTCCAGCGCTTTAATAAGTCCTGCCGTCAGTTTTTCCTTATTAAAGGCCTCTCTCCTACCGTCTTTTTTAATAACCATCAGCTCCACTCCAGCAATTTTCTCATAAGTTGTAAAACGCCTGCCGCATTTTAAACATTCACGCCTCCGCCTAATCTCACCCACACCCGCAACCGGCCTTTTATCTACTACACGGTGTAGGACACTCTCACAAAATGGGCACTTCATTCAAAAAAAATGGTGGTTTATCTAACTTAACATATAGTAGTATCTCTTTGTCAATACGCAACATATTGCGTATATACCTCATTCTTTTAGTCTGCCAATGTCCGCAGGAGGAGTTGATAAAATTGCCGGGATCAGTACTTCAAACCGTTTTTCCTTATCAACAATCTTTTCGCGGAAAATCGCCTCTTTATCCGTAGTCTGCCAAAAATTCGCTCCCAAAATCAGGCTGCCTACACAATTGCCGGAATGGGCAAATCTTAGTACCCCCACAATGGAGTTTTGGGCAATTTGTACTTTAGAATCACACGGAATTTCAATGATGCTGCCGCCGGAAAAGCTATTGAGAATAACTGTTCCCCCTATCCCCTCTCCCCCGCCTGTAAATTCCAGAGCAACACTCCCCGGCATTTCAAAGTTGTTATAGTAAATAAGAGGTGCGCCAAAACGCTCCGGATCCACTATAACTCCCTTGCCTTTTGATACTGTAAATAAGTTATTTGAAATCTTGGGACTGCCGCCATCAACCGTGATGTATGCTCTGACTGCACTTTCAAAAATGTTATTATAAATAGTTGGGCTGGTGCGATCGGCACAGAGGCTGCATTCACCTGTATTACTAAGGCGTGAATCCCGCACGGTAACTTTATTGCCGAGCGACATCTTGCGGTAATTCGATAATTTGCCGAAACTTACAATCCCTTCCTTAATTGAAATTACATTAAATTCAACTTTTGTTTCCTCTGTGGCGTTTTCTGCTTCAATAATAATAGGCTGTTCTTTCATCCCCAGGGCATAAACTTTGGCAAAATAAAGGGAAATTTTATTCTGCTCATCCCAAAAAAATTCGCCGTTTTTTACCCCCATCCATTCTTCTTCCGTATTCATACCCTGTTTCAGATGCCACGGCAGCCAGTCTAAATTAAAAATATCCCCCAAGCGTCTGACTGAAATTTTTGTGCCCGGAATAATATTGACGCGTGTTCCCGGCATTGCCCAAATATCCCCCGTAATAGTTATTTCTCCACTCCAACTTTCATTCCGAAAAATTATGCCTGATTTTTGCCGGTTGGACACTTTTGCTTCCGGTAAAATTTGCGGGACAAAATATGCTACAAAAATCCACACTAAACTTACCACCCCTGCCGCTAAACAGAACCGCAGAAACCAATGGAGCCTGAAAAGATATTTATCCCGAAGCATGTTGGCTCAACTATTGTATCACTACTTGACGGGCAGGAACAATTTGCTCCACAATGAAACTGGTGCATAAATTCCTGCCTTTAGTACTTCTTGTTGTCATAATTTTTATTGTATTTTCTTACCTGCCCATCCGGCGGGTGATATTTTACCGCCTTGGCATTACCAACGATTCCACTACTTCATGCTGCAGTGTTGAGGAAATTATGTCCTCATCGGGAAAATTTGATGAGGAAACCGCCGCAGCTATCTTTAATAACCAGGTCGTTGATTACCCCAGGACTTCCCTGGCCTATGCTTATTCGGAGTCCCTTGCACAAAGTATAAGTAATGATGGCCCGACAGTTTTGGGGGCAGAAAATACTGACAAAGATGAAAAATGGATTGATGTATCACTTGACGAACAAAGGCTTAGAGCCTATGAAGGAAATAGAGTCGTCCTGGAATTCCCTATCTCTTCCGGGCTCTGGACTCCTACCCCGAAAGGGACATTTCAGATTTGGCACAAAACTCGAAGCCAACGGATGAAGGGCGGGTCAAAAGAAATGGGCACTTATTATGATCTGCCCAATGTACCAAACAATATGTTCTTTTATAAAGGCTACGCTATTCACGGGGCCTATTGGCACAATAATTTCGGGCATCCGATGAGCCATGGCTGCGTCAACTCACCCCTCTCATCTGTTGCCAAACTGTTTGAATGGGCGGGACCGACGGTAGATATCGGGCAAAATGTTGCCCATGCCACAACTGATAATCCGGGTACAAAAGTAATAGTCCACTAAGTTCACTTCTTTTGCACTCTGCCAAGAAGCGTAATTACCTGTTCTAATTTTTTATCCTGCTCATCAAGGTGGATAAATATCTTTTCAATATCTTTATAAATTGATTCCGTAGTTTTAAACTCTTCTTCTGCGCGCATCTCGGTGTGTCTACCTAATAAGTTTTGTCCCACCATAATAAGAGACATCAACGGCAACTGCAGGGCAGAGGCTATAAAAAGTAAAAAAGCAAAAGGATATGGGTCAAAAGGGAGATCTGATGAGGATTGCCAAAGCATCCAAAGAGCCATAATAAAAATGGCAAAATAAACGGCCCACATTGTTCCAATCAGTCTGGTCGTCCAAAGAGCGACTCTTTCCTGAAACCCAATGCTTTGCCTGTGCTTGATGTTAATATTCTCCGGCTTATGCCGGAGGTTTAGATAATCTACCAGTTTATCGCTCATATTTTTCCTTCAGAACCAAATACCTCTATCTTCTGTTCTACCACTTTTTGGATACTTTCCACAACAGGCTTTTCAATTTTATACATGGCTGCCTCGTCCGGACTCCCTGCCAAAACTTTTGTCAGCTCTTCTTTAAAGGCCAAACGAAGTTCAGTGTTGATATTTACTTTGACAATTCCGTTTTGAATAGCTTCTTTTACTTGGTCATCGGGCAGGCCTGATGCCCCATGCAAACTTAAAAGACAACCAGAAGCCTCATTGATCCGTCTTAATCTTTCTATGTCAATATTCTCGTCCCCGGCACTATAAACCCCATGCAAATTTCCCACAAAAACAGCCAAGATGTCAGCCCCACTATCTCTCATAAACAGTGCCGCTTTTTCAGGATCAGTCATAGGTACTTTACCCAAATCATCTACCACGGAACCAGCGTGCATTTCCGATGATCCTCCGATATGGTCCATTTCCACCTCAACAGTTAAACCTCTTTGGTGAGCCGCTTCTACCACTTTTCTGGCAATTTCCAAATTTTGTTCCAGCGGGAGTTTTGAGCCGTCAAAATGAATCATGTCATACCCTGCTTCAATGCCTTTCAGACAATCTTCCAAAGTTTCAGTATGATCCAGATTTACCAAAACAGGAACGCTAAATTCTGCAGAAAAATTACGGGCCAAATCCACAATGTTTTCTGAACCCAGCCAGGAAGTTTCACCGGGGGATGATTCAATAATTATGGGAGATTTTTTATTGGCAGCAGCAGAAACTATGGCCTTAAAAGTTTCCAGATTCCCCACATTAAACGCCCCAATGGCAAACTTTTCATCTTTGGCCTTCTGAAGCCACTCTCTTGCCGTCATAAATTTATGATAACATACTGGTTGTTATTTGCCTTGAATAGCTTTTTGCAAAGATTCACAAATGTATGTCACTTTATCTTTTGATAAATTGCCATAAAAAGGCAAGGCCAGAGTTCTTCGGCCCACTTCTTCAGTGACAGGAAAATCACCCATCTTATAACCAAATCGTTCGACATAAACAGGCTGGAGATGAATGGGGATAAAATATGGGCGTGATGGAATGCCCATTTTTTGCAAGTTATTCATGACTTTATCCCGATTACCATTCATAAGTTGAATCACATACACAAACCAGCTCATTTTAGTCACCATTGGATCAATATAGGGAATTTTGATTCCTTCAATTCGGTTCAATTGCTCATTGTACCAAGAAGCTACTTTCTCGCGTTTTTCCAGCAACTCATCAATCCTGGAAAGCTGTGCCACCCCCAAGGCCGCGCTCATTTCATCAAGGCGGTAATTGTAGCCCAAACGGATATGATCAAGCCATCCGCCTCCCTCACCCCTGCCCTGATTTCTTAGGCTCTTAAATAATTCCCGCCACTCCGTGTTACTTGTCACAATAATTCCACCTTCACCTGTAGTCATCTGTTTATTCGGGTAAAATGCAAACACTGCCGCATCGCCAAAACTACCTGCTTTTTTGCCCTTAAACTCTGCTCCAATTGCCTCACAGGCATCCTCAATTACTAAAAGTTTGTGTTTTTGGGCAACCACAAGAAGCTCATCCATTCGGCAAGGCTGGCCAAAAGCATGGACAGGCAGGATCGCTTTGGTTTGAGGGGTAATTTTTTCTTCAATCCCGCTCACATCAATGTTTAAAGTCCCCTGTTCAATATCAACAAAAACTGGCTTTGCCCTCTCATAGAGAATACAATTGGCTGAGGCAATAAAAGAGAAGGGAGTAGTTATTACTTCATCTCCCTCCCCAATTCCTGCCGCAATCATGCACAGGTGCAATCCGGCAGTACCGCTGCTTACCCCTGCGGCATAGTTTGTGCCAATAAATCTAGCCATACTCTCTTCAAATTTTTCAAGCATTGGGCCCATACTCAAATCAGGGGTATCAAGTACCTGACCAATCAGATCTTTTTCTTTTTGAGTAATATCCGGACCAGAGAGTTTAATCTCCTCCATTTTTACCTCCTGCTATGGCACGGTTCCGGAAAGCCAGCCGATCTTCATATTTTTTTGTCAAACGATCATGTTCGATTTGAAGTTGCTCATTTGTTAAATAACATGTCCGGGTCATTTTATTACCATATTCATCAACAGCCGACCAATCAATATCCCTATGTTTTTTTTCATCATAAAAACATGTTCCCGGATATGGTGCCAGAATAGTAAACCCCACTATGTCGGGATCAATTTCATCAATTAACTGCTCAGTTAATTTTATATCATCAATATCCTCATTGGGCATTCCCAATAAGATATAGGCCCGGCGAAACAACCCAATATCTTTTGCCAATTCAAATGTAATTCTTATCTGATCAGGAGTAATTCCTTTTTTCATATCTGCCAGTATTTTTGGAGAGCCGCTTTCCACCCCTGCCCAAACCTCGCGGCAGCCGGCTTTATGCATGGCGCGAAGCATTTCCTCATCTGCTGTATCCACCCTGATATTGCATCCCCACTCGGTTTTAATATCCCTTTTGAGTTTTTCTTCGCAAAACTGCAGGACCAACTTTTTCCTCAAAGTAAAAGTATCATCGCTAAATTTCATAAAATCAATCTGCCAATCATTTACCACCTGTTCAAACTCATCAACAATATTTTTTGCACTGCGGAATCTGACATGCCTTGTCCAAATTACATTACTGGCGCAAAATACACACCTAAAAGGACAGCCGCGGCTGCTAAAAATTGCCGCAATTCTTTTTTGATTATCTCTTTCTGCCTCCGCAATATTGCGTTCCTGCCTCACAATTCTCCTATCAGGAAAAGAAAGACTGTCTAAATCCTCGATATATGGCTGTTGTACTTTTAGTTCATGATTTCCCCGGACAATATCCAAAAATGCGTGTTCCCCTTCACCTATCACCACTGCATCCACACACTTATTTTCCAGTGTTTCATCAGGTAAGGCCGAAGGGTGTACACCTCCAAATACAATATGATTATTAGGTCCTTTAATCTTTTCAGCTAAAAATAAACCATGCCTCATCTGGGGAGAAGTGCACGAAAATCCTACAATATCTGCCCCCTTACAACCCTCGATGATTTCCTTATCACTGTCAAAAAAACCGCTGTAGAAAGAAATATTCTCATATCCTGCTACCCTTAAATTAGCCGCAAGATAGCCCATATTTAAAGCTTCCCAGGTGTGAAAGGATCTGGGTTGAACCAGTGCAATCTCAGGTTTTCGTTCCGCCATTATTTATAAATTCTTCGGCAGTAATTTTAGAATTCTCCTTTAGAATCTTTTGTATTTTATCATAAGTTAAAAGGCCTGCTTGAGCACCTATCTTTTCTACTACCGAAGCCCCGTTGGCTGCCCCCCAGCGCATGGCTTCAGCAAGATCTTTGCCATGGAAAAAGGCTGCCAGAACTCCTGTGGCATATGCGTCCCCTGCCCCGGTCATATCCACCACTTTTGCCGGAAAAGCCTCCAATTTATAATATTTTTCCCCACTAAATCCATAAGAACCATTTTTCCCGTCAGTAATAATTACCATCTTCGACCCCAAGTCCAACAAACCGCATAACATTTTTTTCATATTTATCCCGCCTACAACCTGTTCCGCCTCTTCTTTGTTTAAAATCAAAAGTTTAGTCAGGGAGAGAAGCCTGGCAAATTTTTTAATGCCGAAGTTTAGCTCATAGGTTCCGGGATTATAAATTAAAGAAGCTCCTGTTCTTTCCAGATAATTTTCAACCTGCCCGTTTAAATTGCACTCTATAGCAGATTTTCCCATAGATGAAACATAAATCCACTTGGCGCGGTCAAGATCCGGCAACTGGTATTTAAAATCCTGATGGTAAGTTAAAATTGTCCGTTCCCCTTTAAAGGAAATAAGGGCTGAAACATTGGAATCCTGCCCCTCACAAACTTTTACATAACGGGTATCCACCCCCTCCTCTTTTAATTTAGACAGAGTGAATTTTCCCATCTCATCAGTACCGATATTCAGATAAACTGCCGAGCGCATGCCAAGCCTTGCTGCTCCCACAGCATTATTGGGGTTATTGCCCCCCAAAACCTGCATGTATTTATCAACAGGTAATTTATCCCCAAAACGGAGACATAACTCCTTTTGCCCTTTTTCTATTTCAATCTCCGCATCATGGATCTGAAAAAATAAATCTACCGCCGCATCACCAATGGAAATTAAATCAAACATACTTCCAGTTTACAACACAGCAGGAGTAAACCCAAGTTCTTTAATTTTATCCAGAATCTGTTCCAATTCTATTTTTTCTTTATCGTATTCCACTTCTGTTTCTTGTTTTGCATAAGAAGTATTGGCAGATTTGACACCTTCCAAGTCTTCTAAATCCATATCAATGGAGAGGGCACAAGAGGTACAATGCATACCTTCAATTTTTAATTTAATCTTTTTCATAATATCCTTGTCATTCTGAGCGTAGCGAAAAATCTCTCAGCCCGTCTGAGAAACTCGCATACGCGAGAGATCCTTCTCCCTCGACTTTACTCGGGATCAGGATGACATTTTATATCACCTCAATTGTTCCGTAATACATGCCCATGGAGCAGGTCCAATAAGTCTTACCCGCCTTTGTTGGGGTAAATTCTACTACTTCCGAAGTTTTTTGCAATAAATTTTTCCTTATATTAAAAGAAGGAATAACAAAAGCGGAAGTACAACCATAACCGCCTGTCGGAATCAAATTTAAACGGACAGGAATATTGGCCTGCACCTTAATGGAATTGGGGCTATAGCCATTGGGGAAAACCTTGATGTCAGTTACCTGCACTCCGTCCACAATTTTAATATTTGAATCAACGGTTTTTATTTCCTCTCCCCCAACCCTTACCTCAAAAGGCAAAGCATCAACTATGGTTTGGGAAGTTATCGGCGCGTTTAAAACAATCAGGGCGGAATTTATTGATGATAGCCCGAGGTATATAACCAAAACGGCTGCCAGCCTTAAGAACTTTGTTTTGAAAGCATCTCCCAAAACTGTGGTAATAAAACCGACTGCAAAAAAAAGCGGGGCAGTACCCAAAACGAACGCCCCCATGATAGCCGCGCCCAAAAAAGGGTTGCCTGAAGAGATTGCCAAGGCTTCCATGGCAATAGTGGTCCCGCAGGGAATTAAAATCGTCAAAACCCCGACTGTGGCCGGAGCAAAAAGGTCCTGGCTTTTAGCTCTACTGTGCACAAGTTTTGCCAAAAACTTGGGTGGCTGGATTATGACATACCTGAAAATCGGGTGAACATTTAAAAGATTAAAGGCCACCAGTAGCATATATATTCCGGCAAATAGCTGCATGACAACTCTTGCAGTTTCTGAAATTTGTAAGGCTTGGCCAAATAACCCCAGGGCAAATCCTAAAATAACATAAACAATAAGCTTGGCCAATATAAAAGCAAGCGTTGGGAAAATGTTATGTTTCCTGCGGCCTCCTGCTTCTAAATCCGCCTCTTCCCGTGAAGTTATGACAGAAGCCAAAAGTCCGCCCTGTACAGCCAGGCATCCAATACCACCCACAGTAAGTCCGGTCAGGAAAATTATCCAAAGATCCATCTTTTAATTAAAGCTTAATCCTCTTTAAAAGTAAAGAATTGGTGACTACTGAAACCGAAGAAAGAGCCATGGCACCTGATGCCAAAATTGGGTTTAGCAGAATATGGAAAAATGGAAATAAGGCACCCATGGCAACCGGAATGAGTATTGTATTATATCCAAAAGCCCAAAACAAATTTAATCTGATTGTCCTCATGGTTTTACGCGAAAGTTCAATTGCCCCTGCCACTGAATTTAGGTCTTTGCTTACCATGGTGATATCTGCCGCCTCAATTGCCACATCAGTTCCCGTGCCCATGGCAATCCCCACATCGGCAGAAGCCAAGGCCGGGGCATCATTTATGCCATCCCCTACCATAGCCACAATTTTGCCTTCGGCCTGAATTTTTTTTACTTCTGCCTCTTTACCGCTGGGCAAAACCTCTGCCAGAACTCTTTTAATCCCGACCTGCTTGGCAATAGCCTTGGCTGTCCGGGCATTATCTCCGGTAATCATCACGGCCTCAATGCCCATCTTTTGCAAGCGCGCAACACCAGCTTTGGCACTGGGTTTGACAGTATCTGCCACGGCAATCAGCCCTAAAAATTTCCCACCAGAGGCAAGTACCATTACAGTTTTTCCTTCATTTTCCAGCTTTTCCAAATTGGACTTAACCTTACTTATATCTATTTTTTCTTTTTCCATTAATCTAACATTACCCAAGACCACTTTTACTTTGCCGATTAAACCTTCCACACCATATCCTGAAATGGCCTTGAATTTATCAACTTTTTGCAGGGTAAGTTTATCCTCATCCGCTTTTTGAACAATAGCTTCAGCCAGTGAGTGCTCCGATCCTTTTTCCAAGGATGCAGCCATTTGCAAAACCTTCTTATCGCCAACAATGTCGGTCACCCTGGGTTTACCTTCAGTCAAAGTTCCGGTTTTGTCAAAAATTATGGTATTTATTTTATGGGCCAGCTCTAAACTTTCAGCATCTTTTATTAAAATCCCGTTTTCCGCACCTTTCCCCACTCCCACCACAATGGCAGTAGGAGTGGCCAACCCCATGGCACAAGGGCAGGCGATAATTAACACTGCTACAGTATTTAACATGGCCAAAAGGAAGGCTGGCATCGGCCCAAAGTTATACCAGACAACAAAAGTCAAAATTGCCAAAATTAAAACAACAGGTACAAAATAGGAGGAGATCACGTCAACCAGTTTTTGAATCGGGGCCTTGCTGGATTGCGCCTCGGACACTAGTTTAATAATCTGGGCCAGCATTGTATCAGACCCAACTTTAGTGGCTTTATAGGTAAAAGTGCCGGATTTGTTGATTGTTGCCCCGATTACCGTATCGCCTTTCCGCTTTTCTACGGGGATACTTTCTCCGGAAATCATTGATTCATCAATTGACGATTCTCCTTCCAAAATTTGTCCGTCCACCGGGATCTTTTCGCCGGGCCTGACCCTGATAATATTTCCCACTACCACCTGTTCAATTGGGATATCCACTTCTTTACCATTCTTGACAATCCTGGCAGTTTTGGCCTGCATGCCAATTAATTTCTTAATAGCCTCACTCGTTCCCAGTTTAGCTTTTGCCTCAAAATACCGCCCCAATAAAATAAGGCCAATCACCACGGCCGAAACATCAAAATACGGCATCGGGTCAATACCCGTTTCCATTAAAAACTGCGGGAAAACTATTGCAAATACCGAGTAGGCAAAAGCAGCTGTTGTGCCAATGGCAATCAAAGTATCCATGTTGGCCAGGCGGTGGCGGAAAGCCGGGATTGCCCCTTTATAAAAACCCAGTCCTGCCCAAAATTGCACAGGGATGGCCAAAATCATCTGAAAGTAGAAATTGCGAAGGATAGAGGGGGCAAAATCGGCCAAAACTGGAAATGTCCCCCAAACAATCAAAGCCCCCAAAAACAAACTCATCATAACTTTTCTTTTTAGGGCTGCCAGTTCTTTTTGTTTTTGTTGTTTTTCTTTATCTTCAGATTGCAGTTTTTCTTTTACAGCCATTTTGTATCCGACATTGGCAATTTTGGAAATCAGTTCTTCTTCGGAAACCGCGGACTCATCAAAAGTTACATTGGCGCTTTCATCTATCAGGCTGACTGTAGACTTTTCTACCCCGGGAGTTTTTTTCAAAGTATCCTCAATAACTTTGACGCAAGAGGCACAGTGCATACCGGAGATAGTAAAACTTTGCTTCGTTAATTGACCAGTTCGTTCGTCGTTCATTGTACTATGATCTTTCCATGGTACATACCCATACCACAACTGTATCCATATTCCCCGCTCTTTTGCGGAGTAATTTCAACGGTTACTTTTTGATTTAGAGGTAACTCTTTTTTAATTTTAAAGTCAGAAAGTACTACTTCGGATAAACACTCTGTCGGATCAGTCCTGGTAAAATTAATTCTGGTTGTTTTACCTTTAGGCACAGAGATTACTTCCGGCTGGTATCCTCCGTCCACAATAATATCTACAGAACCCACAACCTTCACTTCTTTTTCTTTTCTCATCAGAAAAAACCAGAAAGTAAAAATAATCCCAATCACGCCGGCTATGGTAACTAAAATTTTATCCATTATTTAACCCTTTTTGGCCCATTTGTTATACAAAGAAATGGTGCCATAAATTGTTATCCAAGTGAGCCCCACAGCTGTTATAAAACCAAAGACCAGCGAACCTAAATCCGGAGCTGAAGTTGACTTAAGTCCTTCAAGGTTCATGGAATGTGTCCAAGACTGGGTAACGCTGAACAATAAGTCCGGCGCAATATATGAAAGTGTTGCACAAGCTGCAACCCAAATGGCCATAATTGCCGCAGCAGCGTTAGCAAAAGCTTTTGCATTTAACATCTTTTCTCACCCCCCTATTACTTCTTTTGTATTTGTTTCCAAAGCCAAACACCCAAAAGAATGGCATCAATTAAAATCACCAGTCCAAATAATCCTCCCAAAATATTAAATCCTCCGCCCCCTCCCCAATTCATCATATTTGTATATCCCCACATTTTTTCATCACCTCCTATGTTTTTCTGGAAATCCAATACAAGAAATAAATCACTGCCAGTAAAAATATGCCGTTTACTACAATATTACCCCCCAATAGGGAATTTATAAAGCCTCCCACATTCTCAATGGTTTTGGTGGCACCGGACATCCCTTCCATAGACAATCTTCCATTGACAGTCAAGATTAAAGTTAAAGAGCCGGTTATAAAAAAGATGGCTGCGGCAATTAAGTTATTTAAAATCAAAGGATAAGTTTTACCGAAGATTTTTATTTCCCCCAAAGGCCGCCTAAGAACCGTAAATTTGGGCATTTTGCCGGACAAAAAAGCAGAAATTATAAGCAAGGGTGTGACCATACCCAAAACATACATCCCGCCCAAAATTATTGCCCCGAAAAAAGAAGGAGTCAAAAAGGTCAGAGCCATGATACCGATTAAAACCGGAGCACAGCAAGCCGAGGTTATTCCTGAAAAAATTCCCATGGTAAAAATTGACAAGACATCAGTCTTCACACCCGGTTGGCTCCTTGAAAAATGCGGCATAGGCATTTTAAGCCCCAAAAGCGAAACCCCGGCAATTAAAAGCATAAATACTCCTGATATAAGATAAATCTCATTATGGTAACGGAATAAAGACTTTGAGATAAAGGCTACCCCCAGGACTGCCGGAAGAAGCACTACAAAAATCCCCAAACCAAAAACCAGAGTCATGAGTAATACCTTTTCTTTTTCCTTAAAAACGCTACCTAAGTATGCCGGAAGTAAAAAGGTGATGCAGCAAGGCGCGAAAAGCGCCACCATCCCCGCTACAAATGCCGCAATAAGTGATGTTTGAAAGAGAATGGTTTCCATCCTATGCTCCGCATCCTTTGCCTCCGGAAAGGCTGGGCCAGGCAATTGGTCCAACCTGCCTTTTTATGGCCTGATAGCCCTGGGCAGAAGAAAATGTCTTGGATAAAATCTCGGCAGGGGAAACAGTTTTAAAATCACGGTTATTTTTAGCAAAATGGTAAGAAATATCAAGATAAGTCTGCGGGAACCAGTAGGAATTAAAGGCCAGAACAGTTCTGTAAATCTCATCTTTAGAAAAGTTTTGCGATACCATCAGCTCAACCAGCGCTAAAGCCGCCATGCCATGATTGCAGTCAGGAAAAGCCACAGAATTTCCACAACAAGGCCTGAAAATCCCCCCGGCAATTTCCTCAACTTGTTTTTGCTGATCAGGCGTAAGTTTAATATAGGAAAACTTGCTATAAAGGTCCATTGGTTTTGAAACCCCGATTGTATAACCTCCGGTTGAAGCAAAATTGGCAGTTTGCCCGCCTTCCACCATCGGCCCCTTATCCAAAATGTCATTTTTATTAGAGAGCCCCAAACCCCATAAGACATCCACCCAGAATTGGGCATTGCCGGTATTTAGCTCAATTTGATCTTTAACAGAACCGTCAAGATATTTTTTGTATTCCGGAGGCAAGGCATCAGTCCCGGTTAAAGCTTTGGCCAGTTTTACCTCGTCAATTACCCCATCGGAAATCAACTTCTTACCCAAATCTCCCCAGTTTAATTTAAAAGTAAAGCCTTTCGATGGCAAAACTTTTTCCTGTAAAACGCTTAAGTCCGGAGCTTGTTCTTTTGGGGCTTCTATTTTTTTAGCCTGGATTTTAAAGATTGGTTGGGAGATATTGCCTATCAAAAAAGAGGCTAGTATTATTCCTAAAATTAGAAATAAAGGCAATTTAAACTTTTTTTTCACATTATTTAATAACATTGCCTGAAAAAGAAAATTCCACATACGGCTTGTCCGGATCATTGGTTTCAAAACTGACAATCCGGGAAATCGGGCCTACCCCTTGCGGGCCATGATAGGTTGGGTCAAAACTGGATACAACCTGGCCTTCTTCCCCCGGATTTAAGGTACCTGTCCAGTCAGAAGGCGGGGACATACCTTTCATACCAAACTTAGGACCTTCTCCTTTTGGAGTTTTTAAAAATACTTTACTACAGGCACAAGAGCTAACCATGTTGGCAATTTGCAATGGCTTATCACCAATATTTTTCACTTTAAACTCATGTATGGCATCTCCTCCGGAATATGGGATGTCTTTAAAGTCAAAACTTGTTTCTGTTGTTTCTATTTTGGCTCCGGCTGTTTTTTCAAGGGAAGCTTTGGATGAAGATTTACCCAAAAAGAAAATAGCCCCCGCTAGAATAGCAACTGTAAATAAAATAACTGCAATGATGATTTTTTTGTCGCTCATTTTATTATTGGCTCTTTTTAAAAACCTGCATAATTTCTGAAACTGCCTCCCCGCCTTTGCCATGCTTGACAGCATCAGCGGCACAGGTTTTTAAGTGGTTTTCCAGCATAACCAGATCTGCTTCCCGCAAAGCTCTTTGCACGGCTTGGGATTGATGAATAATGTCAATGCAATATACCTGGCTTTCAACCATTTTAATAATCTTTTTCAAATGCCCTGCAGCAATTTGAAATCTGTGTAATATTCTCTCCTGTGTATCTTTAGGTCTATACATGAAGTCCCCCTATGGGGGATATAGTAAGATATTCTAAAAGCGATGTCAAGGGCCGCTATTTTATGCTGCTCGCTGAAGGATATGAGCTACCTCTAGTATCTGTGGTACAGTATCTGTCACCACTTTATCTGGATAGAGAGAGGGATACCTGATTTGCCCCATTTCATTTATTCTTTTCTCTATTAAAACACCTGGAATCTCAAAGTAAATATTATCCAAAAAAACATTGGGATCCAAACTTTTCTTCCCACCTAATCGATTATATAAATCTCTCTGAGCTAAAGTTCTGGTAGTATGATAACCCTCTCCCTTCAAGGCATCCTCAACCCTATCTCCTACAATATATTGATTGAAAGCTGGAATACTTTTCTGGGCGCGCCGTTCTGCCAAGAAACTTGTTAGCGGCAGGACGACCACTCCTCCTATCATCATCCCGACCCCTGCTAAATAGAATCTTTCATCTCCGGATCCAGAACTTAACAGATAACCTAAAGTTGTTCCGGCAGCCATTATAGCAACCCAACTACCAAAAAATGATTTTTTTCCTGTTGTTACCCGGGAGGGAAAACCCAAAATAGCGGGTCTCTCAATATAGTGCCCGGTGAAATTATTAAGATCCCTTAAGAATTCTTCTTCTGGTAAATCATCCGTAGCTATTCGCAAAAATGGGTTCACATGCTTTGGTTCTTCTTGAGCTTCAGGATAATAGAAACCTAGTCTAGAGTTGATAACTGTTCCGCCATCAGGAAAGTTTGGAACAGTGTGACCGATCCGTTCATATATTTCCCACTTGCCTCGCTTTTTAGGTACAACAGCGGATTTCTCAAAACCCAACTCTTTGGCAACTAACGGAAGGTCGTCAATTAACACCGACTTGACAACTTTTTCCCTCTTAGACCATAAAGTCCCCCACTGATCCCCAAGAGTAGCATACCGGGAAACTCTATAAGCAACATTTTCGACTGCGGTCGCCATACAATGATTGAATACTACTCTTCCAACAATCCCCTGTCAAGATAGTATCAGACCCCATATTCCACCCCCAGGGTATGATATTGTTTCATCCAAAGAATTGTAGTTTTCCACTTTGTTACACCTCTGGTGTGTAACAAACTTTAAAACTGAACTCTACCAAATTAGACGATCGCGTTTTTTAGGGAAGCCAAGAAGGCCTGGCCTTATAACTTATAAAGGGATTTAATATTATTCACAAAGATGTGATAATAAAGTAATGTATATAAGAGCGATTTTAGCGCTACTATTTATACCATTGGGTTTATATGTGGTTGCCCCCAGATACAGAGCCACATTCAACTGGGTATTAGTACTTATTACAGAATTCATTGTAATAAGCATATTTAGTCTGGACATTATATTAAGTAAAATTGGTTTTTACGAGGGAAAGGGTCATATCACAAGAAAGCTAATATTATTTCTAATAATGGCTTTAATAATAGGCGCCGGAATCAGCTTTCTTGCATGACATATATATTCTTTATTTCATCCTCAAAACAGAAGTTATAGCTTTAATAATTTCCTCTTTTGTCAAACCGTATTTTTGTAAAAGCTCTTCCGGGGTGCCTGATTGGCCGAATTTGTCATCAACTCCAATGATTTTTATGGGTACCGGAAAGTTTTGGGAAACATATTCCGCCACGGCGGATCCCATACCTCCCATCTTTTGATGATCCTCAACTGTCACTATGGCTCCAGTCTCTTCTGCCGCAGATTGGATAACTTTTGTATCCATTGGTTTGATGGTGGGTAAATTTATTACCCGAACACTAATTTTACTCTCTTCCAATTCCTTCGCAGCCAAAAGCGCATAATAGACCATCTCTCCCGTAGCAATGATAGTCGCGCTATTGCCTTCATGCATAATTTCCGCCTTTCCTATTTCAAAAGGGGAATCTTCTGTAGTAATAATGGGGCATTCACACCTGGGTAACCTTAAATAACAAGGCTTATCAAGTTCCATTATGGCCAATGTGGCTTTTTTGGCCTCAATGGCATCACAAGGAGAGAGGACCACCATGTTAGGCAATACCCTCATCAAGGCAATATCTTCCAAAGCCTGATGGGTTGCTCCATCCGGACCAACTGTTAAACCTGCATGCGAGCCAATAATTTTTACAGGCATGTCATTTAAACAAATTGTGGTTCTTATTTGTTCCCAATTCCTGCCCGGTGAAAACATGGCATAAGAGGTGGCAACCGGAATTTTGCCTGCTGCCGCAAGCCCCGAGGCCACAGTCACCAGATTTTGTTCTGCCACACCCACCTGAATAAACCTACCCGGAAATTTTTCCTCAAAACCTTCCACTTTAGTAGATCTGGCCAAATCTGCAGTTACAACAATTATCCTGTCATTTTTCTCCGCAGCCAAAATCAAGCTTTCACCAAACCCATCACGGGGAGATTTCCGTTTTATATCATTATCAAATAATTTAGGATTTAGAAAAGTATTAGTGTTTGTCATGATATTCTTCGATTGAGCGTAGCGAATCGAGAAGTTTCTTTGGTAGTTCTCGACTACGCTCGAACAATAATTACAAGGTCTTCTCTTTAAGTTCCTCCAAAGCTTTTTTCATGTCTTCTTCCGTAATCACCCTGCTATGCCACTGGTATTTGCCCTCCATAAAAGAAACTCCTTTGCCGGGAATGGTGTGGGCAATAATCACTGTGGGGTCATCAGAGATTTCTTTGGCTTCTCTAAATGCCCCCAAAATTTCTTCAAAATTGTGGCCGTCAATTTCTGCCACCTGCCAGCCAAAACTTAAAAATTTATCTTTGATGGGATCAAGCGGCATAATAGCTTCCGTCCCTCCGTCGCTTTGGATATTGTTCCTGTCAATTACCACAATCAAATTACCCAATCTATATTTATCAGCAAACATGATAGCCTCCCAAACATTACCTTCATCAAGTTCAGTGTCTGACATCAAACAAAATACCTGTGACTCTTTTTTGTCATGCAAAAGCGCCCAGGCTATACCACAAGCTTGCGACAGGCCACATCCCAGGGGACCTGAAGTTGTCTCCAGCCCCGGTAAAGATTTTCTTTCCGGATGACCTTGTAATCTGGAACCAAACTTTCTTAAAGTTTTCAGCTCATCGGGTGAAAAATACCCGGCCCGGGCCATGGATGCATACTGGACCGGACAGATATGGCCATTGGATAAAATTAACCTGTCCCGATCTTCCCAATCAGGCTTTGCCGGATCATGTTTGAGGATTTCAAAATAGAGGGCAGTGAAAATATCAGCCATGCCCAGAGATCCGGCTGGATGGCCCGAACCCGCCTCATAGATCATGGAGATTACGTCTTGCCTGATTTGGTTGGCAGTTTTGGGCAGATCCATTTCAATTTAAGCCTGGCCGTTCTCACGGCTGATTTTTAAATACTCATAATTACCTTTTTTAATCTCATCTTCAAAAAAAAGAATTGTGCGTAAAACTCCTTCAGGGGAGTTGGCAATTTTATAAACTTCAATCTCTTCCGGCCGAAGCAGCATGCTTTTCTTGAGGGCCTGCAAAATTTCAATCCAAAAATCTCCATATAAAATAATTGGTTTGTGATGGCCAAATTGAAGCCGGGCCAAACCCCAAGCCATGCCAAGTTCTGATAAAGTGCCTGATCCCCCATTGAAAACCACATAAACTTGTCCTTCCTTCATTAAAGTCAGAGTTCTTTCAACATAGTTTTGGGTTTTAATTTCGCTGTCAAGAGGGTTTTCCGGGCATCTTCCTTCGAAATTTTTCATGTCTTTAGGGTAATAGGTGACACCTATTACCTTACCTCCTCCTGCCTTGGCCCCGCAACTTGCCGCTTTCATCACTCCCGGTCCTCCTCCATCAACCACAGTGTACCCTGCTTCTGCCAAGGCTTTGGCCACACCGTAAGCATCTTTATAAAGTTGGCTTTCTTCTTCAGCATCTGCAAAACCGAAGATCGCCACATTATCAATGCTTTGCGCTTTTTGGATCATACTTTATTATCGCCCAAATCAGTTAGTTTTTTCAATCTCTTGCAGTTTTTTAAGGCGTCTGACATGTCTTTCCTCTCCTGAAAAAGAAGTTTGGAGAAAAACTTTCACAATCTCAAAAGCAGTCTCGGCATCTAAAGTATCGGCGGGAAGTGAGATTATGTTGGCATCTTCATGTTCCCTTACCTGTTTGGCCCGCGCCACATCAGATACAAGGGCAGACCTTACCCCGTCTATTTTATTGGCTACTATGTCCACACCCACTCCTGAACCACACAAAATTATGCCACGGTTATCAGGCATCTCGTCCACAGCCTCAGCTACTTTTTGGGCAAAATCCACATAGTCATCCGCCGGATCCAGATGATCATTTCCAAGATCCGTCACCTCAAAACCCTCATCCACCAGCCTTTTTTTCAATAGCTCTTTTAGTTCAAACCCCCGGTGATCAGCCCCAAGATATATCATTAGTACTATTCTAGCGCATTTCGAACAATTTTTTGAAGACCAAATATGTGGCCTTGGCATCAGAGAGAGCGCGGTGCTTATTTTCCCTTTTAATTTTCAAATAATCACAGACTTCTCCGAGGCTAAATCTTTTAACTTTTATTTTGGGGAAGAGTTTGATATAAGCCATGGCCATCACATCAAGGCGGTGGTAATAAAAAGGATCAATTTTACCCAAAGTAAAATAAGCCCTGTCAAGCATAGCCCAGTCAAAAGAAACATTGTAGCCTGCTAAAATCCCACCTTCCGCAAATATATCAAGCCTTTCCAAAGCTTTTTCCAAACTTAAAGCACACTTCCATTCCTCCTTAGTATAGCCATTTATTTTCATAGCTTCAGGGCTGGCAGTTTCAATATGTTTTGGAGCAACTTTTATTTCTAGCTCCTCCACAATATTAAAAGGAGGCTTCGGGTTCACTTTCAAAGCCCCAATTTCAATAATTTCATGGGCGGAAATTCTAAGTCCTGTTGTTTCCGTATCCAGAAAAATCAAGGGGCGGTTCCTCATTTTCTTATCGGAATTTTTCACTGAATTGATGTCCATAAGTTATGATACATTATGACACAGTTGACCAGACTTGCAAGCAGTGATATAAATTTTCTTGTCCTAATTCCGCCCTTAGCGGGAAAAGTGATCTTCAAGAAAACCCGCTACGTGCGGGTTTTTTTGATTCTAAATCGGATGTATAGCTGAAAGCAAACTTGGCCGGCCATGGCCGGGATAAACAATTGTTTCTTTGGGTAATTTCAACATTCTTTTGATTGATTCCTTCAAGTCCTCACGGGATGAATAGCTTCTGTCAGTCCTGCCTACAACTCCACCGTAAAACATTAAATCACCGCAAAATAATGCCCGGTCTTTTTTGGAATATAAGCATATCCCTCCGGGTGAATGGCCGGGAGTGTCGTATACTTTGAGTTTGGTGCCACCTACATCCAACACTATACCTTCATTTACAGGCTTGAAATCAACCATAATATCAGCAACCTCCGCCATTTTAAAATACTCGGCAGATGATTTGGCCCGCTCCAGTAAAAACTGATCATCAGGGTGCATGTAAAAAGGAATATTGTAAGTTAAAACCAGGTCATTGACCCCTAAAAGGTGGTCAAAATGGCCATGGGTTGAGAGAACCCAGACAGGTTTTAATTTCTTGTCCTCAATGATCCTGATAATATAATCTCCATCATCCCCCGGATCTACAATCCCAACCTCACCATTTGAGATTAAAAGATAGCAATTTGTCCTGACCGGACCCACTTTTAAAGTAATAATTTGCATGCCAACCATCATATCATGATCGGCTTAAACTGTCTCTGGTAGTGAATCCACTTCATTTATTTTGACTTCCTGACGAAGTTCTTTTTGGAAGGGTCCATAATGCACCTCTGCTCTAATCTTTTTTCCATCCAAAACAGGCGGCAGCCAAAACCTATCAGCCGGCATCATTTCTTCAAATGGTAAATTATTTATTTCAAACCAGGTGGGGGTAATCATAGCTTCATCTCCTGTAGGTACTCCTGTCCAGCGGGGAGTTACAAAAACATGCACCTGGCAAATAAAGTTTTCTCCCTTGGCAGTTGTATTATGGAAATCAACTACGGCCATTTTTGTAAGATCTGCCTGTAAAACATCCAACCCTGATTCTTCTTTTAACTCCCTAACAGCCGCACCCCTTGGAGTTTCTCCCTTTTTTATCCCACCGCCATAACCATTCCATCTATCTTTGCCAATTTTTTTAGTTTTAAAAGCCAATAAAACTCTCTCCCCATCAATAGGAAAACAAAGTGTGGCTTGATATAAAACTTTCTCCTCTTCCATTAGGTGGATTATAGCAAATTGGCTGCGGGACTAGGAGTCGAACCTAGATAGACAAGTTCAGAGCCTGTCGTCCTACCATTAGACGATCCCGCATTGTTACAATGAGTGTATTTTATCAGGGTTTGGGCATCAATTAAAGTTTTTGGTATATCCCACCCCGGGGGTGGGAGTTTTGTTTAAATATTTTAGCCTCGCAAGACCTGGTCTGGGAGGCTGTCTGGGAGGCTACCATTTATTGCGTCTCTAAAATATCTTTTACTTCCAGGAACCCATCTTTGTTTTTAAAACATTTCGGGACAATGTTATATCTATTCAAATCAAGGAGCAAGGGTAAATCATCCTTTATTTCCGACTGATCAGAAGCATATTTCATCAGTTCTTTTGTCAAAGCTTGTCTGCTATCCTCCCAATCAACAGGCAATCCGGATAATTTCTTCTCAATCATTTCCCCGCAAATTTTATCCTCCAAAACCTCCTGCCCTCTGTCTCCTGCCATAACTATCAAGACATCTTTTTGGGATTGAGCCAGAAAATTTACCAATGCCCCAAAGTTATTGAAAGCCCCGGCCAAAACCAATCTATCTGTATGCCCGCACATTTTTTCAAAAACCCGCGAGCCGTTAATGCTCATCCAAAGAATATCTTTTCCTCCTGCCTCAATTTTATTAATACTGCTGATATGGTTACTGGCAGAAAACCTTTCAGGATCCATAGACAAACTTTCTCCGGCCAGGAGAGCATCCGGGTATTGCATTAAAGCCCGGGATAGATTTTGTTCATTAACTACCAGTAGTCTGGCAGGATTTTTGGAAAGGAAAAGCGGCATATTGGATGAAGCCGCGTTGGCATCAACCATCACAGTAGTTCCATTAAATTCAAAATCAGATGGCAGCTCGTAAAACCATACCTTTTCTATATGCACAGGGTAGATTATACCATCCAATAGCTGATCATCCCAATGTGTTAACCGTGGGTAACGTTCAATTGGTAAATGACAACCTCCCCAAAGTTGCTGTCACTGCAAAGACCTGATACCTCTTTGGTGCAGTTGGATTGGGTATAAACACCGGCTTTAAAATACCCTCCGGAATAGCTTTTATCCAGAATATAGGAAGGGTCCGCACTGTTGTTGTAATATATTGATGTTTTCCCACCGCTAACCACAAACTTAACAGTAAACCTTTTCCCTAAAGTGTAATTTGAGTCAAGAGTATAAATATTTTTTCCGTCCACATTAATGTATAACTTGGAAGATTCAAGACGGATAACGATTACATCATCCAAAGAATCGTGTATCTGCCCGGCCACAACATGCTGTTTGGTTTTTGGCAGGGAAGTTATAGCCTGGTCAATAAACATGGTATGAGTACCGGAAGTGGAAGACCAGCTGGCTTTTGTACTGCCATTATCCGTCATTTCCCGAAGTTCTGACCGGGGATAGCCTGAACCGCTGGTGGTTACACCGTTGACCGCTGCCCGAAAGCGGACACCCCCTCCGGAGTTTGCCACAAACCAGGGATCGATCTGATAGGTATTTAGCGCTGGCTGTTTAATTTCTGTCGGACTCTCAACAGAACCTATTGGTAAAGTTAATTTCCAGTCGGCAAGGTTAATAGCTGTTTGAGGTGATGCTGCCAAAATAACCGCAGGGGTTGGTGTTGGAGATGGTTTGGGTTTGCGTTTTTTAGCCGAAGCTTCAGAAGTAAATACCCCTAAAACCATGATAGTGGCAAAAATCCCAACCAGTACCCGAGCAAGCATCTTCATCAAAGTTTTGTGATTGTACCACAACCTAACGAAAACATCTGTCTTCTATCTTAATTTACGTACTTGACACATTCGACGACAATCCCAAAAGGGCTCGCCGCTCAGTGTCTGCGCGCTCAATGTAATCCATATTCGCGCTTGACAAACTAAAAAGAAGTCTATTTTTTCTTAAGGATCGGGAGGCCAGTGCGGGGGTTTTCTACCACCATAAACCCTTCCGGGATATCATCCAAACTTCCATCCCGCTCTTCTCTGGCAAAAAAGTAAATTCTTTGCTGCCTGCCGGAGCGGAGCCTGACATCCTTAGAGTGGAGGAAATATTCCGTCCCTTTGTTGTTGGTATATTTATATGCCATTTTTTAGATTATATCATAAGTCAGTTGTGGGGTAAAGATGGGGAAATTAGAAACCTATTTTTTATGATTATTTAATAATCGGGGTTTCCCCTCTTTTCCTCAACACTTTACCCCCAAACCTGATTTAAAAGTATCTTAACTTCCGAGATTAAGAAAACAATAAATTTTTTGTAAGGAATGCGCAAGGAAAGAATATCAGAATAGTGTAAGAGAATGTTATAGGTCTTGAAATGTAAGAAAAATACTTATATAATTTGGGGCATGACAAAATCAATACTAGTAGTGGAAGATGACCAGGGCCTGCAAAAGTACCTTAAAGAACTGCTTTCGGAAAACGGCTATAATGTACGCGCAGCTTCGGATGGGATTGAAGCGCTCGGGGCCATTAAAAAACTTCCTCCTGATTTAGTCATCCTGGATTTAGGCCTTCCCAATATGAGCGGTGAGTCTGTCTGCACGGAAGTGCACAAAAAATACCCCGACGTGTCAGTTTTAATTTTAACGGCCAAGGATAGTGTGGCCGATATTGTGGCAGGATTAAATTTAGGGGCAGATGATTATATGACCAAACCATTTGTGGCAGATGAGCTTCTGGCAAGGATAAAGGCCAGGCTCCGGGAAAAAGGCAATAATGAGATAGAGTTGCAGGTTGGGGATTTGGTGCTAGATACTAAAAATTTTGAGGTCAAGCGGGGTAAGAAACAAATCCAGCTTACTCCCCAGGAATTTAAGCTCCTGCAATACTTAATGACCAATAAAGGCAGGATTTTAACCCGGGAAATGATATTAAACAGGGTCTGGCTTTATTCACAGGATATAGAAACCCGGGTGATTGATGTTTATGTGGGGTATTTGCGGAAAAAAATTGACACAGGTTTTGATAAAAAGCTCATCCACTCTGTCCGTGGTTTTGGGTACATGGTTAAGGAGTGAGTATATGTACCTAGACTGCGAACCACCACAAAGAAGATTGCAGATCATCGTAGTACGCCATGGGGAACCAGAGAAATATGCTGCCACGGACGCCAGATTATCCGAAAATGGTGTGAGTCAAATTAGAGATTTTAAAGACGAGGTAGTTGCAAGACTCCAGGATGAAACCTCTAGGTGCCTAGTACAAATATTTCACAGCACCCGCCAACGCACACATCAATCAGCAACTATTATTTATGATGGGATAGCGGCAGAAATCAAATCTGGCAGGTTAACAAATACGTTACTGGCAGATACCAGAAGCTGCGAAGCCCTTCAAACCGCCGATCCCTTAAATAGATTACAAGAGGAAGGAGTTACTCCAGATAGATTAATGCATGTTTGGCTGACCACACCAGAAGAAGAGTTAGCGTCACGGGGAATATTAACCCCCAGTCAAATCGCACACAACTTCCGAAGACTCGTAGGCGAATTGGTCTGTTGTCCGATCTGGCCGGATGGCATTTCAAAAAAGATTGACATTCTACAAACCCATGAGACCTCAACTGCCGCCATACTGGGCTCATGGCTTGGAAAACCAATATCCGAACAACGCATCGAATACGCGGGACATATCAACATTGTAGCTCCTTATCCCGGTGATGATGCTCGTGACAATCCCTGGTTTGGGATTCAAGGTAGCGGCCACAAGCCAGATAGAAAATTATTTATGCCGCTTTAGTTAGTTTCCGTGGATGCTCCCTAAAAAACTCGTCAACAATATCTTCCACCGGCAAACCAAAATCTTTGGGACGGTCGCCTAAACGGATTACATCTCGAAGATATCCCGTCCTAACATCATTCATCGCCACAAGACAACTTGCCCCATAGGGCTCAAAATATCGCTTACAAAAGTCTATGCAATAATACCGAAGGTTTTCACTGAACAAATGCGAGCGCATCGGAAATCTGCGTTGGCAGGAATAGACCCATTCATTAACGATGCTCATCATCCTTTCTTTAACCATATTTGCCGCTCCCACAGTCGCCATCCCCTCCTGGAGCCGCGTTAGATCTTGCTCATCCGTTTCTCCCCCCAGATCGATCCGTAAAGATTTTAGCTGTCTATTAAATCTTAATAAATCGTTATCTGCGATAGCTTTTGCAACAGCACCACGAAATTTTTCTGCCCTCTTTTCTACTGCCGGGCTAGCTATAACTACCACAACAAAGGATTTGTCTTCTCTTCGACACGAATATTTAACACTATTAAGTTGCGCTCTTCCCCCAAGGTCTCTATAAGGATAAGTGATTACCGGCGCCGCTCTTACATGGAATACTTGTTGCGTAGGTGTTTGCTGTGGGCGGATGTATCCTCTGTCAGCATAAACCATTACTTCCGAAGTCCGAGCTAAAGCCCAATCGCTAGATTGGTGACCAGTTGCGGCGTTACCCCATTTAACACCCTCGTGCTCCTCCACCGATCTTAAATATTCGTCAAACTCATCATGAATAATCACTAGTTCGCGGCCAGTTTCTTTTAGGTGGTTCCCAATTTTCTTCACGAGAGGATGCGGCGAATCACCTGACATAAACTCCACAAGCTGCCTCGCCACAATACTTTTTCCCGCATAAGGCACTCCGTTAACATTCAATTCAACAACCCCCACTCCTTTATTACCAAGGGCAGAGTTACCTACCATTAAACTACCACTAACCTCCATCAAGAACCCATCAATTTCAGGCAAACTTAGCAATACCCCATACCTTTCTTTCGTGTTCATTTTTTAAATCGTGGCAAGGCAATTTCTACGGTCGTTCCGCGGCCAACCCTTGAATTAATACTGATAGTCCCCCTATGCGTGTCAATGATATTTTTTACTAAAAAAAGCCCCAAACCCATTCCCCGTTCCGATTTTTCATCTCCCTTAAAAAACCCCTCAAACACCTTTCCTAAATCTTTTTTTTCAATACCTTTTCCATAATCCTTGACAGCCAATATGATATCTGACTCCGTTTCGCTCAATTCTAATTTGATTTCACCCTGGTTGGTAGAAAATTTGCTAGCATTGTCAAGTAAATTTGAGATCGCCTGCAATAATTTATCAAAATCGCCAATAATTAACCCGGCAGACGGAGTTGTTTTATTCTCAAAAACCAATTTTCTATCAGGATAATTAAAACGGAATCTTAAAATAGCTTTACCAATAATCTCTTTTATGTCATGCTCCCGTAAGTCAAAATGAAACTTACCAACATTAATTCTACTAATATCCAGAAGTTCATTAACAAGCCCTGTTAATCTTGATATTTCCCCTGATAATTCCTGGATCCAACGTGCTGGTTTGGGAGGAAGTTGCTGCAACTGGGTTTCCAAAAGCTGGGCATACCCGCTAATTGTCGTTAAGGGAGTGCGCAATTCATGAGCAGCCAGAGAGATGAATAAATCACGGTGTTTCAAAGCCTGTTGTGCCTGCTGATAAAGTTGAGTTTTCCTGATTGCCAACGATGCCATTGATCCGAAAAGTTTGAGAGTGTTTTCATCATTTACAGAGAAATCTTCATCTTTAGATGAACGGACGGTTAGGGCTCCGATTGGTTTTCTGCGATAGGAAAGAGGTATAAAAATAAGTGACTTCACTCCCGCTTTTACGATTTCTGGATGTATTCGCCTTAATTCTTTTGCATAAACTATCAAAACTTTCTGCTCGCTTATAGATTTATAAGTAAAACCTCGTTTGCGGACTTTAGTATTTGAAAAATCGGGGTTTACGCTATAAACTGTTGTAATCCCCTTTCCGTCAACCAGAGAAACAGAGCCCCCATTTCCTTTTACCAATCTGATAGCTTCATGTACAATAATGGCATACGTTTCCTCCGGCGTTAGCGGCACTAAAAATTTTAGGCCGCTTTTGTATATTTTTTCAAGGGTATTATCCATAATCCTTTAAAACGTGGTTATTTTACCATGTTTGATCTTGACTTTACAATACTGATGAAAAGTTTTAGGAAATATAGGCACGACAAGATAGAGTTCTTACAATTTTTAGTCTTCTTTTTTGATACTTGCCCCAAGAGAGGAGAGTTTGCCTACCATATCTTCATAACCCCGTTCAATAAGTTGCGCTTCATCAATTACGCTCGTGCCGGAGGCTGCCAAGGCAGCCAAAACCAGGGCCATTCCGGCCCTGATATCCGGACTTTCCATATGTCTCCCAGTCAGTTTGGTCGGGCCATATACCAAAACCCGGTGAGGATCGGCAATGATAATATGGGCACCCATGGAAATTAGTTTGTCCACAAAGAACATCCTTGTTTCATACATCCAGTCATGAAGAAGAGACATACCCCGGGCACGCGTTGCAAGAACTATTACCGCACTCATCAGGTCTGTCGGGAACCCCGGCCAGATATTAGTATGAAGTCTTGGGATGGCAGTTAAATTTTTAGCTGATATTGCAATCACATCTTCTTTATCTTTGAAATTTATTCCCATTTTTTTAAGGTGGCAAGTGACCGGAGCAAGATCCGGCAAATCCTTTTTTTCAATTTCAATTGCGCCTCCGGTTAAAGCTGCTGCAATGGCGTAAGTCCCGAATTCTATATGGTCCGGGCAAATGGAAAAAGTTGTCCCATGAAGTTTTTCTACACCCCGGATTTCAATGATCTGGGTACCAATTCCGGAAATTTTGGCACCCATTTGACAAAGCATCTGGCAAAGGTCGCTGATATGCGGTTCTGAAGCGCAATTTTTAATCGTAACTTTTATATTCCCCAACACGGATGCAAGAATCATACTTTCAGTGCCGGTTACCGAACACTCACTCATAAAAATTTCCCTGTCATGCCCATTTGTACCTCTTTTCCCTTTATATTCCAAATCACGAATTTGAAATACAAAACCCAACTTTTTTAACCCTTCAAGGTGCGGGTCAATGCTCCTTCTGCCAATAATATCCCCTCCCGGAAAAACAAAGGAAGCTTTGCCCAGACGCGCCAGCAATGGTCCTACAAATAAAATCGAAGCCCGAAGTTTTTTTACCAGGTCGTTTGGCAAATCCGTTTTGGTAATTTTTTCACATTTAATTTTTAATATAGCACCATCCCTTTTTATATATGCACCCAGTCTTTGCAATATTTCTGCCAATACATCAACATCAGAAATTTGGGGAACATTTTTTAGCGTTACCTCATCAGAGGTTAAGATGCATGCCGCAAGGGCCGGTAAAATTTCATTCTTGTTGCCCGAAAGCTTGATCCTGCCGGAAAGTTTCCTTCCGCCTTCAATAATATATTTAGACATAGTTTAAAGAGTCTTTGATGCGCCTTAAGGTTTCTTCTTCTCCCAAAATTTTAATGCTTTCAAAAAGAGGAGGGGTAACAAGTTGTCCGGAGATTGCGGCACGGATTAGTTGGAACATATCCCCCGCTTTAATTTTTTCATCCTCTGCCAGTTTTCTAAAACCTGCCTCAAATTCTTTTGCCTCCCAGGGTTTTTTTAAGTTTTCCATAATCTGCATAATTTTTTCCAGCACGGTTTTTTTATCGCTTATTTTAATTTTGGCAAAAATTTCTTTATCATAATCCGGTTTTTCCCGGAGAAAATCTGTCAGAGGTATAAAATCAGAAAGTTTTTTAATTCTTTCTTTTATCAAGGGGACTACTGGTGCGATATCTCGCACAGGATGATCCTCCTTCGCTAAAGCTCCGGCGGACAAGTCCACCAAAAATTCCTGCAGCCTTTTTGTTAATTCTTCATCTGACATTTTTCTGATATATTCCCCATTCATCCATTCCAGTTTGGTAATATCAAAAACAGGTGACGATAAATTCATGTCCTTTAAATCGAAATCTTTCACCATTTCATCCAGAGAAATAATTTCCCGATCTCCTTTTGGCCTCCAACCTAAAAGAGCCATAAAGTTTAGCAATGCTTCTTTTAAATAACCATCCTGGCGAAATTCTAAGGCAGATTTTGCGCCATGCCTTTTTGACAACTTACTTTTGTCTGAACCCAAAAGCAGCGGCAAATGAGCAAATTGGGGAATTTCCCACCCAAGCGCCTCATAGAGTTGTATATGTTTGGGCACGGAAGAAATATATTCATTTCCCCTGATAACATGAGTTATTTGCATTAAATGGTCATCAATGACATTTGCAAAATTATAAGTGGGATATCCATCGGATTTTAATAGTACAAAATCCTCTTGTAGACTATTTTCAATTTCAATTTTTCTGTTACCAACCAAATCCACCCAAGAAGTTTTTCCCTCTTTATTGGTTCTAAATCTAATTGCGCCTTCATCTTTAAAAGCAACTCCCTTTTCTAAGAGTTCATCTGCGTACTTTCTATAAAGATCTAATCTCTCTGATTGAACATAAGGGGCAAACGGCCCACCAACATCTGGACCTTCATCATAATCCAGCCCTAGCCAGTGGAGTGTCTCAAAAATTTTTTCAGCAGCTTCCAGAACTAACCTCTCTCGATCAGTATCTTCTAAACGCAAGATAAATTTGCCGTTGTTTTTGCGGGCAAATAAGTAATTTATTAAGGCAGCCCAGGTATTTCCAATATGGGGGATACCGGTTGGCGAAGGCGCAGTTCTTACTCGAACTTCCATAACCTACATATTATACCAATCTTAGGCTTTACTGTATAATAAGTTCATACTGCCATGACTCTAACACAAGCCGCCACACTTACAAAACGCACAATAATTGCCTTTCTCATTTTAGGAATTCTGGGGATTGCCGGGGCGGTGGGCCTTAATTTCTACAGACAATATCAAGCTCTTCATGCTCCTCCTCCGCCAGAGGTACATTGGGAAGAATGGGGACAACTCCCACTTCCGGTTTTCCCCCCTTCAACAGTTACCTCATCCAATTTTTCCTACTCACTGGATACAACCACCGGTAGCCTGCCACAAACACCCCAGGATATACCCAAATCATTGAGAGTTTACTTCATCGCCCAAACAGGCATTAACCTCCGCGCACCGGATAAAGCCAGGGAGTTGGCAGAAAATTTTGGCTTTCCGGAAGGCCCCAAAATTTTATCGGAAGAAACCAGGGAGTTTGGTGATAAAAAAGGCGGAACTTTGACCATCAATCTTATTACAGGAAATTTTAATTTCGAAAAAATAGCCCCCCCTGCCGCTGAACTGAAAAACATCCCTGATAAATCCACATTAGTTGAAGCATTGAAAAAATATCTGGCAGAGAAAAATTTATTGCCCGAGGCCCTGCTAAACGGCGAAGGTAAAACATCGACAGACAACCCTATGCAAGTTTCACTCTTTCCGGCTGATATCGATAGATTATCTGTTGTGACACCATCGGAAACTGAAGGGTTGGTCCACGCACTTTATTCCAGAAAAGATGAGACATTCAGTAAATTAACTTACACATTTTGGACAGTTGATCAGACATCGTTTGCCACCTATCCTTTAAAAACTGCCGAAGAAGCATACAGCGACCTTGTGTCAGGTAAGGGGTATATAAGCATTATCCCGGATAAACCGGCAGTTTCCATTTCGATGGTTTATCTTGCCTATTTTGAGCCGGAAGATTATGCATCCTACCTTCAGCCGGTATTTATCTTTGAGGGGCCAAATTTTAAAGCTCTAGTTCCGGCAGTTAAGTCGGCCAGGTGAAATTGGCAAAAGTCCAGTCAATCAGTTTTTTGGTTTCCCCGAAACGGTCTTCGGATCCTAAAACTACCATCAAAACAATATGCCCATCCCGTTCCATCAAGCTGACCAAATTCTCCCGGGCCAGAGGCGTTGTACCGGTCTTCATGCCCAACATACCGGGGATGTCCAGTAATTTATTCAAGTTTTTCAAAGGATGGATGAATTTAAGATCTACGGATGCTACTTCTGTTTCACGGGTGGCCACCACTTTGGCTATCTGGATATTATCAGAAGCCACAGCGGCAATTTTGGCAAGGTCAGAAGCTGTTGAAAAATGATCAGGTGAATCATAGCCTGCCGGGTTATCAAAATGGGAATTTAAAAGGCCTAAGCTTGCTGCTTTTTGGTTCATTTTATCAATAAAAGTATCTTTTCCCCCGGGATAATTTTCAGCGATTGTATAGGCTGCATCATTACCGGAGTTGAGTAACATCCCGAATAAAATACTGCGGAATGTCATTTGCTCTCCCGCCTTAAGCCCCATGGAAGAGCCGTTGATATTTCCCAAATCATCCGGCACCTCCAAAATATCACCGGGCTTAAAATATTCCACAGCCACAAGCGCAGTCATTATCTTGGTTGTTGAAGCAATCGGCAAACGGGTATCAGCGCTTTTGCTGTATAAAATATTGTCCGAACCCATATCTTTTATGACAGCCGCAGCCGCCGAAAGTGGCGGAGGAAGTGTACCTTTATCTTTTGGGGGCAAAACTACCTTTTCTACCGCCGCTACCTCACCCCGGGAAAATGCCACTCCCTCCGCGACGTTCGAAGATACAACTTTAGTTTGTATTAGATCAACAGCCCTGGGCAAACTTAAAAGCACATTGATGGCCAAAAGCAAAAAAATGGCAGAAAGAAGTATCTTCTTCATTTTAGGGTAGATAGTCTGACATCAACCCGCTCCATGTCACGGGGGAAAAGTGAAGCCTCACGGACATTGGAAAGACCCAAAATATGCATCACAATTCTCTCCGATCCGAACGAAAATCCCCCCTCGGGAGGCATGCCGTATTTAAATGCTTGCAGATAAATCTCACTTTTCTGTAAATCCACCCCCCGTTCTTTTGCCTTTTCTACCAATAATTTGTAATCATTGATTCTTTGCCCACCTGTTAGCCACTCGGTTCCCCGTCCGATTAAATCAAAACTTAATGTGAAACCTTGATCTTTTGGATCTTCAAAAGTATAGAACGGGCGTTTTGAAACAGGGTAATGCGTCACGAAAACTAAATCTGATCCTTTCTCTTCCAGTGCCCAGCGGCAAATTTCTCTCTCATCTTCCGGCTCCAGATCCGGCTCTTTTCTATTATCCCGGCCGGTCCTTTTAAAAATAATTTCCTGCGCTTCCCGTAACTTAATTCTGGGGATTTCTCTGCTAATCTGTGGAACGCTCACCTTGCACAAATCAAGCGTTGTCTTACATTCCTTCGCCACCCTGTCAAAAATGTATCTTACCGTATATTCCACCATATCCATAATTTCCGTCCAGGATTCAATGAAACCAAATTCTGCATCGAGTGTAGTTACCTCTGTCAGATGTCTTGTGGTAACGGACGGTTCTGCACGAAGTGTTTTATTAACTGTAAAAACCCGCTCAAAAACAGGCACCAGAATTTGTTTGTAAAATTGCGGACTTTGAGAAAGATAAGCTTTTTGTCCAAAATATTTCACCTCAAACACTTCCGCCCCGCCTTCAGCAGCTTGGGGAATGATAACAGGAGACTGAAATTCCGTAAAATCTTTTTCCTTTAAAGCCTCCCGGAAAGCATCAATCACCACTTCCTGCATTTTAAAAATCTCTTTTATTTTGGGGTGGCGGAGCGTTAATCCGCGAAAGTCCAGCAGGGTTGGAAGTTGTAAATCAAGATCTTTCACTCCCATATCAAAAGGGAGTTCCTCGGCTTTTGACAAAACCTCAATTTCTTCCGCCTGCAACTCAATGGAGCCAGTGACAAGGTTTTTATTGACCAGATTTTCCGGGCGCTTACTGACTTTTCCTGTAATACAGACCACATCCTGCGGTCGTAAACTTCCAGCCAGCTCTCCGTTTGCTACAACCTGTAAAACTCCTGACCTGTCGGAAATATCCAAAAAAACTATCTTGCCGTGGTCGCGACGGGTTGTCACAAATCCACAGATTTTAACTGCCTCCCCAACTTTACTCACACAATCCAAGATTAATGTTCTTTCCATTGAATTGATAATAACAGCTTAAGTTTGCCTTGACAATACCAGTAAAGCAAATTAGAATGGTATTATGACGTTCGTAAATTTAAGTGTAGCGTTGCTTTTGGGTCTTCTCTTTGTACTTGTTTCAGGCATAGTATCTTTCAAAACCGTCAAGGCTTAATGGTTTTGAAATGTTTTCTAATCTGGGCTTTGGCAGAGCTTGTTACGGTAAATTCCAGCCAATCTCTGTTTGGTTTCTTGTTTCCCTTGCCTAAAATTATCTCTACCACATCACCATTTTGGATCTTAAAGTCAAGCGGTACCATTTTACCATTAACTTTAGCACCAGAGCATCCATCTCCCACTTCCGTATGCAGACAGTAGGCAAAATCAACCGGGGTTGCGCCTGCCGGTAAATCTTTTACGTCACCTCCGGGAGTAAAGCAAAAAACTCTTTCCCCGAAAAAATCAGTTTTGACACTTTTTAAAAATTCGCTGTCGTTTGTCACTTCTTTTTGCCATTTCGCCAAATTTTTGACCCACTCCAATTTTTCAGCGCTCGTTGCAAAACCACGGGAGACTTCCGCATCCGATACCCCCCTACTTTTCATTTCCGCATAATTCCAGTGGGCAGCCAACCCGTATTCTGCTTCTTCGTGCATCTCCTCCGTCCTGATTTGAATTTCAAAAATCCGACCCTGGGGGCCTACAACTTTAGTATGGATAGACCTGTAGCCATTTGGCTTGGGATGGGTAATAAAATCACTGACAGAGCCCGAAACAGGTTTCCACAGTTTATGCACAATATCCAGGACTTTGTAGCAATCTTCAGTGGTGGAAACCACTATCCGAAAAGCTATTAAATCCGAAACCTTTGACATATCAAAATTAATTTCCGGGCGGCAGAGCTTCATATATAGTGAATATAAATGCTTGGTCCGGCTTTCAATCCGGTAATGGATTCCCGCTTTCCCTAAAGATTTTTTCAACTCATCTTTTATTTTCGTCAATATTATATTCAACTCAACTAAATTAGTTTGCAAAAGTTGTTTGGTTTTATCACATGACGCACGTTCAAGATAAGCAAAGGCTAAATCCTGCATTTCTCCTTTCATCTCCCCAATCCCAAGCCGTTCTGCCAAGGGCGCAAAAATTTCCAATGTTTCCCGGGCAACTTCTTCACCCTTTTCCCGCGTGAGGCAAGAAAGGGTCCGTAAATTATCCAAAATATCGCACATTTTAATAAGCACTACACGGAGATCCCGTGCCAAAACCAAAAACATTTTTCGAAGCTCTTCAGCAAATTCTTTTTCGGTACCTTTTCTAAACTTCACAATATGCAATTTATGGAAAGCATTAAGTATTCCGGCAATATCTTCGCCGAATTCCTCTTTCAAATCTTCAGGTGTAGCCGCCCCGTTTAAAATGCTATGATGCAAAATTGCAGCAGATAGTGTTTTCGGGTCAGTGACATCAAACTTCATCAGGTTATCAGCCACTTTAACGCAGTGTTCCAAAATCTCCTCGCCGGAAAGCCGTTTTTGCCCCGCCAAAGAAGTTTCGGCAAAATCATAAGCTTTTTTGACTAATGGTATTTCCAGATAATTCATACAAGTCAGTTACTTTTAGTTGTAATTTTTCCGTATTATTAAATTTATCTATTTCCAGATAATAAGCAAGCCCCATGCTTTGCCCGTCTACCAAATTCGGGTACTTTCCCCCAAAAGAGAAGGCGATGGCGTCTATGCCATCGGCTTTAAATTTAAGGTGTGCTCCACCCCCCACTGTTTTAATATTAGCAATCTTTGCGTTTCCGCTAAAAATTGGCTTGGGATTACCTATGCCGAACGGCTCAAACTTATCCAAAGCCTCTACCCACGACTTATCAATTTTATCTAAAGCCAACTCCCCGTCGACCTCCATTTTACCACTTCTATCAAATTTAACTTTTTCCATAGCTTTTTGAAGAGAACTTTTAAATTCATCAATCTTAGAAGTTTCAATGGTAAACCCGGCAGCAGCCGGATGTCCCCCCACATCAATCAAAAACTTCGAACAGCTTCTAAAAATTTCCACAATATTGACCCCTTTGACAGAACGGGCAGAACCCTTAGAAACACTTTCCATCCGGCAAATTACCACTGCCGGGATGCCATACTCATCCTTTAACTTGCCTGCCAAAAGGCCGGTGATGCCGGGAATCCATTTATCAGAAGAGGTCAGAATAATCTTTTCATCCTTGATACTGATCCCTGTTTTGGCCAATACTAACCCATCAGTTACCAGCTGCCTTCGCCGGTCATTCGTTTCCCCTAAAAGTTTGGCCAAGTTTCTTGCTTTCATTGGGTCTTTGGTGCAAAGAAGGCGCAATGCATCCATAGCATGTTCCAGTCTCCCTTTGGCGTTAAGCCGCGGCCCTAAAACAAAGCCCACATGATATGAATTAATCTCTCCTTCTGTGAGTCCTGCCTGATTTATCAGTGCCAAAAGACCAACCCTTTTTGTGGAATTTAATTTTTCCAAACCAGCTTTGACCAGAGCACGGTTTACCCCAAGCATTGGTACCATATCGGAAACTTCGGCCAAAGCCACCAAATCCAGTAAATCTTCTGCGTCTTTTTTTGATAAAAACGAGCGCAGCAAACACCATCCAACAGCTGCCCCGCACATCTTCGTGGAATGGATAATTGATAAGGCTTCAGGCTTTATATCCTGCGGCAAATGATGGTCGGTGATAATTAAATCCAAACCCATTTTTTGGGCAAGTTTTGCTTGATCTACAGCTGTAATACCATTATCAACTGTCACAATAAGCTTTGCTCCCTGATCTTTGGCAAATTGTAAACCCGTCTCTGACATACCAAAGCCTTCTTTTTCCCGATGGGGAATATAGGGCAGGACTTTTGCTCCAACTATAGAAAGTCCTAAATACAAAATGGCGGCACCACACAGTCCGTCAACATCATAATCACCATAAACAATAACCAGCTCCTTATTTTTAGTGGCTTGGAGGATTCTTCTTTTCGCGCTTGTAATACCGGGTAAGTCAAATTCTTTTTCAAAGTCCCGCAAAGCCGGATTAAAAAATTTTTCCCTGTCAGCCTCTTTTATCCCCCGGTTTTTCAAAAGTATTTTAACAAGTTCTTCTTTAGAAGTGATGATTTTTTGAGGTTTCAACATACCCAAAGATTGTAACATAGGGCGTTTAACGGTAAAATCGTGGTATGGACTACAAGATTCCAGAGAGCGTCCAAAAAATTTTAAATGAACAAGTTCGCGCATTCTGCGCTAAATTTCAAAAGAGAGGCTTCCAGATCTATACTGTCGGAGGGTCTGTCCGCGATCTTTTAATGGGGAGGGGGGTTCATGATTGGGACTTTACTACTGATGCTACGCCGGAGGAAATACTCAAGCTTTTCCCGGAGGGATTTTATGATAATAAATTCGGAACGGTCGGTGTAAAGGCGGGTGACGTGCAAATTTACGAGATCACCACCATGCGCAAAGAGGGAAAATATGAAGATTTCCGTCACCCTGAAAAAGTTTTATGGACTAATAAAATTGAAGAAGATTTGGCCCGCAGAGATTTCACTATCAATGCGATAGCCCTTCGACTAGTTTACACTGAGTGTAATCGAAGTGCTCAGGGTGAACCTCCAAATTTTGAAATTGTTGACCCATATGATGGGCAGGAAGACATTAAAAATAAATTAATCAGGGCTGTTGGCGACCCGGACAGAAGATTTAAGGAAGATGCCTTAAGGCTTATACGGGCTATTAGATTTGTAGCACAATTGGGGTTTGAAATTGAGGAAAAAACATATCTGGCTATCAAAAAAAATACTCATCTTATCTCTGAAGTGGCCAACGAAAGAATCCGCGATGAGCTATTTAAACTTCTGGGTTCAGACAATCCCCTTTTGGGAATTGAAAAAATGCGGGATACTGGTATCCTGCAAATAATTTTGCCGGAAGTAGAGAAAAGTTTTGGGGTATCGCAAGTTGGTCCCAAACATGCCCGGGTTTATGATATCGGCAGCCACTTATTTTTAACTTTGAAAGAAACCCCCTCCAAAGACCCCCTAGTCAGGCTAGCAGCGCTTTTACACGATATCGGTAAAGCAGATACTTTAAAAGTCGATGAAACTGGTAATGCCACCTTTTACCAGCATGATGTGGTGGGATCAAGGCTGGCACTTCAAATTGCCAAAAGGTTTAATTTATCAAGAAAACAAACTGATAAACTTTTCAGATTAGTCCGCTGGCATTTATTTACAGTTGACGAGAGACAAACTGATAGTGCCATCCGCCGCTTTATCAAAAATGTCGGACGGGAAAATATAGAGGATATGATGGCAATAAGGATCGGGGATCGGATCGGGGGAGGAACCCAGCGGGCAGTTTCCTGGAGAATGGAAAGATTTGGAGGAAGAATTAAACAAGTTCTGAAAAAACCATTTTCAATATCTGATTTAAAAATTAATGGCCAAGATGTGATGAAAATTTTAAATATCCCACCCAGTCCCAAAGTGGGTCATATTTTACAAAAACTTTTTGAGGAAGTTCTGGAAGACGCCTCTAAAAACAACAGGGAATATCTACTAAACGAAATTAAGCAATTGAACTGAATTATATTCATTTTTATTCTTTTGTTCTATTGATTTAAATCATTAGAACAAATATAGTAATTTTATGGCACAGGTCTCTAAGTACCCTATCTCAAAAGATATAGCCGACCGGATATTTGATATTTTTATTAAAACTTTATTAAAAATCCATAATCCACAAGATGCCCAAAATTTAACCAACGACTTATTTTCCCCAACAGAAAAAATTATGCTGGCAAAACGTTTAGCTATTGCTTTTCTATTGATGAAAAATTATCAATACCGGGAAATCAGTAAACTTTTGAGAGTTAGCGTAGCTACAGTGGCTTCAGTTAACATATCACATAAATATGGCAGTGGTGGCTATAAAACTATACTTGAACGCATAGCCAAAGAGGAAAAACTAGAAGAATTTTTCTTGGGAATAGCAGAACAATTGCTAAAATTACCGGCCAGTGTCTCGAAAGGAGGAGGAAACTGGAGATACCTCTTAGAAGAAGTTAGAAAATCAAAAAGAAAAAAATTGAATGAACTTTGATGCAATACCGTTTCAATGATTTAAATCATTGAAACGGTATCTTATTCTTCTTAAATCTCCATCTAGTATAATAGGTCTCATTGCTAAAATTTCTGTCTTATAAAAATCTATTTCTGGAACTGGATTTAATAGAAAAATTTTTTTATCATTTACATAAGCAAAACCTATTTCCAAAAAAGAATTTCCTCCAATATAATTGGGGATACCTTTTTTATCATAATTTAGGACTACTATTCCGTCTGACTTCATTATTTTACGGTAATGATCTTTTATCAAATCGTGCTTCCTTTTAAATTCTGCACTTTCGCGCTCTCCATTACCTTGTAGTTCTTCCCTTATCAGTGCCTCTCTGTCAAACCGTTCGATTGAATATGGTACTTCAACTTTAATTCCAGCATTTTTCAGTGCTTCTCTTGCCTGAACCATTTGTTCAGCAAAAGACATTGATCCGCAGATAGTTATTTTAATTTCTCTATTCATTAATGTCCCAATTTTTCTTCCCATAAAACAAGTAAAGCCGTGGCATTAAAGATTGAGGAATATGTTCCGGAGACAATTCCCACAAGGAGTGCTACTACAAACCACCTGATAGTTTCACCCCCAAACAGAAGCAGTGCCAGCAGGACAAAAACTACCGTCAGGGAAGTATTCAAAGACCTGGCTAAAGTTTGGGTAATGGAAATATTAGCAACCTCCTCAAATCTTCTTGATAAATGTTTGGGTAGATTTTCCCTAATTCTGTCAAAAACTACAATGGTATCATGAACAGAAAATCCAATTACAGTAAGAGTGGCTGTGACAAATAAAACGTCGACTTCCACTTTCAAGAAATGCCCTAAAAGGGAGAATACCCCTACTAATACTAACACATCATGAAGCAACGCTATGACTGCCGTGATGCCAAATCTAAGAGATGAAGCAGGTTTGGGCACTTTTCTGAAAGACAGGGCAAGATAAATAATAATGGCAAAAGAGGCCACGATAACTGCCAGGAATGCATTGCGGGTAGTTTCTGCCCCGATTATGGGACCGATATTTTCTACTCTCACTTCTTCTGCTTTGCCAAAATCTTTTTCCAACTCCTTTTTCACCTCAAGTATCTTTTGGCCATCAACTGGTTTAGTTTTTATGATATAAGTATTATTTCCGGAGTCAGCAATTGAGGATACTTCTATATTTTGTTTAACAATCTTTTCGTGCAAATTATCCTTATTTATGCTTCTTTCAAATTTATATTCCAAAAGCGCCCCGCCGGTAAAATCTACCCCCAGATTTAATCCGTATAAAAACAGCGAGATTGTTCCGGGCAAAATAATAACCAGAGACAGAACAAAAAACCACCATTTTTTACCCATTAAATTAAGCATGGGCTTTACCCGCCGGCTGGCGGGCCTCCCTAATATCCATATGCAGTTCTTCCTTTAGATCTTGGACTGTGTTTTTTATTTCTTCCTCAATATTTTCAACTTTTTCTTTTACAAATTTCATCAAATCTTTATCTTCCGGATTTTCCTTCATCTTGGCAACTAAAGTTCTTCTATCGGACTTTGAAAGTTTTGACAAAATCAAATCTAAAACAGTCTGATGAATTGTTGAGTCAACGAGATGTGCCAGGTGTTTTTTTTGATCATTTGATAAATCTATCTCATCTAACTTAACCAGAACAGATTCAATCTCAATTATATGTGAATAGAAATATTTCATATTTTTGTGCTTCCATTCATTTGTATTGGCCCTAACGGAACCTCATTTTTTGGATCATCAACAAAAAAGTATAACACAGCTCCTTTTCTTGGACCTTTTGCCAAACCTAAATAATGCATCGCTTCCGGAGAACCCCCCAGGTGTTTACCTGTCCACTCGGCCGGCCCCGCATCCCCAACAACCGCCACGACCGCCTGCCCCGTCTTGGGATTGACAACCAACATTTTGCGGAACCGGAAAAAATCTCTGAATTTCCCGACGTTCTCGGCAAAACCCGGCGCTAAAAATGTCTGCACTGCCAAATAATATTTTTCCCTCATTTTATCTTCTTCGGAAAAAGAGCTTTCTGAAGGTGCAAAATAACCCCAAGCGCCAAGCCCCGGCGCAATGCCGGCCGGTCCATACATTGCCCAGTCGGCTGCATTATCAGCATGCTTATATAAATTATCCCCCGGGAAACGGTACAAATGTTGTTCCCCTCCGATAAGCCCATAAGAGCGGTTTAGCCTAATCCCTTCAAGCTCCCCTGCTACCTTAAAACCCATTTTCCCCGATAAGACTTCTGCAATTTGAGTTTCTTCATCAGTGGTCAGTTTCCTCACCTCTTCCGGTACAATATCTTTCAGGCTTTCTGCCAAAAGCCTGTTTTTATCTTCTGCATAAGTTATGTTATTTTCCCCCGCAAGCGCATTATGATTTTCGGTAAATCCCGCTCCTGATGTTGTCATCAGCATCAGCCCCCCCAACCCGCCAAGTGTTGCCCGCCTGATTGTTTCTCCATGAGTGGCCAAAAATTTTTCCGAAACCGCCTTTTGTCTGCCGACCCATTTTTTTCTCAAGTATTCATATTGGGGATGTTTAGTTTGGAATTTCATTTTTTAAACCTTGGCCCGCTTCGCCAAATCGAGGCGAGTAAAAGCCGTAAAAAAGTCCTGGTTACAAAAATTGCTGAAAACATTGATACCATTACCCCAATCGCCAGTGTTAAGGCAAAACCCCGGACTACACTTGTACCAAAAGCATACAAAATTGAGGCGGTAATAAGTGATGAAACATTGGAATCACGGATTGACGTCCATGCCCGGGAAAATCCATGCTCCAAAGCTAATGTGCCGCTTTTCCCGAGGCGCGCTTCTTCTTTCATTCTTTCAAAAATTAAAATATTGGCGTCAACTGCCATACCGACAGACAAAATAAATCCGGCAATCCCTGCTAAAGTTAAAGTTACAGGAGGTAAAATAAATAGTCCGGTTCTAAAGATAGATAAAACAAAAACTGTATAAAGTATAAGCGCCATATCAGCTACCAAACCATACACTCCATAGTAGAAAATCATAAATAACATCACCAGAAGAATGCCGATGCCGCCTGCTACTAAACTTTTTTGTACCGACTCGTGCCCTAATGTTGCGCCGATGGTGCGCTGGGATAACAGCTCAATTGGTACAGGTAGCGCCCCGGCATTAAGTTGAATTGAGAGCTCTTTTGCTTCCTCCGAAGTGAATTGTCCTGTGATCACTGCACTCCCAATAATTTCCTGCTCTACATTTGGGGCAGAAACTAACTGGTTATCCAAAAAAATAGCCAAAGGTTTTCCAACATTCCTTTTGGTAATCTCGGCAAATTTTTTAGCTCCATCAGATGTGAATTCAATTGAAACTTGGGGACCGGATGACTTACCTGAAGAACCGAACGTAACAGCGGCCTTTTTTAAATCAGCCCCCGTCAGACCCGTACTTTGGGAAAAAATCTGCAAAGGATGCCCGGATGATGAGCTTTCAGCAGAAGAGGTAGCAGGAATCTCGCGAAATTCCAGCTGGGCAGTTTTCCCTACTAAATTTACAGCCGCGGCAGTATCTTTTATTCCCGGCAATTCCACCAATATCCGCCTCTCATTCCCTAAGCGGGAAGTTTGGACAACCGCCTCTGATACTCCATAAAGATTAACGCGCCTTTCAATTACTTCGCGGGCAGCAACCAAGGCGCTGTCCTGATCCTCCGGCGCTATTTTATCCATTTTCGCCCGCATAACAAGCTCTGTACCTCCCAAAAGATCCAAACCCAGCTTAACAGGAAACTTACCAATAAAATTGGTGAGGGGGGTAGGAATTTGCGGAATGAGCGGCAAATTGATCCAAAGTGAGAAAATCGTCACAAGTATTATCAACCATAAAGTCCAGCGTGATGTCATTTTATATAACCAAACCTTCCAATAAGTTTTCCTCACTGCCTATAAGCATAATTTTAGGCTGGACCAGAACCCGGAGTATGAATGGATCGCGCCTCCTTACCCTAAAATTAAATTCCGCTTCATCCATAAACGAATAGTTTATTTCTATCTCCCGTTTGGCCTGTTCGTCTGCAATAATCACTTGCAGTTCCGGCAAAACAATCTGTCCCACAATTAAAAGGTCAACATCTTCAGACGTTCCTTTTTCACCCTTGAGAAATCTTAAGGCAATCATGGCATGCTTAATTCTGCCAAGCCTTGCCTTATTTTTGATAACCGCACCACCCAGTCCTTCAGTCTTTGCCACAAACCCCAACAGTTGGTCATAAAAAAGATAGTCTTTCCTAAAGTGGTAAAGCCTTTTATTGGCCCGCCATTCCGATGCAACTATGCCAAATTTTTCCATTCTGGAAAGTTCCCGCCTGACTGCATTAATTTCTTCACTGCACCTTCTGACAATTTCCCGGACATGTAAAAGCGGCTCGTGAGAGGCTAGAAAAAGCTTTAGGAGTTTTACCCGAACACGGGATACAAAAAGTTCCTCCATATTTTCCTCCTTTCTGAGCAGGAACTTAAAATTTCAGTAGCTGACTAGCTATAGCTGACCTTCGCTCCTTCCGGGACTGTTTCAATCCAGATAAGCCCCTTATTAAACTTTATTTCGGAGCCTTTATCATCTGTATATTTAGTCCTGGCAGTGCGAGAAGCCTTACTCCATTTGCCGGAAATTACTTTGCCGTCCTGGAAAATCAGGGCGCGGCCTTGACCTGTTGTACCATAAAGAAGATGGGCATTATTTTCATATCCGTCATTGGCATTACTTTCTCTTTCGAATTGGACTACTATATTTTTAGCCGTAAGCTGCTGCTTATTGTTCAAATCAAGATGGGGCTCACCGCCATTTGACCTTTTGTAAAGGTTGGTAGCCGGATCAAAATCCCAGGTAACGGAATAGCTGGAATACCCCGACCAAAATTCAACGTTGACTTTTGCACCGCCACTTGCTGACCCTGTAACAGATGCTAAATTTGCAGCCGGGTCTTTGAATATCCACGAGACAAAGCCTGTTCCCCATTTACCGTCTTTCTCATCCACCGCCGCGAAGCCCCGTTTTGTCCCAATGTCCCAAAGTTTTTGGGTGGTAGAATACATGGTGTGTTCCGTGGCAACAGGCCGGCCAAGCCTTTGATAATCCCTCCAAAAAGTGGGGAAACCAATGCTAAATTGGTTCAGGTCTTTAATACCATATTTAATAATCTGGCCCAATGCATTGGCGGGTCCCGGAGTATTGGCCCCCCCGACATGGGCGTAAAGGGCACCATATTCTGAAAGCCAATCCAAAAAGTAGGTCCGGGCAGAACGAACAGGACCTATCTGAATATCCCCCAAATTACAGTAAAACAGCGCCATAAACCGGGTAATTCCGCCCTCTGCCACAACTTCATAGATAATATCAGCCGAAGAAAGGCCTGATTGCGGCCGGGATTCGGTATGATTTTCAATCATTACCGCAAGAGGTATTCTTTTTTCCCACACCTCACGGGCTTTTTTGGTATGCAGTTGCCCATTTAAGGGACAACTTTCTGTTTTGGGTTCACTGGGATCTTCAGAGATGACAGCAGCCGGACCCGGTATGGTCATAGTTCCCGGTACCACTAAATTTCCTATTTTACCCCTCCCGAAAATAGAAAAAGATAATGTAGAAGACCCGATGAATAAAACTATGGAAAGGATAGACACAATCAAACTTTTCTGTACGGTTGTCAAATTACTAAATAAATTAAATATGTTACTCATTGTTTGTTTTCAACTACCTCTTTTTCCTCTTCGGAAAACCTAAAACCATCTTCTTCCCCTCCCTTGACAGATTTGGCAAAGACTCTTGTACCTGAACGGGAATGGAGACTGGTAATGACTACCCCATTCTTATTGCCATCAAGCAGGGCCAGAGAAAAACTTTGGTCGCCTCCGGTATCCCTGTAAGGATTATACCTTTTCAAAGTTACCTTCTGCACAGATCCCAAACTATCTCTTTTAAACTCTTCCAGCCCTTCCACTTCCTTTAAAACCTCTTCCAGTTTATCTTTGAATGTCTTGCCTGACCTCGGGAAGAGAGTCTTCAGGAAAAGACGCTCCTGCCAAATAAGATAACTTAAAATAGCCAGCCATACTAAAACCAGCCCCACAAACAACCAAAAAAAACTACCGCCGCCTGCTGGATACATAAGTTACTCTTTTTCAAATATACCAATGTTTTAATCCTTTTGTCAAACTCGTGCTTGATCCTTCGACAGGCTCAGGATCAATACTGAATGTAACTGAAGTATTGACAGGCATAAATTTATCTGCTAGGCTCAAGTGAGTTCAATTTGAAGCTGATAAGATTACATGAGTTATTCTCAAAGTAAGAAAATGACCGATATTGAAAAAAGACTCATCTCCCTTAAGGCCCAACTATATGGCAAGGAACAAATTCTGCCCAAGGCTGCCGCTTTCCAAACCCACCCCGTGGCAGGCCACGAGATAGACTTTCTAAAACACGACCTTTTAAAAACCATTGCCTTTGCCGCTTTGGCAATTACTATCCAACTGCTTTTATTCGTCAGTATTAACCGTGGATTTATCAGATTTTAAGACGGTTTGAAAGGGGGTGAAAATTAAATGCAAATGTATTGTGTAAAATGCCGCCAGAAAAGGGAGGCTTCCAATCCGCAAAATGTAACCATGAAAAATGGTAAACCGGCAGTCAAAGCAACTTGTTCTGTCTGCGGTACCGGAATGTACAAAATCGGTTCTCAAGTTTAATAGCTTTTGGCTGATTTAAAAACCCCGCGGAGTTTCAACGAAGTGGGGTTTTTTGTGCTTAAAACCGATTCGTTTCTTTTTTTAGAAGTTTAAAGTCCTCTGTAAAACTATCCGGAGCAAGTTTTTCCAATTCATTTTCCAGGTTGCTGGTTTTATCAAGAGTGATTGGAGTGGGGGTGGGTCCGGCAGTTGGCGGAGGGGTGGGGGTGGGTTGGAAGGCAGCGGAAGATCCGGGTATCTGCAAGTTTGCAGATATTAAACTCTGATTTACTTTGCGCCCAAAAATTCCAAACAATAACCCGACAATTACTATACTGCATATAATAAGTATTACTATCTTTTTCATTACTTAATTACTCCTTTTAAAATTTGCCCTGAATAGATAACTTTAGAGCGGGCAGATAAAAGTTCTCCCTCAAACAATGAAATTAAATTCAATGCATCGTTTTTAATATTTCCCTCCCCATTTAAAATAAAAATATAAATTTTGGCTGCCTGATAGGCTATGGCCTCGTGGGCATAAGTTATCTGATATCTGGCTTTTTCAATTCCCACCTTGTTATTTCCATTGGAACGAAGTTCATATTCATCCAGAATCCTAGCTTGGTTAATCATAATTTGGTCCAATTCATCGGCTCGTCTCTTATTAATTTCGGCAATTTTATCGGAAAGAATTTTTAATTTTTGTTTATGGTCAAAGGAATAATTTTTGACTGTTTTTTCATAGGCTTCCCTTTTGGAATTGACAATATCCTCCGGTGTCACCCTGGCAAAAACCTGCCCTGGCCATATCATTGCCAATAAAATTAGTAGCATCAATATCACACATCGGATGTGTGATATTGCTAATCTTTTCTTAAACATGTTCTTATTCTATAATATTGCAGATGCTGATTAAACCTCAAAGTTCCCTTTCCATTTGAAATATTAATCCGTCGTCCAAAAATCTGAAGTTGGCTTACCATAAACCAAAGCATTTCTATGTATCAAAAGCACTGTTTTATTTACTGTAATTCCGGTTTTCTTAGCAACCTTTTTCGCAAACTCTTTCGCATCTTTTTCGCCCTCTATTTTTATTACCTCCCTGTCAAATGCAGTGGGTAATTCACCAACTACTAGTCTATCCCCATAAAATTTTTGCATAATCGCAAGATCATATGGAGTCAAACCGCCGATCGACCTAGTGGATTGACCCATTTCTTCGTATACAGTTCTATAAAAAGTCGCCGGGGATTTCCCGTCCCAATTTTCTTTTAATCTAACAACACTTGCTCCTCTCGCAGAAGGAGATATTGCGTCAATATTATCTTTAAAATACTCGTCTATGATTGTCTTAAAAAATCAAGGAGGGCAGAATCATATTCTCTCTTTCCATAAACCAAATCGACCCTCATAGCCTTAACCGCTCTTGACACATCATCCGCATTAAAACATAAGCTCTCTGCTACTTGTTCAATGAAACCATCAGAAGAATAATGATGAGGGTAGCAGCTACTACCAAATACTCTGCTGGAAAGCCCTTCTTCTGCAATACACAGATACAAAGTATCCTTTTTGGTTGCGTTCTGCCCCTGCGCCTCGATGGCCCGATCTAAATGAACTAACATTTTTCTCCCCTTAGATCTTCCTCTCCTGATATCATTTACCCAATTCTTATGCGGGGGGTAAATAAGGCCTTTCCTGCCAAACTATCCATAAATGGCGAAACTAGCTCGCCCTTGCTACCAACTGGAACTCCAACAATCTCCTCTATTCTGCGTCTGATTATTTCACTCATGAAGGTATTATAGCCCGAAAAAGGCAAATTATCAACTATAGGCTCGTTTAACTTCCTGTTTCAGTGGATATATCACACACCCGATGTGTGATATTTTTAGGTTGACATCTCGAAGGCCATGGCAATGAGCACTTCGACCCCCTCGGCTGCGCTCAGGACAAGCTCGCTCAATATAAATTCCGTCTAACCGGTGAAAAGCTAAACTTTTTACATACATTGTTTTTATTTTTCAACAAGAAGCCCTCTTTTGCGGAGTTCCCCGATTTTAGCTAACTCCAATGCTTCTACTTGTGGTGGGAGTTGTTCCGCAATTCTTAGGGCTTCCAATTTTCCAGATAAATAATCCATTATTTCTTGTTGCGAAGTTGATTGATCAAACCAAGTAAACTCTTTACTATCAGATCGATAACCCCAATCTGTCAAACATTGATCGTAATATGGAACAAGAATTGATGGGACAGTTACCCAAATTACTAAATTATCAGGTCTATACCAAATCTGCTTTGGAATAGTATCATTGCTAATGTGTTGAGTTACCCTAAGACCCTGGTAAAAGTCAAGAAAAAATTCCCTTAGTTCTGTATTCTCAGAAGCAAAACCCTTATAAGGATTGGTTTCATTCCCTGGTAAATTTTGGGGTTCTGGAAATTTCATATTTCCAAAATCAACTCTTATTTGCTCACGAACTTCCGAACTTAAAGCTAACCACTTCCCTGTGCGGTAATACTCTGTCCTAGGACCACAATCGTAATCACCACCCATAGGAGTACCATGCGAAATGTAGCCTGGGTGATCTATTCCCTTTATTTCTTCTTTTGTAAAGGTATAGTTGCACCAAAGAACAGCCTTGCTTCCTTCATGACGAATTTCACCTCTACCCCATATGTCACGTACCATCCCGAGTATCTCAACAACATTTATTCGATCTAAAAGTTGATCTCGAGCTTCAAGTCCTTTTCTGTATGTTTCTGTATGTTTTTCTAAGAGAAACTCATCATCCTTGGGAACAAGACAATCATCCGCCCAGTCCAAAGAGTAAACCATCACCCCGCGTCCATGAAAGGACCTCACTTCTCGCTCTTTACCATTTCTAAATAGAAATCCTGGAATAACTTTGATAGTACTGATTTTTTCTCCATCTAATCGTGCTCTGAATGCATTAAGTTGAGCTTCTGTTGACATTGAAAGGTTATTTCCCACTCCTGTAGATTGTGGTTCAGGTTCAGTTGCCATATGCACGAATTTTACTCCAAGCTATAAGCTAAATCAAATTAATTTACCATGCATCTCGAAGGCCATGGTTGTAAACTTTGTCGAAACAGTGCAAAGCTAACTTTTAATTCTCTTCACGAGCCCTATATGTTAAAGCTTCTGCTATATGTTCCGATAAAATGTTTTCCTGATCTGCCAAATTACATCAAGTTCCCACACTGAGTGTGGGAACACAAGGAACAATCTTAATTTCTAATCTAGCTTTTAGAGCTTTGGTAACTTTTTCCAAAGTTTTCAGTGTATATCCCGTATAATCCGCAGACTCAATTCTGGCAATATTAGACTGTTTTGTCCCAACTAATTTTGCCAATTCTGTTTGAGTTAATCCCATTTTTTCCCTTAAATCATAGAGTTGGAAAGCAATATCCCAGGCTTGATCTGCTTTATCCATTTCCACCTTAAAAGAAGGATCCTGTTTTAAGAGTTTCTCTGTTAATCTATCTATATCATCTTTTATTCTTTTCATTTTAATTTTCTCCTTCATTTTTTAATTCTTTTAATCTTTTTCTTGCTATTTCCAGCTCATTTACCGGAGTTTTCTGTTTCTTTTTAATAAATATATGCAATAAAATAATTATCTGCCCTTTATTAAAAGTATAAATAATTCTCAAAATATCTGTTCCTGATTTAGCTCTTAATTCCCATAAGTTTGGTTCCAGATACTTCGATAATGGCTCTTTATGATAAATTTTATATCTTAATTTCTCAATTCCCCTACGAGCTTGAGCTACCAAAACCTTATTACTTTTTTCCAGCTCAAGAAAGAATTTCTCTATCAGATTACTTCCCGATTTATCTTTATAAAAAATTATCTTAAATTCCATTTATAATTATATCAAATTTGATATATAAAACAATACCCCAATTTCAATTTTCCTCCCTAGCCCTATATGTTAAAGCTTCTGCTATATGTTCCGATAAAATGTTTTCCTGATCTGCCAGGTCTGCAATAGTTCTGGAAAGTTTGAGGACCCTGTGATAACCGCGGGCCGAGAGGTTCATTTGGGATATGGCCATTTTTAAAAGATCCATGGCATCTTGGGTGATCTGGCAAAACTGCTTAATCTGGGCGCTTTTCATTTCTGAATTGGTTAAAATTCCCGAGCCTTGAAATCTTTTATATTGTAACTCCCTAGCTTTTTTAACCCTTTCACGGACAGTTTTTGAGTCCTCCGGCACTTTTTCCCCGGTTAATTTTTCCACATCCACATATGGCACATCCAAATGAATGTCAATCCTGTCAAGAAGCGGCCCTGACATCCTTTTTTTATAGCGGGAAATTTGCCCGGGCATGCAGACACAATTTTTATTAGGGCTCCCCAAAAACCCGCAGGGACAGGGGTTGTGGGCTGCCAAAAGAATAAACTGCGATGGAAAAGTTAAAGATCCGGAAGCGCGTGATATGGTCACTTTGCGGTCTTCCAGAGGCTGGCGCAGTGCCTCCAGCACTTGTCTGGGAAATTCTGGCAGTTCGTCCATAAAAAGTACACCGCGGTGGGCCATGGACACTTCCCCTGGTTTAATATTATTTCCTCCGCCAATCATCCCCACATAAGAAGCGGTGTGGTGGGGGCTGCGGAAAGGCCGGGTCGTGACAATTGCCTCACCCGGAGAAAGCGAACCGCAAATGGAATAAATTCTGGTTACTTCCAAAGCTTCTTCTTTGGTAAGAGGTGGCAATATGGAAGGGAAGGCCCGGGCCAGCAAGGTTTTTCCAGCTCCTGGCGGGCCTTTTAAAATAACATTATGGGCACCAGTTGCTGCAATCTCAAGAGCTCTTTTGGCCATTTCCTGCCCTTTAATATCGCGAAAGTCATATTCATAAAGATTTCCATCGGATGAGTTAAATTCCGTCAAGGGTTGCGGTAAAACCTCTTCTGCCCCTGTTAAAAATTTAAAAATTTGTAAAATATCCTCAAAAGGATAAATGTCAATTCCATCAACCACTGCCGCTTCCGGGGCGTTTACTTTTGGTACAAATAATCTTTTCAAACCTATTTCTTTTGCTAGTATCGCAAAAGATAAAATTCCATGAGTTGAACGCAAACTCCCGTCCAAGGACAACTCCCCCACAGCCAAGGTATTTGATAAATCAGAGACCAGTTGACCCGATGCCAGTAAGATTCCCAGGGCAATCGGCAAATCAAAGGCCGGTCCTTCTTTTGGTAAATCTGCCGGGGCTAAATTAACCGTAATTTTTTTGGGAGGGAGGTCTGCCTCGGAATTCCGAAGGGCCGAGCGGACCCTTTCTTTTGATTCCTCAACTGCCCTATCTGCCAAACCCACCAGGGTAAATGAAGGCAAGCCCTGCGAGGCAATGTCCACTTCTACCGTGACAGGAACAGATTCAAGCCCAACATTTGCTCCGGATATTACTTTGGCTAACATTACAGGGTAAGTATAACAAAGTTGACAAAAATGTATAGTTTTGGTAAATCTAAGCCAGTGAAAAAAGCGGCCAAACAAAAATACCATCCTGTCAAAATATGCGGTGAAGTTTGTAAGCTTCCTATTGTGGAAGTGGGGCCAAATTTAAGCGTGGCCCTGTTTAATATTTTAGGAATTAATTTTGTTTCTCCTAAAATATGCAAAAGTTTAGCCAAAAAATTACCCAAGGAGATTTCTGCCATCGTCACCCCGGAGGTCAAAAGCATCTGTCTGGCTTATGAAATGTCCAAAGTTTTAAAAGTACCATATATTGTGCTTAGAAAAACTTTGAAGCCTTACATGGTCAATTCTATAGGGATTGAGGTACTTTCCATCACCACCGGCAAGCCGCAAAATTTATTCCTTGACGGTAAGGACCGCAAAAAAATCCGCGGTAAAAAAGTTATGCTTTTGGATGATGTCATATCCACCGGTGAAACTTTGAAAGGCATGCGGGCCTTGATGAAAAAAGCCGGGGCAAAAATCGCCGCAGAAGCAGCAGTTTTTACGGAGGGTGAGGAAAATTTTTGGAAAGAAGTTGTTTCACTGGGTCATCTGCCCCTGTTTAAATCAAAATGAAAAAGGCACAGGCAGAAATCGGCGTTTTCGGGGGATCGGGTTTTTACTCACTGTTCCAAAAAGCAAAACAAATCAAACTAACTACCCCGTACGGCAAGCCTTCAGCTCCAATCACTATTGCGCAGATACATGGCAAAAAAGTAGCTTTCCTGCCAAGGCATGGGGAAAAACACCAGTATCCCCCCCACAAAGTTCCCTATAAAGCCAATATTTATGCCTTTAAGATGCTGGGGGTTAAAAATATTATTTCTCCTTGCGCCGTCGGGTCTTTGCAGCCTAATATTAAACCCGGGCATTTTGTTATTTTGGATCAGTTTTTTGATAGAACCCACGGCCGCGATGACACTTATTATCACGGCCCGGAAACAGTCCATATTGGAGGAGCCAATCCCTATTGCCCCAATTTGCAAAAAATTGCCGCGGAGTCTTGCAAAAAGTTAAAAATTCCGGTTCACAAAAACGGATCAGTGGTGGTTATCAACGGACCGCGTTTTTCAACAGCTCTCGAGAGCTCTTATTTTGCCAAACTAGGCTATCAGATTATAAATATGACCCAATGTCCTGAGGCAATTTTAGCCCGGGAGATGGAAATGTGTTTTTTGGGGATAGCGCTAGTTACTGATTGGGATGCGGGAATTGCCCAAAAAGGCAAAGTAAAACCTGTGGAAACAAAAGATATCTTGAAAATGTTGAATGAAAATAACGAAAAATCAAAGAAATTAATTTTTGAAATTATTAAAAATTTACCCCATCAAGAAAGCTGTCCTTGTACATCAGCTTTGAGTAGTGCTAAAGTCAGCTAGTGAATGAATTCTGGGGAGAGATTAGTCCCAATTTGCACCTAGCCGATTTACATATTCATACTTGCCGTTCCGATGGTTTACTTACGCCCCAAGAAGTAATCGATCAAGCTGTGAAACTACACCTTTCAGCCATTGCCATAACTGATCATGAAGTAACCGATTCTGCCCTTGAGACAAGAGAACTAGCCAAGAACTACCCGCTTGAAGTTGTTACGGGTAGTGAAATCACGACTCATAACGGCCACCTTTTGGGACTTTACCTTGAGAGAAATATTCCCAGTGGTAAAAAAGTTGAATGGACTATTGATGCAATCCATGACCAGAATGGGTTAGCCATTGTTCCTCATCCCATGTACAAATGGACTAAGTCACTCACTGAAAATAAAATTTTATCCATTATTCAAGGTTCAAGCGATATTTACTTTGATGGTTTTGAAATATTCAATGGCGGGGTTGCCGTAAACCCATGGACACTTGCCAACCAGGATGCCAAAGATTTTTATTATCAGTATCAGAAAAGTTTGGGCGCACCACTTGGTGGCAGTGATACCCATTTTCGTTTGATCGGGCGGGGTCTAACCGGATATCGGGGTAATCTTTTTGAAAGCATTAAAACAAAGCAAACAACTGTATTTTTTAATACTGTAAAAGAACAGATTACATTGCAGGAATTTGCCCAGCAATTGACATTAGGGCTCATTGTTGAGCCGGGGCGGAGATTCAGGCGTTATACTGAAAGACACTTAAATAATAGAGAATAATTTTGTGCCTAGGGAGCCTTTAAGCCAGATTCTGTTTGAGATGAAATCTATCTACAAATGATGTTTGATGTCATCTGTGTCGCCTTAGGCGACTGCTCCTTATTCGAACTATCGAGCGAGCAGCTCAGTTCAATCTAGGATTGCAGCGGGGAGGATTGTCCTTCGACTCGCTTCGCTCGCTCAGGATAAATCCCTCGCGTTTCTACAAGCCAAAGATCCAGTAGCTTGATCGTTTCAACCGGCGCCACCCGGATCGTCTCTGTTACTCTAACTAGGCCTTACGGCTGTCGCCTAACGGCGACCACCCTGCTCTGCGCTGTCTGGACTTTCCTGTCGCCAATGGCGACTATCATCCAGCTTCCTAGGCATGCTAATTTTAGCTCAAAACAAAGGCAAAATCAAATTGAAAGGTTATTCTTCGACCTTGAGGGTTTCTTGCAACACAAGTTGTATTACTACAGCAATAGGTACGGCCAAAAGAGCTCCTCCAATTCCCAAAAGTCTTCCTCCAACGGAAATAGCCAAAATAACAAGCAAAGGATTTAAGCCTACTGCCCGCCTCATTACCTGCGGCACCACCACATGACCCTCAAGTTGTTGTATGGCAACATAAAGCCCGGTTACAAGTCCCGCTTGAAAGGGTGAAACAGTCAGGGCCAAAAGCACTGCCGGAATAGCAGCGATAATTGGTCCGATTACCGGTACCACTTCCAGAAGCCCTGCCAAAATTGCCAAAGGCAGGGCAAATTCCACACCCAAAATCAGAAGGCCTGCATATGTCATTGCACCAATCAAAAGCGACAGAACTACCTGCCCCCGAAGCCAGGCTCCCAATTTCTCCTCCACCAACCTCAATATCTTTTGGACTTTCTCCTGGCGCACCCCGAAAAAAGAAGTAGCATAATTTTCAATTTTTTCCCTATCAAGGAGCATATAAATGGTAATTACCAAAATACTGACAAGAGCAATCAAATCACGAAGCACATCAAAAGTAATATTTAAAAGCTGCCCCGAGATCTTGGACATTTCCTGCCTGATAATTGACTGGTCCAATAAGCTGACCTGCAGGAGGGCCGAAAGCGCATCGGCCAAGCGGGTTGTTAAATTGCTTGTTTCAGAAATCAATGGGGTAAAACCAAGAGTAATTACCGCCACAAGTATCCCCATGACAGTAAAGAAAGTCAAAAGTACAGACAGCGTCTTGGGAATTTGCCAGGAATTGAGTTTATTAACAATCGGGTAAAGGGCTGACATAACAATAAAGGCCACAAAAACAAGTAAGATGATGTCGCGGATCAGAAACAGTATCCAAAGAGAAAGTAAAAAAACGGCAATAAAAATAATGGTCCGGTAAGAAATATCAATTCTTCGTGTCACACCCCGAATAATACCATTTTTCTACCTCGTTTTCCACTACATTTATCATGTTCGGTTCATTTATATCAAACCACAAAACATCTCTTTCGTGATTAAACCAGGTCATCTGTCTTTTGGCATATTGGTGAATTTTATTTTTGAGTCTTTCTATAAACTCTTCTTTATTGATTTTACCTTCCAAAAGGTCTGCCAATATACCATATTCCAACCCCAATTGCCTCATTCTCTTAAAAGATAGCCCTTCTTTGTATAATTTACTAGCCTCTTCAATCATTCCCTGATTAATTCTGGCAAGTAAACGCAAATCAATCCGTTGATTTAAGACCTGCCTCGGAGCAGTCAACCCAACTTTCAAAATATCCCAACTTTGCACTTTGCACTTTTCACTTTTCACTTGTTTGATGTATGGATACATAAGGTGAAGTTCAATAGAGCGAAGGAGTCTCCGTTTATTTTTTTTGTCAGAAGAAGTCATATTTTCCCATTTAGTAGGGGACAGGGTTTGTAATTTATTTTGCAGCTTTTCCAAAGAAAGTTTTTCTAACTCCCCTCTTAGTTTCAGGTCAACAGGTACAGCTAAATTAGGCAGGCCTTGCAGTAGCGCCTTAAGATATAGCCCAGTTCCACCTACAATAATCGGCAATTTATCTCTTTGCAAAATACCATCAATCACTTTTCCGGCGTCTTTAACATAATCATAAACTGTGTATTGAACTTTTGGAGAAACCACATCATACATCCAAACTTTAATTCCATTAATTTCCCAAAATCCTTTTCCTTTTTTAATGTCATTCCGGACTTGATCCGGAATCCATATAGATCCTGAAACAAGTTCAGGATGACCATCTTTTCTACCCGGCATTTTGCCTGTCCCAATATCCAACCCTTTATAAACCTGTCTGGAATCACAGGAAATAAGTTCCCCGTTAAATTTTTTGGCCAAGAATAGGGCCACATCGGTTTTTCCGGTAGCTGTCGGCCCTAAGATCGCTAACACCTTTTTCATAATTAATCAGATTTTCCGAAGATCCAGGGGGTAGAGGTTTTTATATTTTGAGGTTTTGATCCGGAGTTTCCGCTTTTTTTGACCATTTTGGCAACCCGAACCACTGTATCCGTCCCCACTTTTACCCGTTCGGCAATTTTCCTGACGGACAAACCATCAGATAAAAGATTGGAAATTAAAAATCTTTGTTTAACCATCCGCCATTCCGAATCGGTCAAAAACTTTTTGATCAGGTCATCAGAAATATTAATATTTCTATCTATTTTCGGTTTACTCATGGAGGTATTCTTAACTTTTCACTTTTCCCTTTGCACTTATCACTTTCTTACGTATGGATACATAGTAAAATAGACGGGTAGAGAAGTCAACTCCCAGAATTGATATAATTAATTATTGTATGCTCAAAGAAATTAATTTTTGGGTTTCATCCTTGATCCCGCAAAAAATTTACTGGCACCTGGCAGGCCTTCTCCATCCCTGGCAAGCAATCCTGGAAAATGCCCTATCGCGCAAAGAGCTTTACCTGCGGGATGATAATATTGTTCCTTTATTTTCAAAAATGCACCTTATTGATAAAAAATATACCGTGCTTGATATTGGCTGCGGAGCGGGACGGCTCGAGAATTTTTTGGCCGGGCAATTTAAAAGATGTATCGGTATCGATATCGCCCCTTCGATGATCAAGTTAGCCAAAAAATATGTTGGAAAAAAGAATGTGGAATTTTATGCTGGTAATGGCAAGGATCTAAAAAATTTTGATGATGAAACTTTCGATTTAGTCTTTTCTATGCTGGTCTTTCAACATTTGCCAAGAAAAATTTTTTTAAATTATTTAAAGGAATCTTACCGTGTTTTAAAAAATAACAGGAAAATATTTTTCCAGATTTCAATATCTGATAGAAAGACGCCGGAACCTCCCAAAAATCATCCCTGGGCTCTAAGGTATTATTCCTCTGATGAGTTGAAGCAAATGTTAAAAAATATCGGGTATAGAAATATTAGTTTCCACAGCGCTACTGACCAAGCCCTTATTACAGCGTTGAAATAATTTTCTCAACCTCTTTCACAGAACTTGTTTCCATCAATTTTTTCCGCAATTTTGAGGCATTTCTATAACCCAAAGTGTAGCATTTGAAGAATTTTTTCAGGATATTAAAATTCTTCGTACCCAGCCAGGTTTTATTAAATAATCTGGCATGGAAAAGTAGAAGTTCTAACATTTCCTGTAAGGTTGCTTTGTGTTCTTTATCAGAAAATGCCCATAAATTTTTAAAAATCCCCCGTCCGATCATTACGCCATCAACCCCGTATTTTTTACAAAACTTGAGCCCCTGAATTTTATCTTCGACATCTCCATTACCAAAGATTAAAGTTTTTGACCCCATTTTATTGCGAATTTTTACGGCCTTTGCAATTTCATCCCAATGACACGGCACTTTAGAAAGTTCCCTGGCAGTCCGGCCGTGAACCGTGATTGCATAAAGATTTTGTTTTAATAAAAATCCAATCCACTCTTCAGTAATAATTTTATCCAACCCAATTCTGGTTTTAACGCTAATTGGCAAATTCGGGACACCCTTTTTGACCGCTTTAATAATTTTTTGGGCCAAATTGTGATTTTGAATGAGCGCAGCACAGGCTCCCTTTTTAACTGCCTTTTTATCCGGGCAGCCCATATTGATGTCGATACCGTCAAACCCGAGTTTTTTACAAAACCTGGCAGCTTTTTCAAAATTATCAGGGTTTATGCCCCAAAGTTGGGCCACAATTGGTTTTTCTTCTTTCGCAAATTTTAATCGCTGCATGATTTTTTCTGATCCGGCAGAGAAGAGTCCTTCGCAATTGGTAAATTCTGTGTAGAAAATATCGGGCTGGCAAGTTTTTAAAATGACCTGGCGGAAAACCGTGTCCGTCACATCATCCATCGGCGCCAGAGAAAAAATTGGTTTCACTGTGGTTATTTAATTAACCGCTTAATGGTTTTGCCGGCAGTAAAACCGGGGAGTTTTTTACCGGGGATTTGAATCACTTCTCCTGTTTGAGGATTACGGCCACGGCGGGCGGCGCGTGACCTGATTAAAAATGTGCCAAAACCGGTAATAACTACTTTTTCACCCCTAAGGAGCGAATCCCTGATCAGGTCAAAAGTAAAATTAACAGCATCAGCAGCACCACGTTTGGTTAAATATGATTTCCTGGCTACTTTTTCGATAAGTTCGTGCTTTGTCATGCACTCTGAAAATAGCACATGTTTGGGCTTCTGGCAAGCCCCAATTTAGGCAGAAGCAAAGTCTGTGGCGCGGACTTCTCTGATTGTTGTCACTTTGACTTGTCCCGGAACCATGACTTCTTTACCAATTCTTGAGGCGATATCATGTGTCAGTTTTGGTAACTCATCATCGGAGATTTTTTCCGGATAAACTATCACTCTAACTTCCCGTCCGGCAGAGAGCGCATAAGCTTTTTCCACTCCTTCAAAAGAGGTAGCAATTTTCTCAATATCTTCAATTCTTTTAATATAATCCTCTACATCCTCACGTCTGGCTCCGGGCCTTGCCCCGGAAATTGCATCGGCAATATAGCAGAGAATTGATTCGGTTGAGGAAAATGGTTCGTCCTCATGATGTTGGGCAATGCAATTTACCACTTCTTTTGAAAGTTCATATTTTTTAGCCAGAGCCACACCTTTTTCAACATGGGTTCCCTCATCATCCATATCTGCCACTTTTCCGATATCGTGAAGAAGACAGCCCAAACGCACAATATTGACATTGGCTCCAAGTTGCGTCGCCAAAGCTATCCCAATTCTTGTTTCTTCCAAAGTGTGTTGGATCATGTTTTGTCCATAAGAATACCTGTACTTAAACCTGCCTAAGAGCGCAACCAGCTCGCGGGGCAAATTATAAACACCAACCTGGTGGCATAAATCCTCACCTGTGGCAAACATAATTTTCTCGATTTCATCGGCAGTTCTTTTGACAATCTCTTCGATCCTTTCCGGCTGGATCCTGCCATCGGCCATTAATTTTTCCAAAGATTTTTTGGCAATTTCACGGCGGACCGGATCAAAGGAGGAAATAATTAAGACCCCGGGCGTTTCGTCCATTAATACATCAACTCCCGTGGCTGCCTCAAAAGCCCGGACATTTCTGCCCTCTTTACCGATAATCCGGCCTTTCATTTCCTCATCGGGAAGCTTAACTTGGGAGGTGGTAAATTCGGCAATATAATCCGTGGCGCCATGAAGCATTGCTTCTGCCAAAATTCCTTTTGATTTTTCATCAGCTTGCAGTTTAATTTGTTCTTCCGCTTCCCGGACTTTTTTGGAAATTTCTGAAGCCAAATCCTTTTCCACATTTTCAAGAAGTATTTTTTGAGCCTCATCGGAACTCATCTTGGAGGATTTTTCTAATTTCGAGATTAAATCCTTGCGGATTTTTTCCAAGCTTTCTAATTTTTCTTCAATTAACTGCTGTTTTTCGGCTAACATTCTTTCCCGCTCTTCCAAAATCCCCTCGCGCTTGGAGAGTTCAACTACATCAATACCAGCTTGCCCCGAGCCGTCAATTGGCGGACGAGGGGGACCAAATGTTTTTTGCATATTTTTTGGGGAGAAATTAAAAGTCCAAAGGAAACTCCCGGATTAAACCAGGCTGGGAAGAGTTGTAACTTTTCCTAAAACTATTTTTTTCATAGTTTTCCTTAAACTTAAATTTCTCTATTAGTATTCTACCTGTTTCCCAAAATATTTTCAACTACCGCCTTAATAATTTCCCAACCAAAACCTTTTCTCATGAGATATTCTATTGCCTTTTGTTTCCTTTTTTTGGGATCCAGGTTTTTCCAGGATCTCATCTTTTTCTCGAGGGCAAGTTTCGCAAGGTCCTCTTCACTAACAGCTAACGGCTCATTACTTATGACTTCCTCAATGATCTCCCTGCCAATTCCCTTCCTCACAAGTTCCATTTTAAGTGCGCGAATTCCTAAATTTTTACTTCTTCTTCTACCCTCTATCCAGGCCTTGGCAAACTCCAAATCGTTTAGCATGCCTTTTTGTTTTAGTCTTTCAATCAAAAGATCAACTACCAAGGGAGAAATTTCCTCTTGATCTTTTATTTTTCTTTTAAAAGATAATGTTTTTAAATAATCACGGATTTCTTTTTCCGAACGCTGGCGGAAAGAAAACAGGTTATACATTTTTTCCATTAACTTACCCACTTCCGCTTCGAAAATTAATTTTTCCAGATCTTTTTGTTCAATAATTTTACCCGGGACTAAACGGTAATTTACCACTAAATCTTCATCTGCCCCAAAGGCAAACTGCCCATCAAGGAACACATTAAATCTTTTACTATTTTTCTTCTGGGGTTCAACCGAAGTTACCTTGGGCATATTACCCTAAGTTTGTTCGTCCTTTTTCTTTTAACGAAGCTTCTGTTTCCCCTTGATAAAATGTTACCCCTCTAGTGAACCGCTCCATACCATTCTTAAATCCATTCGTCATATCCCAATCAATCTCTATAACCCCATACGGCGTTTGTTCATAAGTTCTAATACCTTTAGCAAATCCAGGGATTGCAAATGCAGCCTCCAATCGTTCTTTCGGAGTTTTACCCCACGGGATCACAGGCTTTCTAACCGGTGTCTTTTCAACTACCAGGGGAGTTTCTGGTCTGTTTTTCGAACGATGAAGAATCTGATTTAATCTTTCAAGCATTTCTTTATAAACTCATTATACAGTTTCTGAAACTGTAGATTCTTCCTCTTCTTTACCTACCACCAATTCATTGCCCGATTTTTGTTTAATCCAGACAGTTCTGATTTCTTTTTCCAGTTTTTCCGCTAACTTTTTGTCTTCTTTTAAGGTAGCAATAGCCGCGGCCCGGCCCTGCCCTAAAAGCTGTTCATTCCATTTAATGAAAGCGCCTGCCTTCGTCAAAATCCCCAATTCAATTCCTACATCCAGGAGTTCCCCCTGGTGCGAAATACCATTTTCATTCATATCAAACTCGGCAATGCGGAAGGGCGGAGCTACTTTATTTTTAACAATCTTGACGCGGTGACGCGATCCCACCACTAGATCTCCTTCTTTAATATTTTCAATTTTTCTAATATCAAGCCTGATAGTTGAATAAAATTTCAAGGCCAAGCCTCCGGTTGTAACCTCGGGATTACCAAACATCACCCCGATTTTTTGCCGGAGCTGGTTGGTAAAAATCATAATAGTGTTGGTAGAAGAAATGGCGCCGGTGAGTTTGCGGAGTGCTTGTGACATCAGCCGCGCCTGCACTCCAATCATTGAGTCACCCATTTCCCCTTCAATTTCTGCCTTTGGCACCAGGGCTGCCACAGAATCAATTACCAAAACATCAATGCCCCCGGAACGGATCAAGGTCTCGGCAATCTCCAGTGCCTGCTCTCCTGTATCGGGTTGTGAAATCAGCAAATCGTCAAGATTTACACCCAATTTTTGCGCCCTTTGCGGATCAAGCGCATGTTCGGCATCAATAAAAGCTGCTACTCCGCCCTTTTTTTGTGCTTCGGCAATAACATGCAGGGCCACTGTAGTTTTCCCCGAGGCTTCCGGCCCAAATATTTCAACAATCCTACCTTTTGGTAAACCTCCAACACCTAAAGCCAGATCCAAAGCAATGGATCCTGTAGAGATCACATCAATTGACATCCTTTCCGCCCGCTCGCCAAGACGCATAATGGAACCTGTGCCGTAAGTTTTCTGGATCTGCGCCATGGCAGCTAAAATGGCGGATTTTTTGGCGTCAGTATTATCTGGCATACGTTTATATTAACAAAACCCGAAACGCTGTCAATATATCATTTCTATATCATGTTTGGGTGTATGGATACATAAATAAATGGAGAAGGGGAGAGACAAGAATATAAGAAAAATGATAAAATACAAAAGTCCGGGGTGTAGTATAGTGGTAACACGCCGCGCTGGGGGTGCGGTATCGGGAGTTCGATTCTCCCCACCCCGACTAGAGACGAAAAATCCCTTTTCGATGAAGTCTTTAAATGGTTGATTTAGTTGATATGACGCCACTTTCTTGTCCTTGAGAACAAAGTTCGAGAAGATTTTTCTGATAATCTGATCTTTTCCTTCCATAGTCTTCGTTTTTCTCAATATAACGGGCAAATCGTTAAATAGTTCGACAAACTTCTGATATGTTAGAACCACCTTGCTTCCTTTAACCTTTGCTTCCTTCACTTTCTCTATTTCTTCCAAGATATCTTTTAACTTAGCCTTTTTAGCCTTAAAGTCATCTCTATATTCATCTTTGATCTCGTTATCTTCCTCTTGAGGAATGTAATCTTTTATTACAGTTATGCGATCCTCAAGTTCCTTTGCTGTTTGCTGTAGTGATTTTCTTCTCGATTCTAATTCTTTGCGTTCCTTCTCTTGTATCCCTTTCATTTCCTGCACATAGTGATTGTAGGCACGTTTATCAGTAAATTTATGTTCTTCTAGGAATTGGTATACATAATCGAGAATGACGTTGCCCCTCACATTTTGATTTACTTTTTTCCCACTAGGCTTGGTGATCTTGCATCCAATTGTGTCGCACCTAAAGTTAAAGTAATTGATTTTCCTATTAGTAGAATACTTCACAGTGATACCTGCACTCATTGGTTCGTTACAGTGTCCGCAATAGATAATTCCTCTTAAGAAGTCTGCTTTAACAGCATCTTTTATTCCTCTTTGTTTTATTTGAAACGCTTTCTTGATATCGCTAAACTTGTTGATTTTCAAGAAGTCATCAACTTCAACCATAGGTACAAAGTCATATACTTCCGTTAAATCCACAGCACCAGTTGTGCCATAATCTAAGACACCTGTATAAAACGTATCTTTGAAAACATCAGATAATACTTTATTCGTCATATTAAAAGTCTTGTACGTAATGTTTCCTACACCTTCACTTCGCTTGTACCCTGCATCTACAAGATACTTAGCTATGACTTCTTGGGTTTTCCCTTGAAGCCTCATTTGCCACGCATTTTTCAGAAGTGTAAAGTTATCACCATCAGGACGTAACATCATGTTTCTATCTCGATAATAGCCATGCTTGGCTTTGCTGAGGTATTTTCCATCTTCAATGCTTCTTCTGATGCCTCGTTTAACGTCATCTCGTAGCTTGTCAGAATACTGTTTTGACAAAACAAAAGACATTCCTAATAACATTTTTCCTGCTGTGTCATTTTCAAAAGTGAAGCTAACAAACTGTAAATCTTTAATGATTTGTTTATCGAGTAAGTCAATAATTTCTCCTGCATCCTTCATGTTACGAGCAAGCCTGTCAGGATGCCACGCAATAATCCCTTCGTATTTACCTTGCTTAATGTCATCAAGCATCTTGCGGAACTTTGGCCGTATATCTGGTTCTTTGGCACTTTGTTTTTCTTCAATCGGGCTCATTGGTTTATCAAGTAGCTTTAATTTCCTACTATCAGCAATCTCATTGCATACAGCCACTTGATCTCCGAGTGATCGTGCTTGTCTTTCTTCTCCTTCGGTTGATTTTCTAGCGTAGATGACATAGCGGTACTTAGAAGTGTCCCTTTCTTCATTCTCGCCTTGGAGGTTCCGAATTGCAGATAATAAATCTTGTGTAGTAGCCATAATTCTCTAAATTCTCTCGATTTCCATCATCAATGATGGAACTTGTCAACAAAATACTTGCTATATTCATTGACAAATGTTTATAATAATTTATAACACTTTTAAGCTATGAAAAGCAATTCTTTCTATACTGTCGTACAGGTGGCAGAACTCCTACAAGTCCATTGGCAGACAGTCCTTAACTACATTAAAAGCGGTAAATTGGAGGCTGTAAAACTTGGTAGAGGTTATCGGATTTCCCAAGAAGCATTAGCTACTTTTGTAAAAATGAACTCATCCAGAAGCTGAAAAAATAACTAATTGAAGCTAAATGTGGAAAGTAACACTTCTTTTGCTTTGTTGTAATAGTCAATCGGTAGTTTGTGATAGTAATCGTTGTAATCGAAACTGATTGTATATAAATGTCCATTATGAATGATGACATAATTATCGCTTGGTGGATCGAAACTAGATGGCTGTTGTGCTAGAGATATTCGTGCTGCATCTATACCACCAACTTTCATATATTCGATCTTTGGTGGAGTTCCTTTATATCGTTCAGGCAAACTGTTAAAGTCGCTGAGTCTTTTATCTCCATATTCTTTGATATTGTTGAAGTCTGTTTTCTTGCTTACGATAACATCCCCTAATCTTTCTCCACCTGCGTTAGGATACCACTCTTCTGAAAAATTCACCCACTCCACATATTCATCATCAAAATGGTATTGATTTACCATATCGCTTCCACTCTTAAAACTAATCGGATAATCTTTGGGATACCTGAATGTAAACTCACCACTAGCACTGTTATATTTTTTTGACTGAACACACATGGAGAAGTCTTTAGTAAAGCAGTTAAGATACTTCTCTTTATAAAGAAAACCTAAAACAATTACTACTAAAACAACAGGTACTAGAAACACCCAACGATTTAATGAGGCTTTATTCTTGAAAGATGTCATTTTCATAATTCTCTATAAATTTAGTATACACAATTTCCCCTAGTTTTGCTGTGTTTGTTTTTGCAGCCTGATTGCTTTCTTGATTGAATCTAATACCATTTGTTTTGCTTTAGGAGATAGTGTCGTGTTTAATGTATTTGCTAATTGTGATATTTGTGCTTCTTTGGGCAATTCGGGCTGTGGTGGCACGTCATCTATTCCATGTAGTTTCTGAAGCCTCTCAATAGCCATTAAAGCGGTTCGTAACGCACCTGTAGCTTCTAATGTATTCTTGGCACCATTCTTCAATTCCCATGATTCATTAATGATCGCCTCAGTTTTCTTTATCAATTCTTTTCTCTTGGCTTGCAATTCCTCAACTGTATGGTAATCCTGCCAACGGCCTCTAACTATCTCAATATAACTCTTTGCAGTATTGTAGGACACATTTAGCTGTTCACTAACATCCGATGCAGAGTCAATGCCTCTAACCATTAACAACTCGCACTTTTGCAGTAATTTATCTTTTTTCAAGCCTGATGTATTTATTTTGTTTCCCATATTTCGTTAAATAATTGAAACTTTTACTATCCATCTAATACTATTTTACAAGACTTTTATAGAGTCGTGCTTGATTGAAAAGACAATTTTAAAAAAGTGTCCTAATTTTAGAGGCATCCAAATAGTTTTGACTGACTTCTCAAATGTAAAATAACCACCCCCATTTGCCTCATTGATGATTAAAGTTATCTAATAATCCTGTGTTATAGATATATAGTTCGAGAAGAGAGGGGCTAATGAGATTTATGAAGCAACTTCATCTACTATCAGCACATACTGATTGCCTTTTTTATCTTTGCCACCCTGTATTTTCTTTACAAATATACCTCTATTTGTCTTTTGTACCATTGGCTTGAGTAATGTAATATCCATGTCTATAACTTCACCATCAGGGGTTGTAACTTGATAGTCATCTAATGGTTTGGGTTGAGGATTTGGCTCATTACCTTCACTAGGCTTTGCAGGACTAGCTTCTTGAGGTTTAGTAATATCACCTACCAAGTCCGTGAGATTGTCTTTTTTTACCTTTTGCATACGTTCTCATTATATCTAATTTCAAAGTGTTATGTGCATTGATTGACTATTTTGATCTGCATCTTTAGCTGAAATAGCCTCAATTTCTTCTTTGGTTACACTAAACCAATCGAGGTTTTGTATAATATGGTTATAAAGTTCGAGAGAATTCTCCGCATCTCGACTGAAAGCGAATCCACTTTAAGTCGTATCGGTAGTCCCGCCCGCTTCGCTTGGCGGGGCTTTTGTTTCCGCTCGGCCTTCGGCCGAAGCTCTAAAACTGTCGGCTCGAACATCCCGCTTTTAGCGGGATCAAAAAACGCGAAAATTTTTTAAAGAACTTTTCTTTTCCTAAAATTCAAATAGCCGCCCTGGTTGTACTCAGTCCCTTTCGGTTCTGTCCAAGGCGGCCACTAAAAAACCGAAAGTCAAACTGAGTACGAGAATAATGTATCAATTATTGGAATAGATTACAAATAGATTACAAGTAGAACCTCGTTCGTTATGTGGGAACTTATTATAAAAAGCAATTCTTGTACAATTAAGTTGATCTCATCAAATATTCAGAAATGTATCCTTTATATTTCTCCCTGATTTTTTGTGGTAAAACACTATGATTTCCAATTATTTTTCTGCAACTATTATTCTCGCATTTACACTCCATTCGCCAATCACTATTTTCACTCATATCATAATCAAATGAGATTTCTTCACCCTTTTTAATATTCATCATTGCTACAATTTTAAATTTGTCTTTAATTCCACAATTAGGTACACATGCATGGGAAGCTAAACGAGCGACTCCTATAGAATCTCTATATTTATGTTTTTCGAATTGAATTGCATGATCTTGTATAAATAATGGCGGATCATTGGGAAGATCAGATGCTTTTTTTACCTCATATATCTCTCCATCAAAAGCTGCAATAACTTCTCCTTTTTTAATATCATCTTGAGCAAAGAGAGCCCTGCCATATTTATTTGTCCATTTAATTACTATTTTGGGATTATCTAAACTGTTTGGCACTAATTTTCTCTGGACAAAATTTGCATCGAAGGTTCTATAATCACAAGTAATTTCTTCTCCTTTTTTAATATCTTTGACAGCTACGGTTTGACCATATTTATCTTTTCCATAAGCATGTGTTGTGTTTGGAGAGATTGAATGGTTAAAAAAACGAGCGTCGTCACCACATAAGATATATTTCCCAGTCTTTTGATCTAAATAGGTGTAATTTAAAATCTGCTTTTTTATTGGCATTGGCAGCTTTTCTAGCTTTTGTTTTGATAATTTAATGTCAAAGCCAAGGGTAAACTTCCACACTGTTTTACCTTTTGGAATAAACTGATTAGCAACTAATCCTATACCGTGTATTTTGCTAAGACCAATTTTTGTTTTAATTAAAAGCATTATTTTCTAAATATATAATGTAATTTGTAGTCTTTTGACTGGAAAAAATGCTGAGAAAATTTCGCAATTTGTTCTGGATTAAAGTATTTACAAGAAAAAATATCCAAATAAGTGTTGTTTGTTTTATTTGCAAAATGCCCAGAAATAAGCGAGGTTTCAATAAGCTGTGTCATTGAATATCCTTGAATCTCATCTCTCTCACCAAAATTAATAATTATACATTCTCCAAATCTTTTTACTTCAATTAAATCACATAACGCTAGCACAAATTCTTTAATCTTGCTTTTGCTCCGAATATACTGAGGATTACAAACATGAAGATCTATACTTGCAACCATGCCCCATGTATTATTTTTGTCGTATTCTAACTTGATTCTATCTGCCATAGTAGGATTATACCAAAAATAGGGAGTACCATCAGTCAGAAAAGCCTTTGTCTAAAAAATATTTTTCTGCTAAAATGGGAGAAGAAAAGTTTTCGCGGATGGGAAGGGTGGGTCAAGAAAACATTTTGACTTTTTTGTGTTTCTTGTTTTACCTGTCCCGCTATAGCGGGACTATAAATAATGAGCGAAGCTCCTGCTTCGCAGTAAAAATCGCGCGCATTTGTCTCTCTGTCTTTGCAAAAAATACATAGAGCGAGGCCGAAGGCCGAGCCCTTCGACAAGCTCAGGGTAAACGGATAGAGGGCGGCGCGAAAAGGTGCGCGCCGCCTACCTTTGCGAACGGAATTGAGTCCGGATTTTTTTAAAAAGGTCGACTGTAGTACAATAAAACATTTTTACACTTTGGATTTGCGCCAACCTGAAGATATTGCTTCCTCTTCCGAACAGAACCATCTCTCTCCCGCGCCCTCATCAATTTTGGTTTTAGTGTAATATTGCTGTCCCGGCATATGATAAATTTTTTCACCTGAACTTGAAATATTTCCCTTAATCAGACAATTTCCGGGCGAAGAGGCCTGCACAATTGTAGGTACTTGCTCCGAAACAGAAGTGTTGCATCCTGCCCATAATCCTTTATTACCCTCCCTTGCCTCATTTTCCGCTTCCCTAAATTGTTCCTGGAATTTTATATCCGGAGGGTAACTTGAGGATTTGGCAAAACCATTTCTCACCAAAAAATCGTTGACGAAGGTATCACCCACATACACATAACGCAATAACCTGCCGTATTTATCAGTTTCCGAAACATCTTTGACAAGTTTTACTTGCCTCCCTTCAACCAGTTCTTTATTTTTATCAGATGCTTCTTTACCAAAACAACCAACCGGACGGCGCGGGTCAACAGTTTCCGGGGTATCAATGCCAATATAACGGACCGTCTTCCCGCCTGCTATTTCAATAGTATCCCCGTCAACTACCCGGACAACTTCCGCTTCCTCAAAAGAGTCTGCAGGAGTATCGGCAGAAGAAATTCCCTGATCAGAAGAGAGTGCTTTTTGAGAGGGAGTAACTTGTGCCAGAGGTTTGGCAGAAAATTTTTGATTGTTCCCTTGCGCCCCGAGGAAAAATAACAATGCTCCCAGGAAAAAGAGGAAACTGGCTACAGTCAGTTTGCTTTTAAATAAATGTGCCATCAAATCTATGATACAACTTTCTAAGTTCTACAATATAGGGTTGGGAGATCATGTCATGAAGATTTTCTTGCAAGATTCATACAAAATTCTTTTTAAAATACTGAGTTGCTATGCCAAAATATGGGTTGAATGAAAAAGATTATTATTCTGATTGGTCTTTTTGCCATTTCTGCCATTGGAGTTTTCTGGTATACCTCTTCCCAAAAACCTGCCAGTGAACCCGTCAAACAACCCTCTGCCGGGAAACAACAATCTTCCTCATCCAATATGAGCTTTTTTATAACCAGCGTCAACCCGGGTAAAGGGGCAGATTTTGGAGGAGTTGCCGGAGCTGATCAGTATTGCCAAAGTTTGGCAAAAGAGGGAGGAGCCGAAAATAAAACCTGGAGAGCATATTTATCAACCCAGGCCACTGATAATTCCCCTGCCATCAATGCCCGTGATAGGATCGGGAGCGGTCCCTGGAAGAATTTTCAAGGAGTTGTCATTGCCGGCAGTATTGAGGATCTGCACGCGAATAACAATATAAATAAACAAACCGGGTTGTCGGAAGAAGGCGAAATCATAAACGGCAGAGGAGATACCCCAAACCGGCATGATATTTTAACAGGGTCAACTCCTGAAGGCCTGGCCTTTGGGCCGGGAGCAGACAATACCTGCGGTAATTGGACATCTTCAAAAGATGGGGCTGCCATGGTTGGCCACCATGACCGTCAAGGCCTCGCAGATGATGCCCCTTCCAAATCCTGGAATTCCTCACATTTATCGCGCGGTTGCAGTCTTGAAGGCTTAGCTACAACTGGCAGCGGTGGACTAATTTATTGTTTTGCAACTACAGAATAATATTCCGTTTGTGTTATACTTACCAAATATGGCATTTGATAGAGGCAGAAATCGCGGATCATCAGGCAGAGACACAGGCTTCAGGCCCAGATTTGGGGATCGTGGCTCGAGAGGACCGGTTGAGATGCACCGGGCAACCTGTGATCAATGCGGCAAGGAATGTGAAGTTCCTTTCCGTCCCACTTCAGGCAAACCGGTCTTTTGCAGTAATTGTTTTGAGCACAAAAATGGATCAGATTCAAGGAGACCTGAAGGAAGAAACTTTGACAGGCCCGAAAGATCAGAAGACAGGCAAATGTTTGAGGCCACTTGCGCGGATTGTGGAAATAAATGCCAGGTTCCTTTCAGGCCTACCCAGGATAAACCTGTTTTTTGCAGTGACTGTTTTGGGAATAAAAAAACACCCGGAGGAAAAGGCAGTGATAAATTCTCTGAAATTAATGCCAAACTTGATAAAATATTAAGTTTACTCTCCCCTGTGTCAACTGTCCCAAAAACTCCGGTTGAAACAGTCGAGAAAACTGAAAAACCCAAAAAAGCTGCTAAGGCTTCTAAAAAGAAAGCTGAAGAAGCTCCTGTCGAACCTGCTGAGGAAGTAAAAGAAGCAACCCCGGAAGAAAGTATTTAGATCCTGGATAGCGGAACTCCGTACTGAATTAATTGAGTATATTTTGACCCCACCCAATTTTTTATGGAAGCAACTAAAGTTGGTCTATAGCAATCACAACTAATAAAATCCCCATCAGCTTCCAATCTTGGAGTAAATGTTCCAAGTTCAGTCCAGACTAATCTCTTACACTGGGAGTACTCGTGAGGATAAACATCATCAAGTCTATATATACATCCTGTACAAATTAAGCTTTTACCAGGAAAAAGGTTTTCCATGATGTAAATCTATAACATTTCCCAAGACAAATCAAGCCTGAGCATATTACACACCAGAATTGAGGTATTATTTCTTTCCCTTCTTCAAAAGTTTTTTAACTTCCCGGTCAAAATCTGATATATAATTTTTATCCTGTTTTATGTGGAATTTTTCATATTCCTTTAAGGCAAGTTCTTCTGCTACTGCGTGCAGAAAGAATTGCGTCAAGATTGTAAAATTCTACATTTCTAGTAACCTGTCTTTGCCCTTCATTTTGAACCTGTGCAATTTTTGCACTAGTTGATTTTTTATCCAGTTCTCTTTCCTCATAAATATTTTGCAAATGTTTTGTTACAACACTTCTTTCAACTCCAAAAAGTTCGGCAATCCTAGCCTGTGTTAGCCAAATATTTTCATTATGAAGAAATATTTCAACTTTTACTTTTCCATCTGGCGTTTTATAAAGCAAAAACTCAGTGAAGCTGTTGTTGGAGACAATCTTCTTACCTTTAGCCATATATTTACAATACTACGAAGATAACCCGAAGTCAACATATCAATCTTTACGCGTCAACCTTTCAGGTTGCACGCTATATTTATATATTTATTAGCTTCCCACTCGTCAAATGGGAACTCGAAGTCGACATACAGTTTAATTACAAACTTGGAGGTAAAATTAGATCAGGCCCTTCTTCTACAACTTTTTTGATAGCTTGATCCGGAGTCATATGCATTCTTTGAGAATATGTCACCACTAACCTGGCGACCCTTACGGGATGTCCCGTCCTGATAAGATCAATAATCCCTGGTAATTCTATTAAAGAAACATTACTAAGCCCGGATTCAAGTCTTTCCGACCAAATCCGAATAGCAACTTGAATTTCGGAAGCTTTATCTGATCCAGCTACAGCCACAGCAAAGCTCCCGGCAATTTTCTCTCCGTCTTGTTTAAGAATTTCTTCAATACATGGTATGCAGGCAGTCGTTTCATCCGCAAATCCCTGATGAGGGCGCTGATGTTTCTCGCAATACAAACCACTTGCAATAGCACAAGACTCACAAGCAAGAGTTATTAAACTCCCGTTTTTTTGCCTTTTTGGAAGTATGATTGTTAATCTTGGATCAGCACCACAAATTTCGCATTTCATATTCGGATTCTATCACCAAATCAGGCATAAAACAAATATATAGGCTTATCACACATCGGATGTGTGATATTTATTACCCGTTATGTTGTAGCCTTTGTGTATTTACAATAAATACAATCTGCAGAACAATCAGGAATATCTCCATCTAAAATCTTCTTTGCCTCAAAAATCTTATCCTCAACCCAGGAATCATCCCCATCATAGGGCTGTACTTTAATGTCAAAACTTAGATTGCCTTTGGCAAAGCCGTTGTCTTTATTGACCCGGCAATAAACAAAATAACCTCTATTTTGTACCTTAAAGCCATTTTTGCGCAGTATCCACTGGTAAATCTCCATCTGGCGTTTGTAACTGTCATACAATTCGCCTTCTTTGGCTCCGCTTGCTTTGTAATCCACCACAATTAAGTTTCCTTTCGAGTCAACCCAGATATCATCAACTGCCCCAAACACTAAAAAATCAGTTTCTTGGTGGTGATATTGAATTCCTGTAAAATTATTCCTCCATTTATCAATGTCCTCGTGCATATAAGGGATTGCATCAATACCTTCCCGTTCAATAAGATAATGTGCTGTGCCATTTTTGCGGTGTTCGTCAAATTCTTTTTTAAGTAAAAAATCAACTGCATTATTTATGGTATATGGCGCACCAAAAGGCCGGGCAATACCCTTTCCGGCATAAAACCAGAAACATCTAGGGCATTCAAAAAGAAGTTCAATTTTTGATCGCGATAATTTAATCATTTTATTTTCCCGGATTTTTGGAGGTTATAATATTGGGACATTTTATTTTTCACTAAATTGTTTCAAAAATCTTTCATAGGCCTGATAAAAAATGTTGACTGCATATTCAACATCATCGGCGGATTCAACTATAAGTGTCGAAATGTGTTGATTAAAATATTTCATACTATTCTCTTTATAATTTATTTTTTTCTTAGGATCAATAAAATCATCTGGTTGTGATCTGGTGTAATCCAAAATCAATTTATTCTTTTGAAAATTTACTGCCATGATCGTTCTCCTATCGCCTTCTCTTTGGATCCCAACGTATGTTTTAGTTGGGTGAAAAACCAGAATAGGACTGAAGGCGAGTATTTTTTCCTTCAACTGATAATAAAAATCTTTACCCCTCTCTAATCTAGAAACAAGGTTTTCCTCCGTGTATACTTTTACTTCCTTGGAAACATCTTGAATTGTCTTATCTTTAGATAGTGCTCCTATTGATTCAGTAGTTCTGTAGGGCTTAATAGGATAGAAACCAATTAAATTGTTTTCATAATTTTTTACCTCATAAAGAAATATCGGCAAGTCCTTAAAATTAATTGCATTCCTTTGATAGTTAGTAAATTCGGGCGATATAAAAATTATTCTTGATTGTTCCCAATCAATATCTTTTTTAGTAAAATTCTTCTGCAAGCGTTCATTAATTTCAAGAACAAAATCCGCCTTATGGTTCAACATCGTAGAAAGATACGCAAACCCCTGGTCAATAACACTAATGCTTTTATCCTTCTTATATTCAATAATCACAAATGATTTTTGCGCCTCATCAAAGGCTAGAGTATCAATATAGAAATCTTGTTCCCGAGCTCGTACAAAAAATTCCTCGTTGGAAGCCCCACTTACAAAAATTAAGCCAAATATAGTATCAAGATTCGCTTCAATTAATTTTTGGATATCTTGTTCCAGATCAAACTTTTTTTCAGAAATCGGTTGCAACTTTTTATTTTGGATATTAAATATCGGCACGGATGAATTTTACTCCAAACCTATCCTATCAGCAACTCAATAATCTAGCTTTAAAAGAATCGCCTTAGAAACCGAAAAGTACCCAAATATATGTTATAATGTATGCACTTAGTAAGCTGGAGTTGCAAACAGACTTTTTAGTGTATACTAACTAAAGAGGGATAAATAATGAAAAATAACTATCTTCATCTACTTGCAAAACAAATTTTGAAAGTAATTCCGAAAGGATTAAGTAAAGTCAGATTTGCTAAAATACTTTATTTTACTCATAAGGGGTTAGTACAAAAAAATCTTTCAGCTCCAAATGAAATGGAATTTATTAGGATGCCTTTAGGGCCGGTTCCTGTTGGTTTTAAAGGATTAGACCAAGATCCCGAGATCAAAGTAACAGAAATAGCAACAAGTCTATTGATATACGACAAACACCTATATGTACTTCAGGGCATGAAAGATTATTTTAAAGAGGCTAAACTGAAAGTGATTCAACAAATAAGCCTACAGTTAAACTGTTTGACAACAACACAGCTGGTAAATAAAGCTCATGAGGAACCTTCGTGGTTGAATCATAAGAACGGCGAAGAATACTTTTTAGAAAGGGCTGATTTAGAAATTAATCTGCCTACTTCCAAAACAACTAACATAAGTTCAGAAATAGACACACAACATCTTCAGGCGAAACTGGTCGAAGGGATGCTTGACGATATAGTAGACGAGAGTACTTCTTTGGAGTATCCGAATTCTAATAAGTGAGAAATGGATGTCGCATTAACCCAAGATGATGTTGTAGAGCCTCTTTGGTTAGCCTACAAAAAAACTTCTCAATACAGACAGGGATTAAACAAAGCAATCCCCTCACACTATCCTTTAGTAGAAGAACAAGAAAAGTTGGGTTTAAAAAGTATCTATAATCTATTCGTCAAGGAACTTAGTTCTAACAGGAATACCAGGTTGGAGCTAAAAAATAGAGGTGTTGGAAATTGGCTGATGGAATGGAAAAAGATGCACGAGATGCTTTTCCACCACATATTAAAAGACTGCGGACATTTCAGAAAAAAAGACCTGCGGTTTGGGAACCCGGGGGATGAAGATTTACATCACATTCCCCACTATCCCTTCGTTACTATAGAAATAAGTGTTTTGGCTGCCAAAATTAATTGTTTACTGGTGAAGAGCTATTCAACGAATGAAGAAAAATACCAAGTTTTAGCACAAATCCACTACCAATTCATAAGAATACATCCATTTGCCGACGGTAACGGCAGAATAGCTAGGGCTTTAACCGACCAGCTTGCTATTTATTTTGGTTTTCCTCCCGCCATAGTTGGGTATCCAAGACATGATATAAAAACAAGGGAACATTATCACAAAGCAATCAGGGTCTGCGTTGAAGACCCAAGCTGCAATGAGTTAGCGTTGTGGATTAGTGGTTATATAGAGGAACAATTGAAATCTATTGCCTAATTTTCCACAACTGCTATTTCTTCCGGCGTTAGGCCGTAGATTTTATAAACTTCTTCATCAATTTTTTTGTCTGTTTTTTCTATCTCGGTTTTTAGTAAGTTCCATTTATTGGAATTTTCTGGAATTTCTTGAATTTGTTGCTGGTATACCAACATTTCATTAACTAGATTTATCATTAATTTTTGTTTATCTTTATTTTGCAAAAAATTTTTGGGGATAGGAATTTGTTTTATTTCAGGTGGCCCTAATCGTAAATACCCGCCTTGCATAATATTCCCAACAAATTTATCTTTTACAAAGATATAGATTAATTTACTATTGAGAATGCCCAGTATTATTAATAAATCGAGGGTATTTTTAGTAATGATAGTAGTCGATTTTCCAGCTAATACTTTACCTTCTGTGTCGATCATGCATTCTGGACGTAAAGTCATACCGGCCATTATAATTTTTGGTTCCATAACTTGTTTCAGGCGATTATCAGCAACAAGAGATAATGATTTTTTAGAAACTGTGGGTTTGAGGAAATTTTTACCTAAATATCTCATCGGTTTTAATCCCCACATTGATTCGTAGCGATTAATTGTTCCGCTATTCACAACTTTATATTCATCTAAATTATCTGTAATTAAATCTTTTAGTATATAAGCCTCGCTAACAGTAGCTGCTCCGGTGACACTAGTTATTTCTCCTAGATTAACCATGTTGTTAGAATTCATAAAGATAATTGTATTTTTCTTATTATTGTTTGGAGTTATTGCCCATTTACCATTTTTAAAATTTGAGAAGGGTACAGCATGTGATTCAATTTCTTGATGTCCGTTTCCCTCTATAATATTCTCTATTACTACCTTGTCAACCGGTCTTGCCTTTTTTACTAAATATATTATTGGATAAACAGCAACTTCAAAAACTTTAACGGTTGAGTAATCTCGGATTTTAAGAATGCAATTATTTTCCATAATTAAGCGAATACTCTGAGCATAATTGGCAGAAATAAGTTTGTTTGGGAGAATAAAACTATGATAGCCATTGTTTCGACATAATTGTAAAGCCTTT
>CAYRCR010000002.1:0-9033 GCA_964422835.1 uncultured Gammaproteobacteria bacterium
CGGATACGGTCGCCTGCGGCGACTCTAAGGCTCGCAGCGTTCGGGGGCAGCCTCCTTCCGCCTTACCAAATAATGTTCTTTATATCGCTGGTGAGGAATCGGCCCAACAGATTAAAATCAGGGCAGACAGAGTTGTTAAGGGGGCAAATTTGGCCATTTTAAATGAAACAGATGTTGATGCAATTTGTGGAGTTTTGGAAAACATCAAGCCGTCTTTGGTCATTGTTGATTCCATCCAAACCATGGAAACTTCAGACCTTACGGGAGTGGCAGGATCGGTTGGGCAAGTTAGAGAATGCGCGCACCGCTTGCAAAAAATAGCCAAAAGATTACACATCCCCATATTTTTGGTGGGCCATGTTACGAAAGATGGATCCATTGCCGGGCCCAAAACCTTGGAACATTTAGTGGATGTAGTTTTGTCGCTCGAGGGTGATCCGGCCTCAAATTTCCGGGTTTTACGCGCCCAAAAGAACAGGTTTGGCCCGGTTGATGAGGTGGGGATTTTTGAAATGGAGGAGTCCGGAATGGTAGAAGTGAAAAACCCCTCCAGGCTTTTTCTACAGGAAAGGGTTGATGCCCCGGGCTCGGCCATCACAGCCACAGTGTCCGGCATCCGCCCAATTTTGGTGGAAGTGCAGGCATTGGTTACTAAAACTTTTCTGCCAATGCCGCGCCGGACTGGTTTGGGAGTGGACAACAATAAACTGCAGGTTCTGGTGGCAGTGTTGATGAAACGGCTTGGTTTGCCTCTTTTTGATAAGGACATTTTTGTGTCTGTAACGGGAGGTTTAAGGGTGTTTGAACCGGCAGCAGATTTAGCTATTTGTATGGCCATTATTTCCTCACTCAAAGATAAACCCATTTCTCCCAAAACACTTTTAATAGGGGAGGTGGGGCTGTTGGGGGAACTCCGCCCGGTTCGGGGGCTTGATAGAAGGGTAAAAGAGGCCAAAAAGTTAGGTTTTACCAAAATTATCTCCCCTGAAAATGCCAAATCTTTACATGAAGCAGTCAAACTATCCCTGAAATGAGATTTATTGTAAATGCTATCATGAAAATATGAATGTTATTTTCTTGGATCTAAAAACGAAAACACAACTATTTTCTTTAGAAAAACCTTCTATATCAAAATCTCTTAAACTTATTCAACTGCTTAGAATGTTTGGCAATAAATTAGGAATGCCCTATTCTAAGCAAATACTTCACAATCTTTATGAGTTAAGGGTTAGGGGAAGCCAAGAAGTCCGCATTTTCTATTGTTACCATCAGAACCAGGCAGTAGTAGTGCACTTTTTTGTTAAAAAGTCACAAAAAACTCCCCAAAAAGAGATCAAAACTGCATTAGCCAGAATCTCTATATTGACAAACATATAACATATATGTAATATACAAACATGGATAAATTTCAACCCATACCATTTGAAGATGTTTTAAAAGAAGCCCTAAAAGACCCTGAGGTAAAAAAAGGATATGATGCTTTGGAACTGGAATACAGTATTATTGAGCAAGTAATCAGGAAAAGATTGCAAAAAGGGATGAGCCAAAAACAACTGGCCGATAAAATTGGTACTAAACAATCTGCTATATCCAGACTTGAGGGGGGTAATGCTAACCCCTCGGTTGCTTTCCTGGAAAAAGTTTCTAAGGCATTAGGCGGAAAACTCCAAATCTCTATTTAATAACTATCCTGGGTTTGGGAGTACTGGACGAATAATCTTCGCGAGTTACGCGTTCGCGGAAATCCGTAAATTCCTTAGAAGGAGCTTGATCACGATCCTCACACTCTCGCAAAAACTCTTCCTCGACTGGCGAAACCTTTAACAGATCGATTACATCAGTTCCACTCTCATACCATCGTCCTGCTTCTGTGGACAGATCGTTATTCCTGACAATAATTTTTCCACTTTTTTTAATGTCAAGCATCTCCTGCAGGTGTGGATAACTTGGGGATATCTGCCTAGTTTCGGGTCAAAGTTCGGGTTATGTTTCGGGTCTTTCAGAAATCAGAAGCCGGAAGTCAGAAACCAGATCCATCGAGAATGTTGTATTTTTTCAAGTGTTCGTGATAACATAAATTTATGGATGAGTCTGCCCGGGAAGAATATTTCCTAAGAGTTGTTAAAGTTGGAGAAGCACCGGACTGGCCGGTGCCGGAAGAAAACCTGGTAGTAGGCAAGCAGGAACTGGGTGACGACCTGGTCCAGTATTGGGCATATCCTAAGGACTCGGGTAGAGAAGCAAGCGACTTGCCTCCGGCGGAAGTGGTAGCGGCAGAGCAAAAAAGCGGGAACCCTGCCATCATGATTGATAGAGGGAGAAGTGAGGATCCTAAAAGTGAGGGATATCTTGAGCTATATTTAGTCCGGGATGGACACGCATACGCCCGCAACTCATCCAATCTTGACAATTTAGAGGATAATATTTCCGCCATCTTGGATTTTGCCAAAAATGAGTTTAATATTAAAGTTGGACATTTTATGACAACCACCCGCGTACCGAAGGAAGCCGAAGAAAAATTGGATAATTTAGAAAATGGCGACATTGCGAACCGTAAAGTTGATGTTGAGGATGAACAAAAATCACCCTTTAGGCCTGCCAGTGTGGGAGTGGGAGCGGTAAAAGGGTATTCCAAATCATCTTCCAATTTTTTGGTCTTTTTACCAATTCTTGTCGTCTTAGGCATTGCAGCAGGCTTGATATTTTTTAAAGGAGACGCCATATCGAGCAAGATTTTACCGAAAATCCCATTTCTGGCCCCGGCCCCAACTTTAACCCCAACACCAATCCCATCCCCAACTCCCACGCCAACCCCAAGCATTGACCGCTCTGAATTTAAGATTAGGGTACTAAACGGCACAACTACAACCGGAGCTGCCGGAAAACTTCTGGAGGTCTTGAAGGAAAAAGGCTGGGGCACTCTTTCTGCCGGTAATGCCAAAAACCAAGCCATAGAGCAAACAATTGTTGCAGGTAAGGAAGGAATGGAGGAAGTAGTCAAAGTCTTGATTGCTGATCTTGCCCCGGATCTTGAAGCTACCCAATCTTCCACCCCCCTAAAATCAACTGATAAAGCTGATTTGGAAGTGGTAATAGGGAAGAAATAGGCTTTACCAGTTTAGACCAGGGAATAAATCTGAGACCAGTTTTAGCTTCTGCCCGACATTAATTTTCTTCAAGTAACCTTTATCAAAGGAAAAGATGGCATCATATTTATACCTTCCGGCTGCCGCCATAATAAAACAATCAAATAAGGATTCTTCTTTGGAAGTTTGTTTTTGAAACAATTTGACTGCATTGCTTATAAGTTCTTTGTCAATTTCAATCATTTGATGATTTACTCCTCCAGTCCACACCTCTATAACTGCTTTTGTCTGATTAAGCCCAACCCGGCTGGCCGCGATTAGGGCAAATTCAGAGAGGGTGGTCGGTAATAAGAACAATTGGACTTCTTGGGCAAACATTGCCGTGAGCAAGGTCTTAGCCTTTGAGTGAAGGGAATCAAGAGGGTTTATAAGCGCTAGCAGGGCATCGGTATCAACAATGATTTTCATTTGATGCATTTAATGAAATAATCATTGTGACGGGTAGCTAAATCAGTAGGGCCTCCCCATTTTTCTTTTTCAGCTCTTTCTACCAGGTTTAAAAGAATTTTCGTGAGCTGAGTTTTTGGGGGAGTATCCTTGGTTCCTAATTTTTCCCTTACAACAGCGGCAAAACTTTTACGCTCCCGGGCAGCTTCGGATTTTAGCCTCAAATATTCTTCTTCAGGAAGCCTGATATTGGTGGTCACAAAATTCATATAATACAATTATATCATAATACAATTGTATGTCAAGGGGGTGCTTGACTTCTCCCATTAGGAAGGATAAAGTAAAATAAGTTATGGCAAAGGTTTTGATAATTGAAGATGAAAAGGCCATGTCGGATTTGGTGGCCTTGAAATTTAAAATGGATGGATTTGAAGTGGGACAGGCCATGTCACTTTCCGAAGCCAAAACCATGTTGTCCGGTTCCGGGCCATTTGACGCAATTCTCACTGATTTCCTTTTGCCGGATGGGCAATTGGTAGATTTTTTAGCCTCAATGCGCGCTGACCCCCGCTTTGCCAAACTGCCGGTGGTGGTGATGACCAATTATGTTGAGGATCTAAACCAGCAGCAACTCAAGGATTTGGGAGTAAGCGAGGTTCTGGTTAAATATCAGGTTGTCCCGGCCCAAATGGTAGAGAGGGTAAAATCGTTAATCCCTCAAAAAACGGCCGTAATGTAAACTTATCTTATGCAGCCGGTAATTCTCTTTATAATTGTTGCCGGAAATGTAACTTTAGCAACTCTTGCCTGGGTTTATTTCCATAAGTTCCAGAAAGCCTCTAAAAAACAAATTGGCACGCTCCGGGACGGTATAGAGAGTGAAAAGCGCCTGGAGAAGATGCGCGAAGAATTTACTGCCATGATGGTCCATGAACTGCGCACGCCTTTGACGACCATCAATTACACCATTGACGCCATTTCAGGCGATGCTTCAATTCGTCCCGAGCCTTCCTTAAAGGAATATCTTGCCATCATCAAGTCAGAATCGGGGGAAATGCTGGAATTGGTGGGTGAGCTTTTGGATGTAGCTAAAATTGAAGCCGGAAAATTTGAAATAGTCAAAGTTGAAGATGATTTAGGTAAACTGATTGAAGAAAAAATGACGGTTTTCAAGCCGCTCATGGAGCAAAAGCGTTTGGAGTTTATTTCTGAAATAGGCACAAACCTTGAAGCCCGGTTTGACCGGAACAGAATGGGGCAGGTGCTGGAAAATCTTTTGTCTAATGCTGCAAAGTTCACCTTGTCAGGATATGTTAAAGTAACTGCCCGGAAGACCGGCGGTGTCCTTGAAGTTGCTATTTCCGATAGCGGCGAAGGTATTGCGGCGGATAATTTACCAAAACTTTTTTCCAAATTTGAGCAGCTGGGCAACGGGAAAAATGGGGATAAAAAAGGTACAGGGTTGGGGTTGGTAGTGGCCAAAGGCATTGTCGAGGCTCATGGGGGCAAAATCCGGGCTGCATCAGCCGGTTTAGGTAAAGGCACCACTTTTACATTTACTTTGCCACTATCTTAGACTACAATTGCTTCAATGAGGAATTTCAAGTTTTGGGCAACAATTGTCCTGGCTTTTGCCTTAGGTTTGGTGGGGTTTTTGCTGGGTGGCCTGATTGATTATAAATATCGCGCAATTTTTGCGCTGGTTGGAGTCTTAATCGGGCTATTATCTTTTGCCCGCCTGGCAGCTTGGGTAGTTAGGACTACGACTTATTTGATCAGAAAAGCAATTATTACTCTCTCGCTGGAAATTGCCAAACAATTTACCCATGCCTCAAAGATGTTTTCTCATGGAGTTGGACACGACGAGAGCTTTGGCGATCAGATTATTATCGACACATCCTCAATTATTGACGGCCGGATTTTGGATATTGGGAGAACTGGATTTTTATGCGGAACGTTGCTTTTGCCAAAATTTGTCTTGACAGAACTTCAACAAGTGGCAGATAGTGCCGATCCCGTAAAACGCAGCCGGGGCAGGCGTGGTTTTGATATTGTTAACCGCTTAAAGAAAATAAAAGGTATCAAAGTTAAAATTTTGGGGGAAGATTTGCAAGTGGGGGAAACTGTTGATGAAAAACTGGTTAATTTAGCCAGGAGTTTTAAAGCGAAGCTTTTGACAGCCGATTTTAATCTGAACCGGGTAGCAAAAATCCGCAGTGTCCAAGTCTTAAATATTAATGAGCTGTCCAATTCTCTAAAGACTTTGCCTGTGCCGGGCGAGACGATCACTGTTAAAGTGCTGCATAAAGGTAAAGAAACCGATCAGGGGGTAGGATATCTTCCGGATGGTACAATGGTTATTATCCAGGATGGGTCAGGGTTGGTTGGCAAAGAAAAGGCAGTTGAAGTAAGTAAAATTCTCCAAGTCCCTTCAGGCAGAATGGTATTTGGAAAAATTACTAATTCCTAATTTTTAATTTCTAAATAATTTCTAATTTTTAAATTTGGGAATTATTTAGGTCAATTAGGTCAATTAGAAATTAGGTCAATTCTTAATCTACTTATCCACATTTCTCAAATCATTGTTAATATCTAAAAAGCTATGTTCTATTTAGGTTGTTACAGTAACCGTAACTATTATAAGTATCCTCTTTACTAAACTACAAGTCTATTGTTTTTATCCGTATTTTCTCCTATGGGACTATAAATACTTGACAAATAGTTTTTGTTGTAATATGCTAGATGGGATGTTCAACATCAAGCTTAATCAAACGAGGGGAAAGGTCAGGGGGAAACGGATTAACCCGTTAATCCTGCAGGTTAGAAAGATGCTTGAAGCATCGGACCAGAAACTTATTGTGATGGTCAAAGGTTAAAAAGCAAAAAATGAAGCTTTAAAAAAGATTCCTTGGAGGCAGACGGACCAAGGAATCTTTTTTTAGGCATAAAAAAAAGAGCATTACTACCGCAGACGGACTCGAATAGCAATGCCCTTTTATTAATTTCGAAAATATGGCTTTAGAGCAGAAAAACCATACCTTCTGTAATTAACATTTCATAATTTTGAAATGTTGTCAAGAGGGGAAAAACGCTGAGGGGATGGTTTACTCTAGCGGGGACTTGTCTTGGGCAGGGACAAGTCCCCACCAGATTTTATTACATTTTTATTACAATCAAATTGTTGATTATCCAGCCCTATAGTGCTATGATAGTCGCATGTTAATCAATGAGACTAGATCGTCTTTTCCGAATCAAGAGCAAGAGCGTTTAGATGCTTTTGGAAAATCGCGACTGTCGTTTTTAAAAAATTTGAGTACAGCTATAGCCCTAAGTTTGGGGAGCTGGGCAGCGCTCGGTCCTTTTTCCTTAGTTCGACCCGGTGAAGCTCAAGCAAAAGATACTCAATCAAGCCATGGAATTGTTCCGGCAAGACAATATCATCCTCGGGAAGGATGGAGTTATGCCTCTGAACTATGGCAAGACCGCGAATGGGGTCCGTTTGCCGCTGATGTAGCCGCGCGGTTGGGTTTAACGAGGTATTTTAATCCGGATAACCCTGCTCAAAGTCCAGCAGGGAAGTATGATTTATTACATACACATTTTCTTGGCCGACCGAGCAATTTAAATGGTGGGCTGAATAATTTTTCTGTTAATTATCTGGCAAGATTTGGAGGCACAAGGGACTGGGCAGGTATGTGCAAGGGGCTAGTCGATTTTAATTTACGTTGGCCCCAGCCTATTACTGGAGATGAAACTTTTACTTTGGCTAGTGGAGAACCAGTTACAATTACCTATCTGGATAGGGTAGGGATTGGATCAACATTTGATTCGGGAGACATTAAATTTAAACCAGTTTTTAATAGAGATCCTGAGGTTGTGGTTCAGGAAAATTTAGATTATTTTATTAATCGTTTAAGAAATGAGGGTCTAGGATTTAATATTGAAGCAGGGAGGACTGATCAGAGAGGTAAATGGTATAGGTCGGTATATGGAGTAAGTCCCGATGGTTTATCATTTCTGGCTACCAACCTTAACGTGGGATCTGTGGAGATCCCAAGAGGAAGCATAAAAGAAGCTTATTCCCCTTTGCTGCGGTCAGAAGCGAAAACGGCGGGGTTATCTCAAGGATATTTTGATGAAATTGATGGACTTGGGTTACGAGTAAGATACGATGATTTAATGGACGAGTCACTGGTAAATCGTATTTTATACGGAGGATAAACATATGAAAAAATCATTTCGTATAAAACTGTATTTTTTTATAGGTTGCGCTATTTTTGCACTCCTGTATGTGCTACAAGTATCCGCCTTCAGTGCCACAAAAATTTATGCTCAACAAATCTGTACTTTGCAACCAGATGAATATCCCCAGTGTGGTGGAACTTGTAATGGAATTTCTTACCCGGACACTCATACCGTTTATGTTCATAAGAGAGTCAATGAATGGGATTGTGAATATTATTGGGAATGCAGTGATATGGGTGATTTAGGCCAGTGTGGTGGTCAGGAACAGCCCACCCCTACACCATATTATCCACCTGAACCAACCCCAACCCCATATTATCCTTCCCAGCCAACCCCAACTCCTTATACTTATCCTACTCCCACACCATATTACTATTATCCTACCCCAACACCGCCAATATATTTTTATCCCACTCCTACACCTTATTATCCACCGGTGTATCCCACACCAACACCATATTACCCACCTTACTACCCACCGGTATATCCTACACCCACACCATACTTTCCACCTTATTATCCACCGGTGTATCCCACACCACCCATTTTTTATCCTCCGCCTCCTATTTTCCCCCAGCCAACATCTGTAGTGGTACTTGTGCCCCTCCCCCAACCCCAGCAACAAATTTCCCAGATTACAGTTGAAGGCTCGCGTGCAGAGGCCCGCGCCCAAACAGGCCAAATTAATATTAATGTGGCAGGAGCAGGGGGGCAGCAGGCCCAAATTCCCAATGTCCCTCAGCTTCCCAAAACTGGTCTTCCGGAAGGTGCTTGGCTCCTGTCTTCACTTTTGCCGGTTGGGGTAGGGTTGAGGAGATTTGGTAATGGAATAAAGCCGGCCGGAAGCATTGGCCGTTTCCTCTGGCGTCGCCGTGAATTCCTTAAGAAATAATATTGGTGCTTGCTTTATAGTTAATCTTATAGTATAATCAGCTGTATTAAATCCAAAATGAAAAATAACGATTTGCTATTGTGTAAATTTGTATTAACCATCCTAGTTTCTCTCTTCATGGTATTTTTTCTCTCAAAGCCAGCTTTTGCCTATCCTGCTTCCCCCCAGGATGCCTGTTGCCGGGCAGGAATTGAGCAAAACTTCTGCACTGCGGACACGGGTAATGAATGGGAGCATTTCACGACTATAAATGAATGCCAGTCTTGGGCCAACACGTTAAATACTTATGGCTATACCTGCAATATTGGCGAAGGGAGTGTGGGAGGTAATTGTGAAGCTGACGGCGACCGCATCCGCTGTCGC
>CAYRCR010000002.1:9043-16262 GCA_964422835.1 uncultured Gammaproteobacteria bacterium
GGTATCAGCTGGCAGGTACTTAATCCTTCGATTTGTGAAAGTGCAGAGGTCCAGCCCACTCCCACCCCTGTTTTTATCTATCCTACACCCACACCGCCCGTATATTATTACCCTACACCAACGCCGTACTATCCTCCTGTTTACCCAATCTATCCCACCCCGCCGCCAAGCTATAGCTATAATCCGGTCTGCTATATAAGCGCCCAAAATTACGGTTCGGGCGTGACAGCCTATATAAACGCCCAGAATGCCCAATATCCCATTAATTATTATTTCAACTTTAATGACGGAACGGGTGATTTATTTTCTTCTATGAGCAGTATGACTCACAACTACACAACATCCGGATATTTTACGGTCACGGGCTATGTTACAGACGGGGGAGGGAGAAGTTCTGCGAGATGTTCATCCAATCAGTTTTATATCCCCGGCAATATCTATCCCACTCCGTCTCCGGTGGTAGTTTTTCCCCAACCAACCCCGGTTGTAGTACTGATACCACAGCCACAGCAACCAGCCCAACGGATCATAGTTGAAGGCTCGCGTGCAGAGGCCCGCGCCCAAACAGGCCAAATTAATATTAATGTGGCAGGAGCAGGGGGGCAGGCTCAAGCTACCAAGGTTGCCCAGCTTCCAAAAACAGGTTTGCCCGAAGGAGCATGGTTACTGTCATCCCTATTGCCGGTTGGGGTGGGACTCCGTCGTTTTGGAGCGGGAGTTAAGCCTTTGGGACATATCGGCCGCTACTTTTGGCAAAAAAGGGAGTTTTTTAGGGGTTGACATGAAGTCTTGGGTATGGGATACTATGACAGTCAGTCCTCGGAATTTTCCAAAACATAGTAATGGATTCTCAATTTTAACTACCAACCAATAGCCGTGAACTAATAACTTTTTATGCCAAATACCCGTTCTTTCAAACCAAAAACTATCCCTGCGGATGAGTTTGTGGGGAAGCCTATTCAGAACAACCCAGAAAGCCAGAATATCAGAGAGTCAGAAAATCCGGAATTCCGGAATAACTACCGCAATAACGGTTATTCGGAAAGGGATCGTGATGTCCCGACCGAAGAAGTTTCCGGTATTTTAGACATTATGCCGGAAGGACATGGGTTTTTACGTCCCAAATATACTCCATCAGATCGCGATGTCTATATTTCTGCCTCACAAATCAGGAGGTTTAATCTCCGCCCCGGTGATTTGGTGGATGGTGCAGCCCGCCCGCCTAAAGAAAACGAGCGCTATTTTGGCTTGCTTCAGGTCAATAAAATCAATGGAGAAGACGCAGAAAAGTTTGTAGCAGGTTCTGAACCAGGTTCAGGACGGACCAAAAGGGTTAGGTTTGAAGATCTGACGGCCATCTATCCCAATAAGCACTTAAAACTTGAAACCGGCAAAACTCCGGTGTCACAGAGGGTGATTGATTTGGTTTCTCCAATCGGGTTTGGACAGCGGGGTTTAATCGTTTCTCCTCCCAAGGCCGGCAAAACTACCATTTTGAAGGATATTGCCGCCGGCATTACTGCCAATTTCCCGGATGTGGTTTTGATGGCGGTATTGGTCGGTGAGCGTCCGGAGGAAGTGACTGATATTTCCCGTTCAATCAAAGGGGATGTGATTGCTTCCAATTTTGATGAGCCGGCGGAAAATCAGACCACTGCTGCTGAAATAGCCCTGGAAAGGGCCAAGAGGCTGGTTGAACAAGGCAAAGATGTAGTGATACTCCTTGACTCCGTTACCCGCCTCGGGCGGGCCTACAACTTATCAATTCCTCCCTCCGGCAGGACGTTATCAGGCGGTTTTGATCCGGCCGCGCTTTATCCTCCAAAGAAGTTTTTTGGGGCAGCCAGAAACTGTGAAGAGGGCGGGTCTTTGACTATTATCGGCACGGCTTTAGTGGAAACGGGCTCACGGATGGATGACTTAGTTTATGAAGAATTTAAAGGAACGGGTAATATGGAGCTTCATCTGGACAGGGGACTTTCCGAAAGAAGGATTTTCCCGGCCATTGATATTGAAAGCTCGGGGACAAGGCAGGAGCAACTGTTGTTCCCGGAAGATATATACCGTAAGATTGTGGTTATGAGGCGGATGTTGTCGCTTCTGAATGATTCGGAAAGAACTGAAGTGTTCTTGGAGAGATTATCCAAGGCAGCTTCGAATAAAGAATTCCTGGAGACTCTGAAAGACGTTAAGTAGTAAATTAGTCAAATTTGGCTAATTTGACTAATTGGGTTAAAATAGTCTTCGTTGAAGCCTTTTTATTCTGATTTATTTTCATTTGGGCGCTTTTTAATCCGCTACCTTAATAAAAAGGTTATATTTTCGGCTTTTAAGTTTGAATCCCTTAAAAATATACTGGTTGATGTTTTGATGTTTAAAAGGGGAGTAATGCAAAAGAAGGTTTGGCATTCAAGCGTGATTACCTTATCTGCATTCGGCATTATTACTTCCGGCATTTTTGGAGGGCAAACCATCATTTCTGCTACTTTCCCCGGGGTGGTAGAAAAAGACCCGCGTTTCCCTGCCAATTTTGACCCTGAAGTATTAAATGATCCGGTACTTAATTCTTTTTACGACACAAAGACTGTTGTATCAGAGAAACCCCGCGCAGAAATTATTGAGTATGAGGTACAATCAGGTGATACCATTTCGGGTGTTGCCGATAAGTTTGATGTTTCGGCAGATACCATCAAATGGGCAAATGACCTTACCAACGTCAATGCTATCAAGCCCGGCCAAACTTTAAAGATTTTGCCTGTTTCCGGGGTTGCCCACACAGTCAAGAGCGGCGACACCTTGGTATCTGTAGCCAAGAAATACTCGGCAGAACAACAGCCTATGGTAGACTTTCCTTTTAATGATATACCTGATGATTTAAGTCTTAAGGTGGGGCAGGTTTTGATTATTCCGGACGGAGTGCCTCCGCAGGCACCTATCACTTCTCCTTCATCACGGCGGGCGCCTCAATTTTTAGCCCAAGGGCCAGCTTCACAGACATTCAGCGCTCCGGGTGGTGGAAGCTTTGTCTGGCCGACAAATGGGATTATGACCCAATACTTTTCCTGGTACCATCCGGGAATTGATATTGCCAACCGCGCTGCTCCCGGTGTTGCCGCATCAGACGGGGGGAGAGTGGTTGTGGCAGGCTGGCCTGATAACTTCGGTTTTGGCAACAGAGTGGTAATAGATCATGGGAATGGCTATCAGACAACATATGCCCACTTATCAAATATATATGTCGCAGTAGGACAGACTATATCAAGAGGGCAAATTATTGGCCAAATGGGATCAACCGGCAGGTCAACGGGGACGCATTTGCATTTGGAAATCAGATACAGAGGGATTGCGGTAAACCCACTGGCAATACTTAAATAGTGGATCTGCCGGGAATGAGCAAAGCTCTGACCTTCGGTCATTGAACCTGATTGTGGACCAGAGCGGAATCGAACCGCCGATCTCCTCAATGCGAATGAGGCGCAATACCACTATGCTACTGGCCCGAGTGTTTACACTAGTCGAGGTGGACCCTAGGGGAATTGAACCCCTTATCTTCTCCATGCCATGGAGACGTCGTACCGGTAGACCAAGGGCCCGGACCAGCATATTTTACCAGAAGTAGGTTGGTTTATCTATTATTTTTTTACAGCCTCGGGGGTAGAAATATTTTCCACTTTGGGCAAATTTAACACTTTGGGCAGCTCACTACCCTGCAGGGCACCTTCTTTTTGCCCTGCAGGAACAAGGTTGTCTGATTTCTGGGCTTCAGTTGGAATCTTTTCTTTTAGGTCAGATAACAGTTTGGCAGCTACTTCATAATCGCGGGTGTTCGGGTCAAGAAGGGAAACTGTTTTTTCAGCTGCCTGCAGGCTTTCGGCCAGGTTACCTTTATCGCGAAGGGCTATTGCCAGATTGTAATAGCCGTTGGCAAAATCAGGTTTTAAATTAATGACATCAGAATAGAACCTGATAGACATGTCATAGTTTTTAACTGAATAATATATTCCTCCGGTAGTCAGGCGAAGAAGAGGGTTTAAAGGGTCACGCGCTATTGCCCGGCCATATGAATCCAGGGAAAAATTCAGAGCATTTTGGGCTACCCCGGAAATTTGTTGGTAAATGGAAGCCAGGATTTCCCAATTTGCCGCAGCTTGGGGATTAATAACTGTAGCGGCTCTGCCTTCAGAAATGGCCTGCGACAACAGCGTTTGGATATTTTGCTTGTCAGTATCTGTAAGCGAGCCGCTTGGTGAGGCTTCTGTGGGGCCTTTTTCAGACGCGATGGCATTGGCTAAGGCAAAATTAGTTTGGGCAAAATTTATGCGGTACAGGTCAATATTGGGGTTACTTCTCACTGTCTCAAGTAAGAAATTATAGGCATTGCTTCCCCGGTTTTGGGATATGGCGTCCAAGGCTTTGCGGTGGCTAAAATCAGCCGCGATAAAGTTGGCGGTGAAAAGATAGGCGCCGGCAACTGCTGCAAGCACCACCAAAGCTACAACTATGGGGAGAATATCAAAGCGGATATACAACTCATCCCGCATGCCTTGCAGGGAACGCGGGCCTTCCCCCAGACCAAGATTAACTTCGCGGTTTAAGGATTTCTCTGAACTTGCAAATATTGCCAAAAGCAAAAAGCCGACTACCCACAAAACTAAAGTGGCACTGTGTAAAGACAATAGAATAAAAAATGCAATTACCGAGACAGCCAATGCAGTAGTTATGCCGGAAGAGTTGGCTAATGTTTTTATGGCCGGAGGGATAGCCATAATGGTCAAAAGGAGAAGCGCCAAAAGTCCCAATGCCCCTTGGGTGGCCAATGTTTCGAAATAGGTATTGAAAGCTCTGTCAAAACGGATATTCCAAAAGGAAGTATTGTTTATCTCTGCCGGCTTGAAGATCGTGAAATCATTAAGGTATGAGCCGGGGCCGGAACCTAATACAGGAAAGTCACGGAAAGCTGAAACAGAGACTTTCCAGCTTGCCGCAACGGGTAATTGTATTTCCCGGGGGAATTCTTGGGCAAAACCTGTCAATGGATTGGGAATGTCTTTTATGGGAATATAAATGGAAACAGCCAGAATTATTCCCGTGAGGGCCGGTAAGGCAAGAAATGGCGAGTTTTTCTTAATTGTAGGCAGAGATAGGGATATAAGTGACAAAACTACTACTAAACTTGTAGCAATATATACAACTTGTGTTCCGGTAAGGATTATAACCGCCGTAAAAAGAGCCAAAACTACGCTTGCAGTAATTTTTTGCACTAAAGTGAGGTAGCGTTTACTGACAATACCTGACATAACTTCCAGGGTGGAATGTTGGGAAAATGAAGAAAATAAGAGCGGCAAGAGAAGTATCAAAATGGCATTGGTGGAAAAACTACTGCCTGTTGGTGTGAAGCTTTGCAATTGGGTAAAATTGAGCGGCAGGAGGTTAATTTTAAAATATGAAAGGAGAGTCCAGACAGAAAGGACAGTCCCCACAAAGAAGAGTGTGTTAAGAAGATATTTGAATGTGGCTGTGCTTCTTAAGTTTGACACTACCATGAAAAAAAATAAAGAAATTGCTCCGAAGGAAAGAAGCCCGTTTTCTACTCTGGGCACAGAGCCAAAAATTGCCAAAGAACGTGCCGGAGCAAAAAAAGTTGAAAGACCAAAAACGATCAATATCAAAAGAATAGGCAGGTTAAAGGGTGTTTGAACGAAAGTTATTTTGCCTGACAAAAGGCATTTAACAGCCCACAGCAGGGTTAGTAAACCGGTTAAAAAGATCAGGACAGCAAGTTTAGGAGTTTCAAAAAATTCCGTGGTCAGGTTCCAAAAAAGCAGGGTAATGGATAAAACCATTACAAAAGCTATAAATTCGCAGGCTGTATTAATGGCAGATTTTAAGCGTTCATTCATAAATTAAGTTTCTCTAATATAGCCTCCCTTGGCAACTGGTATTATCTATATCATAAAGCAAACTTTACAATCATTTCTCTAAATATAATAGGTAATTACCTGTTTTGCAGGCGCTTTTTAAATAAATTTTCTCTAAAACCTCCCCGTTTTCTGGAGATAAATTGCCTGATTGGTAAGGTACTCGTAGCCTGCCTTTTTCTTAAATCCCTTACTATCCATACCTCCCTTACTTTCCTTACTTGCTTTCCACTATCCACCAATTAAACTCAATGTCATGGTTTATCGGGCCATCGATCGAAACTGTAAATCCGGCTCCCGGCTCTATCGTTTGTATAAAGAGAGCCTGCCCTGATGACGAAGTCAGAAGGGTAACAAAGATCTTGGAGGTTGTGGAAACTTGATCAGTATTAATTGTGACGCCTGTTTGTCCTCCAGGGATTTTGCCTGTGCCAATACTTGCTCCCAATGTGGCGGATCCTGTGGCAATAGGAGTGTTAGAAATAGTCAGTTTGTTGGTAGTTACTTCCGGAGCTGATATTTTTTGAGCTATTAAGAAGCCATCTTTATCAAAGGTAACTTTCCCATTGAAGAAGTCAACCCCCCCGGTCAAAGGGGAATTTTGGATATAAAGGGTGGTCAGGGAATTAAGGGAGTTTTGGGAAAGAGATAAGGTTCCGTCAATTGTTAAGTCTCCGGCCACAAGAGTATTGCCCAGGAAAGTTTCACCCAAAGACTTGAAGATATTGGAAATTGATGCTTCATAAGCTACCAGTTTTCCGGAAATGGAAGCGTCTGAAGTTACATCAAGACTGCTTGCCTTGAGCGTAGCCGAAGGGGTGGCCAGAAGTATATCCGGAGGGGTGAGATTAAGATTGTTAGCAGACGGGGAAGCAGATGATGTTGCTTCAAGTTGAGCCAGTTTGGCAGATTGGGTAGCTACTCTGTCTTCAAGGTTCTTAACCTTGCTTTCTATTTCAGCCAGGGCTTTCAGGGGATCTGTGATATCGGTGTATGTCGGCGTGAGTTCTTCTCCTGCGCTATTTTTAGCAAGCAGACTCCCATCGACTTTTAATTCTTCTGAAACTGCCAGTTTATCAACTTTCAGGTTTGGCACAATCAAGTTGCCCTCATCATCCAAAGTAAGGGAAGCCAGGAAATTGTTGGGGTCGGCAAATGACACATTAATAAAGACTTCGATTTTACCTTGGCAGGATTGAGGAAGTCCTTCGACAGGCTCAGGACACTCGAGGGACTCGAGTGCTTTCCCGATAACCTGGCCGGGGCGGGTCGCTTTCATAGCAACTCCGGGAATTGAGGAA
>CAYRCR010000002.1:16272-20522 GCA_964422835.1 uncultured Gammaproteobacteria bacterium
CTCCTGGGGGGGAGGAGGAAGTGATGTAATCTCCCTTGGCAATGGTGCCGCTCTCTGTTGAGACTTTAACATCTACTCTTCCAGCCAAGGCAATAGGGATGGCTTTGCCTCCATTGATAGTGGCATCTTCCTGTGACAGCCTCATGCCTGGTTTTTCCGAATAGACACCCATCAAAGTGGACTCGTATGATCCGGCAGATTTTTGGACAAAGCCTTTTTCATTTGGATCAACGCTGACCAGGTCACCGGGCTGTAAAGTATCATCCCGGGTTGGATAATCCTCGGCAATATCATAAGCGCCAAAAGCAGTTACAATCCCATGGGAAAATTGGAAAGCTCCGGTATTGGGAGAACCAGTGGTCGCAAACGGCTGGTTTTCGGCCACGAAGGAAAGCAAACCCAGGTTAAGGTTACTACTGGCTTCGGCTGCGCCGGTATTTTCAGAAACTGCATTAAACTTTAGGGCGTAAGACTGGGCTTCGGTGACGGTGTATTTATATACTTCGGCGCTGTTTCCTTCATTCGTGCCAAGATAAAGCGCGTTGTTTCCAGAAATTAATACCGGAGTTCCGTCAATATTGGCTGTAGTAATATAAGTACCGGCAGTACCAGTCACAGCAGTCCATGTCCAGGTAGAGTCTAAACTGTACAGTTCTGTAAGCGCAGTGCTGTCTGATGTGGTTATATATAATATGCCATTAAGAACAGTTGCCCCCACCACTCCGTCGATTGAAGCTGTAGTTTTAATTGTGCCGGCAGAAGCATTCAGGGAACGGAAAGGATATGAAGTACCGTTAGTAGTATCCAGGATATAAACTTCAGCGCTATTTAATTCGGTTGTACCGAAAATCAGCTGGTGTTGCCAGCTGGTCATGGCAGAAACTGTATCAATGTTGGCGGTAGTTTGAAATGTGCCGGCAGTGCCGTTTAACGCAGTCCATGGGGTACCGGTATTGGGAGAATATTTGAAGATTTGGGCCTGATTTGATTCAGAGACGCCTATATATAAATAATTATCCATGACTGTCATAGCTGTTACACTATCAATGGTTGCAGCTCCGCTAAAAGCGCCCGCAGTAGCATTGGCTTTAGTCCACGTTGTGCCTCCGTCATAGCGCAAAACCTGGGCAACATCTGTTTCTGTGGTTCCTATATATAAGTTGCCTTTGTAAACTGCCATGGCTGTGACGCCGTCAACAACTGTTTGGGTATCAAATGTGCCGGCAGTGCCATTTAAGACCGTCCAATTGGTGCTTCCGTCATAGCGGTAAACCTCTGCTTCATTTCCTTCAGTTGTACCGACATACAAACTGCCGTTATAAACCATCATGGAAGAGATGGTATCGATGGCAGTATTGGCTCCGCCGTCTTCGGCAATAGTTCCGGCAGTTGACTGGGAAATTTTGGTCCAGCCCGTACCAGAGTCATAGCGGTAAACTTCGGCGCTGTCTGTTTCAGATGTACCTATATATAATGAGCCATCCAAAATTGCCGCGGCTGTAACTTTATCGATATTGGCAGTGCCGGAAGCGGTAATTGTTCCGGCTGTGGTATTGGTAAGTTTGGAAAAAGCTCCGGCTACATCTGCCTGGGCTCCGATTAAAACATTCCCTCCGGCAATATGCAATTTTTCAGAAGGTGTAGCTGCACCAATACCGAGATTGCCGGCATTAGAAATGACCATGGCCTGGACAGGATCTGCTGCATCGGAGGTAGATTGTTTGGTGTAAAACTGGAGTTCCCCCTGGCCGTAAGCACCGGTTCTTTTGAAAATTAAAGCAGCCCCGATATTGTTTACATATCCTGTAGCGGCATTGACAAAAGCCAGTCCTGTTCCCTGGCTATCGACAGCTGAATTTTCCCGCAGCATTAAATAATACTGGCTGGCATCGGAGGTGTCCGTCAGTGAATCTTTGTTTGTTCCCTCAATTTGCACAAAAGCAGTAGGAGCAGTATTACCAATACCAACATTACCTGCACCTAAAATAGTTAAGGCTGCAGCATTATCATTGTTGGCTACCTGAAATACTGTTTCTGCTGCTGCTAAATCCCCCAGAGTAGTACCGGATAGTTTTCCTCCGATTAATTTAATGGCCGGAGTGGTATCTGTGGGGTCTGTTGTGCCAATACCTACTTTCATGGTAAATCCTGTGGCATCAGTATCTGAAAATGCCTGGAGTTGCGCTCCTCCTGCTGTGGTAGACAAAGAAGAAAGATGAGCAAAAACATCAGCTTGAGCCAAATCTGTAAAACCATGGGACACATCATCATCAGACAGAGCAAAAATTGGGGTACTGGTGGCATCATAAAGTTCTAATAGATAGTCCGGAGTGATATCCCCAAGACCCATGTAGCCATTGTTTCCATCTATCGTTAAAGAATTTGTATATGTTAGTGCTGATGGGTCAGCATCATAAGCTTGGTCATTTGTTGAGCGGTCTATGGCAAAGTTGGGTTTTGCAACAGTACCAACTTCGTTGTACGAAGCACGCAGGCGGACAGATCCCTGGGTTGAACCCAAATCATTAGTTATATAGATTTTTCCACTGTAATCTGCTGTGCCGTCGCTGCTTTCCAAAAGCACTCTGCCGCCGGTTGTTAGACCCGCTCTTATAGTTCCCTGCGTGTCTAGTTTAAACCCGGGTGTTGTTGTCGCGATACCAACATTACCTCCGGCGAAGATGGCAGCATAATTAATAGCCGCCCCTGTTTGAGATTCTACATATAATCCATATTTTGTGGCAGTACCATTGGTAGAAGATGTGCCGTCTGCAATGTAAAGGCCATATTGGTTGACTGTGCCGTTATCCGTGGCATGGGTGGCAGTGGTGGTAATGTATGAACCATAAACATTGGTGGGGGGAGTGGTGGTATTGCCGCCTGTCCCTGTGGCAGAGATATATTCTCCATAAATATTCTTGGTTTGAGTAGTAATTGCTCCGGTATTTGATACCACATTATATATACCGTAGTCAGTATTGCCCGAAACTATGGCATCAGCACTGGAAAGATATAGATTGATACCGGTGGCAGTAGTACCGTCAAAAGTAGCTGTTGAGGAAATTAAACCATTTGATGTTCCAATATTTCCTACATCAGAAGCAATCTTTAAGGCTGCATCAGTCACTCCGGCAGTACCTCCGGAAGGGCCTGTCAAAACCAGGGCAGAACCAGTAGTTAAGGCTGTTCCGGAGATGGTCATTAAGTCTCCTGTTGTAACAGAATTGGCAGTTATCCCTGCCACTGTGCCGGATAAACCTATCCCTGTATTGGTAATCAGGAAATCTGCTCCTGTGGTGGAAGTCGAATCAAGGTCAAGAAGAGCATCTGGAGTAGTATCACCAATACCAACTTTACCAGCGTTAGAATCAATAATTAGGCCATATGATGTTCCGGAAGTCACGGTTCCTCCTGTGATATTTAAGCCTATTGATTTTAAAGTTCCATCGCTTTGAGTTATATCAGGCATAGTAATGTCCAAACCTTTCCATGTTGTTGCCCCTGCAGTAGTCATTACACTGCCTCCTGATGAAATTGCTAATCCTTTATATGTGTAAGTACCAGCCAGGGTATTGCTTACACCAGTAAGGGTAATTGTTTGACCTGTAAAAGATTGATTTACTACAGTGTTATAATTCGTGCTAAGATCAAGATCTATTCCTGTTAGGGTGCCTGTTAAATCTAATGCTGCGGAAGCGCCTACTTTCATTAAAGTGCCGGAGGTCTGCGCCGATGCCGTATGAAATCTTGCTCCGGGGCTGTCTGTGCCGACGCCGACATCACCCACTGTAGATACATATACTCCTTCATTCCCTCCATCCCCACTTAACCAGTTACTGTTAAGCATAATATTGCCGCTGGTCATCTTCAAATTTCCTCCAGAAACCTCTAATTTTTCTGCCGGTGCTGTTGTCCCAATACCCACATTACCTCCGGCAAAAACAGCGGCATAGTTAAAATCCGCTCCGGTTGGGGATTCAACATATAATCCATATTTAGTGGCAGTGCCATTGGTAGAGGATGTCCCATTGGCAATATATAATCCATATTGATTAATAGTACCGTTATCTGTAGCATGAGTTGCGGTTGTTGTGATGTATTCTCCATATACATTGGTCCCAACAGAAGCATTGGTGGTGGCCCCTGTCCCCGAAGCTGATAAATATGATCCATATATAGTTTTGGTGGCAGCGGCATTTAACGCTCCGGTATTGGCAACAGTATTGTATATGCCATAATCAGTATTGGCT
>CAYRCR010000002.1:20532-51519 GCA_964422835.1 uncultured Gammaproteobacteria bacterium
ATCAGCACTGGAAAGATATAGATTGATACCGGTGGCAGTAGTGCCGTCAAAAGTAGCTGTTGAGGAAATTAAACCATTGGAAGTGCCAATATTCCCCACATCAGAGGCAATCTTTAAAGCCGCATCAGTCACTCCGGCAGTACCTCCTGATGGTCCTGTTAAAATTGCCAATGAACCTGTAGATAAGGCAGTGCCGTTCAAAGTCAGAATATCACCTGTTGTAACCGAGTTAGCAGTAATCCCTGCCACTGTTCCTGATAATCCTATTCCTGTATTGGTAATCAGGAAATCTGCTCCAGTGGTGGAAGTTGAATCAAGGTCAAGAAGAGCATCAGGGGTAGTATCACCAATACCAACTTTACCTATGGCTGTGCCAGTAGAGTTAATGGCCAAAAGGACATTACCGGCTGCTCCGGCTGTATTGGTATCTGCTCCAGAGGCAGTTCCTCCTGTTCCGCCTACAATATATAGTGATCCTCCCGCTCCTCCGGTATTGGAAGTACCGGCACCGCTTGTTGCACCTCCTGTTCCTCCCACCAGAGAGAATGCTCCTCCTGCTCCTCCTATCTTTGTTCCGGCTGTGGCAGCAGCAGCTCCTCCTGTACCTGTGGTAAAGGTAATAGCTCCTCCTGCTCCTCCGGTATCAGCGGTAGTTGCGCTGTTGGCTAATCCTCCTGTTCCTCCTGTTAAACTTAAAGCCGCTCCTATTCCTCCAACACCGGTGGTTGCAATACTGGTATCTCCTCCTGTTCCGCCAGTTAAAGCCAGAGCTCCTGTGGCAGCAGTTCCTGGAGTAGCCTCTACAGAGGCAGGTTGAGAGCCAACAATATGAAGAAGGGAGGTGGGGGTTACTCCAATACCCACACTGCCTCCGGTAATGCTTAATTGGTTTGATCCGGATTTATATATTTGCATATAGGTTGAAGCAGTGCCACCTAAAGTTATACCTGAAGCAGTATTATTGTTATCATCATTTATCTGGAGGCGTGAAACAGGAGAGCCGTTGCCAATCATCAACCGGCCTGTACCTGAAGTTCCATCAATATTTAATGAGTTCTGGCCATTTGCTACAAAAGAGAGTAAATCATTACCCTGGCGGAAAAATCCGGTATTTGTGTCATTGTAAAAAGTAAAAGCAGGGGCACCGGAACTGCCGTCTGCGACAGCAACCGTATTTCCGAAGTAGGCAGAATAGTTAGTGTCTGCTCCTGATTGAGCCTCGACGTATATTCCGTATTTGGTTGAACTTCCATTGGTGGAAGATGTGCCGTCTGCAATGTAAAGGCCATACTGGTTGACAGTGCCGTTATTTGTGGCATGGGTAGCAGTGGTGGTGATATACGAGCCGTAAACATCAGTCTCAACGCTTGAATCAGTACCTGCTCCTGTTCCTGAAGCTGAAGTGTAAGTGCCGTAAATCTTTTTAGTCAAAGCATCTGCCAGAGCGCCGGTATTAGCAACTGTTGTGTAAATTCCATAATTAATGTTATCAAGAGCTGTAGCATCAGTTAATGTGTTATAGATACCATAAGCATTATTGTTAGCAGCAGGGGAATTTGTTGTTTTAAGGAAAAGGTTAACTCCATTTTGCGATCCTGATGATGTATCAATGGTAGCAGTTGAGGAAATTAAACCATTTGATGTTCCAATATTTCCTACATCAGAAGTTAATTTGATCATGGCATCAGTCACTCCGGCAGTAGCGGCTGATGGACCTGTTAAAACCAGAGCAGAACCTGTAGTTAAGGCTGTTCCGGAGATGGTCATTAAGTCTCCTGTTGTCACAGAATTAGCAGTTACCCCTGCCACTGTGCCTGAAAGTCCAATACCTGTATTGGTAATTAAGAAATCTCCTCCTGTAGTGGAGGTAGAAGCAATTTCCAGCCTGGCTGCGGGTGCTGTTGTCCCAATGCCCACATTGCCTCCGGCAAAAATGGCAGCGTAATTATTGTCTGCTAAGGTTGGTGCTTCAACATATAGCCCGTACTTCTTAGAAGTTCCGTTGGTGGAAGATGTGCCGTCTGCAATGTAAAGGCCATACTGGTTGACAGTACCGTTATCTGTAGCATGAGTTGCAGTTGTTGTGATGTATTCTCCATATACATTGGTTCCAACTGAAGCATTGGTGGTGGCTCCTGTTCCTGAAGCTGATAGATATGATCCATAGATGGTTTTGGTGGCAGCGGCATTTAACGCTCCGGTATTGGCAACAGTGGTATATAGCCCGTAATCAGTGTTAGCTAAAGCAACTGCATCTGTTAAAGAAGTATAGGAAGCATAGGCGGAATCTGCATTAGTGGTATTACTATTAGTAATGGCATTATATAGTCCATATCCTGTACCGGCAGCGGTTGAAGTGGTTAAAGTACCTGATAAATTAACCAGTTTTCCGGCATTGGCAATAGTGGCATTGGTGACATCAAGGTTGCCTCCCGGGGTAGCAGTCCCAATCCCGATGTTGCCGGTTGCAGGAGAAAGGACTATATCACCTTTACCGCTGGTAATAATTGCATCCGTTGCATTGTGGGCAAGAGATAGCCATTGGGTATTATCCGTATCCGGGTCAGTGGCTGATTGGATAAAAAGAGTAGGGTTGGTTTGGACAGCGTGATCATAATTTTTATCATACCAGTCAGCTGATGCAAAAACTAAGGGAGTGTGCCCGCTATTATTTCTAACCAGAATTCTTGCCTCATCGCTAGTTGTAGGCCTATAACCAATCATTAAATCATTGTCATCTCCGGTTCTTAAAAACTGGTCATCGGCCAGTTTAACGTTGCCCCCAAAGTAAGCATTGCCGGCATTGACCATTAAAGCATAATTCGTGGTGGCCTCACTTGGAGCTCCGGAAACATATAAAGAGACGCCTGTGGTTGGGGTAGCAGTGCCGACAGTAATATTGGGTTCATCAATCATCAACCCGTAGATGGCAGTGTTCCCGGTATTGGTAGTGATGGCATTGGTATTGTCTACAAATGCCCTGGCAAAAGTTGAGGATGTGGTGGTTGTAGCGGCCGGATCAACATGGAAAGGTGACGATGGGGCAGTTGTACCAATTCCAACATTGGTGCCATCATCATACATAACAGAATTTGCAACAGATGAAGTACCTGTAAATTTAGTCATGTAACCTGAAGTACCGGTACCTGTTACCCCTCCTGCTCCTGCCACAGTTGTCCAAGAGGCAAGGCCATCGGCATCCGATGTTAAAACTTTGTTGGTTCCAGGTGTACCTCCGGTAATTTTAACCTGTCCTGCCACTTCCAGAGCAGCTCCTGGGGAAATTGTTCCGACTCCAAGTTGGCCTGAAGCGTCAATGGTAATACCTTTGGTAGCAGAACCGCCGGTGATTAGACCGATCTTGTCTGTACCAATTCGATATAGTCCGGTATTAGTGTCGTCAGTAAAAGTTAGGGACGGGGCAGCAGCTGTGCCATCGGCCAGTTTCAAAACCCCGGAAATGGCCGGGGAAGTGGCCAGAGATAAAGTGACAGATGAGCCTAAAGATACGTCCCCGCCGCCTGATAGGTTTGTCCCGGCCGAAACAGTCACTTTCGAATTAGATAGGGAAGAATTGGCAATATTGGAAAGAGTATTGGATGAGCCTGATATAGTTTTATTGGTTAAAGTTTGAGTAGCACTGTCTAAAACTACTGTGCCCGTGGCATCAGGCAGGGTAACAGTCCGGGCGGTAGTGGGAGTCCAAGTTAGGGTCCCGACTGAACCTGTGCCAAAAGTCAGCTGGCTTTTGGTGGATGATAAACCAAGAGCGGAAAATGAGGGAGTTGAAGAGGTTGATAGGTTTTGATCCAGGGTGACTTCGTCTGCAGTAATTGTCAGAATCCGGTTGGCAGCCGGGTCAGTAATTTTTATGCCCGACTCTGTAGCTGTTTGAATCTCCAACCCATTGATGGTTTGTAAGACTTTGAGGTCACCGTTGATCTCCAAAAGCCTGCCGGAAATTGCTTCCCCTAAAACGCTAAATGGTTCGCCAGCTGGCGAACCCTTGGGAAGGGGATTAAGTGAGAGTAACTGTCCAAGTGGCGGAGAAAGTGTTTGGGCTAAGCTTTCAGCAAAGCCGGATATACCTTTCAGGGGCGAACTGCCGGGGCGGGCCAAAAAGAATTTTTTAGCGCCGGTTGGGGCAAAATTATAAGCAAGCAAACTTGCTTCAACCAGGAAGGCAAAAAGAATGAAGCATAGGACTATGGCATGGAATGAGCTACTGATTTTGCGGAAAGGGTGGGGGTTTTGCCCCGCCACAGGCGGGGTTTGTACTGGAGTTTCTTCCCTCGGCGTCTGTAATACTTGTCTTAGAAGAGCAGCTCCTTGAGGTTTGGCTGATAGCAAAGGAGCATTTGTATCAATCTTTTCATCCAGTAAACTTACCGGCGCCTTATGGAAGCTGTGAGTTGGGAGAGGGGCAAATTCTTCCACATCTTGTCCGGAAGTTTTTTGTAAATCGGATGCAGCATAGATTCTCTGGCCTTTTTCATTCCTTTGGGCAGTCAATTTACCTTCTTTGTCCCAGCGGCGCAAAGTTTTAACTGACACGCCCAGTTTTTTAGCTGCTTCGGATATCGAATATTCATCTTTTGGGCCCACAAGATAGTTGGCTTTGAATTCCTCTAAAGCTTGCTTGGAGTAAAAACGGGTGCCTCCGGCTGTGCGGAAGGGGACAAACTTGCCTTTTTCTTCCCATCTGCGCAACGTATCAACCGAAACGCCTAGGTAGACAGCAGCTTGACCGATATAAAAATATAAATTCGCAGACTGTTCAGGCATAAAAACATGTTTTTGCCTAGATCTGCTCTACCTAGGTATGGACATGGTCCATGAGCCCGTCTGCCTAGATTTAGTGTAGACAATTATTATATTTTCTGTCAAGGGTCTAAATATATAAGTATGGGAATTTTTGGTTGGGCTTGATGGGTAGGTGGCGCTAGATTTTAGAAAAAAAAGCAGGAGCATCCGTCTGCCATGCTCCTGCCAACTTAAGCTTCACCTTCTAAAAGTTTAATAAATACTTAAAATTATGTCAAGATGATTTTGTATATCAAAACACATCAGGTTAATTACCGCAGAGCCATAAACTAGCGTCTAGTAACTAGCGTCTAGTGTTTAGTTGCTATCAGAATATATACAATCTATATCAATTTTACTTACTGGGTTGATAATATGAACTTGTGAAAAGGATGTGAAAATGAGATTTTGATATTTTGAAATGAGATGTGAGAAGTGAGAACTCGAGTTTTTGACGTCGAGATATCTTGATGTCAAGAATTCAAGATCTAAAATATCCCATTTCTAACTTCAAAAAATCTATTTATTGTGCTAAGATCAAAGTGTATGAAAAAGTATATTCCTTCAGAGGTTGAGCCTAAGTGGCAAAAAAAATGGGCGGAGGATAAGATATATGCCTCTGATCTGACTAGACCTAAGAAATTTTATGTTTTAGGAGAGTTCCCATTTACTTCGGGAGATTTGCATATGGGGCATTGGTTTACCTTTGCCGGAGCAGATTGTTACGCTCGTTTTAAGCGCATGCAAGGCGATAATGTTTTTTTCCCTATTAGTGGTTATGATGCTTTTGGGCTTCCAGCTGAGAATGCAGCTATTAAAAGTGGTGTTCACCCTCAGGACTGGACGCTGGCTAATATTGATCGGATGAGGGAGCAATTTAGATCTGTTGGGACTTGTGGTTCTTTTGACCATGAAATCATCACCTGCCTTCCTGAATACTATAAATGGAACCAATGGATATTCTTAAAGATGTTCAAGAGGGGATTGGCTTACCGCGGTAAGCTGCGCTCAAATTGGTGTAATACCTGCCAAACGGTGCTGGCTAACGAAGCTATTGAAGCCGGGGCTTGTTGGAGATGCCATTCTGGAGTTGTTCAGAAGGAAGTTGAACAATGGTTTCTGAAGATCACGGATTATGCCGACAGACTAATCTGGCCCGAGATTCCGAAGGTGGACTGGCCCAGAGAACTTCGGGAGGGCCAAAATAATTGGATTGGCAAATCAGAAGGAGCATTGATAAAGTTCGAAAACATAGAAGTCTTTACTACGCGTCCCGATACGCTATTCGGCGCAACATTTCTTGTTGTCAGTCCGGAACATTCATTGCTAAAAGACTTGACTGAGGCTAAAAATCTAAAAGAAGTGGAAGAGTATATTGCCGCGGCTAAAAAGAAAAGTGAACTGGAGAGGAAAGAAAACAAGGAAAAAACAGGGGTTTTTACGGGCGCATATGTCAAAAATCCTCTAAATGGAGAGAAAATTCCGGTTTGGGTAGCTGATTATGTTTTGCCTGGATATGGAACGGGAGCCATAATGGCCGTGCCGGCCCACGACCCGCGGGACTTTGAATTTGCCAAAAAATTTGATTTACCGATCAAACCGGTAGTTCTGCCTCAAAGAGAATATATTGATGATAAAGCTGATGACTATTTTGCAGGGCGGACAGAGAATAACAAAAGAATAATTAAAGATCTAGCCTCAAGAGCCAACGAAAATAATAAAAAACTTCTGCTAATGGGTGGCTGGGCAGTAGGTGTACAAGTTGGAAAGTTATTCAGAGAATATGATGACATTGATGTGATTATTTTGGAAGAAGATTTGGGTTGGTGGAGAACGCAACTGGAAGATCTAGGGTTAGAACTTTCAAATATGTTCCCCGAAGGGATGAACGATAAATATTATTTCCAAGCTACGAAACCGGATGTCCATGTAGATGTTTTAACTTTTAAAATCGATGGTTCAGAACTGGTTAGCTTGACTGGGGAAAAGCCGGAAAAACTTGGACATTCATTTGACGAAATGTTTGATCTTAAAAAGATTGACGACGAACCTGTTTATGCCATGAAGCCTGAATTCATTTATGAGTGGAAAAAGGATCATCAGCGCAGAACCGGAGATATCAGATGGAAAGAGCAGGCTGATTTTCTAATGCTTGGGTTTGAGCCTTATGAGGGGGAAGGAGTTTTGGCAAACAGTGGAGAGTTTAATGGATTGCCGTCGAACAAGGCCATAGAGAAGATATCAGACTATCTCGAAGGACATCAAATTGGCAAGAAATTTATTTATTATCATCTGCATGATTGGTCTATTTCTAGGCAAAGATACTGGGGAACTCCCATCCCGGTTATCCATTGTAATAAATGTGGAATTGTACCAGTACCAGAGGAAGATTTACCGGTGGAGCTTCCTTATGATGTGGACTATACCCCCAAAGGGAAACCGCCACTAGCTTCAAATGAGGCTTGGCTTAATGTTAAATGCCCTAAGTGCGGAGGAGCGGGGAAGAGGGATCCCGAGACTATGGATGGATTTGTGGATTCATCCTGGTACTTTTTTCGCTATCTTGATCCAAAGTTTAATAGCGCTCCTTTTGACAAAGCGCTAGCCCAAAAAATCATGCCCGTAGATATCTATTTTGGTGGGGCTGAACATACTGTTGGTCACACACTTTATTCCCGTTTTTTCACTAAGTTTCTGCACGATCTGGGACTGACAGATTTAGAAGAATATGCAACTAGAAGAATTAATCATGGGGTAGTGCTTGGACCTGACGGGTCTAGGATGAGTAAATCAAAAGGGAATGTGATCAACCCCGATGAGGAGGTCAAGAAGTATGGAGCTGACGCAGTTCGTGTGCATATGGCCTTCTTCATGCCATATGATGGCACGGGTCCCTGGATTTCCGAACGGATTTGGGGACCTTACAGATTTTTGGAGAGGGTATGGGGACTGCAGGATAAGGTGGCCGTAGGCCATCCTGATCCGTCAGTTGACGGAGAAGGATCTCCGTCGAAAAAAGATCTGGTTGTTATGAATAAAACCATCAAGAAAGTGGGCGAAGATATTGAAAACATCAGTTTTAATACTGCTGTGGCTGCCCTGATGGAATGGTTAAACTACTTGAGCCGCAAGGAGAAAGTTAGTAAGGAAGAATATAAGACACTTCTTTTGCTCCTGGCTCCGTTTGCGCCACATATGACCGAGGAGTTATGGTCCTTCGGCTTCGCTCAGGATAAACAAAATTGGAGTGTTCATCAGCAATCATGGCCGGAGTTTGATGAAAAATATTTGGAAGAAGAGGAAATAACCATTGCTGTTTCTGTCAATGGTAAACTCCGGGACCAATTTGTGATCCAAAAAGATATAGCAAATGATAGAAAGGTAGTAGAAAAGATGGCCAAAGAGCTGCCTAAAATCCAAAAATACCTGGAAGGGAAAGAAGTTAAAAAAACCGTGTATATACCTGTGAAAATAATTAACTTTGTCATAAGCGAAAACTGATTAATATTGGCAAATCAGCTATTTGTTTGCTAAAGAAATAAAGACATTGATTGGATTATTATAACAATGAGAGATGATAATTGGCTTTTGTCACGTTTGGACTGTATTTGGTCGGAATCATTTTCCGATATTCCCCAAGTTAACCCTGTCTTTATCTGCTTTGGCAGATTTGCCCGGTTGCGTTTCGGTTCAATCAGAATCTGTCCTGCTTCGGGATCCCGTCCCACCAACTGGCGGGCCACCCCCCAGAAAACAATTATAACGATTACCGGTATGTTTAAGGATGAAAAAATCCCCCAAGTGGTGGTTGATCATACCATTGCCCATGAGCTTTGCCATTATGCCCATGGGTTTTCTTCTCCCCATAAAAGGATGCATAAATACCCGCATGAAGGGGGAGTGGTAGCTCTTGAGATGAAAAATCGCGGTTTGATATATTTAATTAATGACTACAAAAAATGGATTAAAGGTTATAAGGAAGAGTTAAAAGTTGAATATCAGAAAAAGAGGGGGATAAAATGGAGAATTCTGAAGGGCCGCTAGATTCTTTCATCAATAAAAACAAGTTACCTATTGGAATGGGGGTTGTGGGACTAGTGCTTCTAATCGGGGGGATAGTTTCTTCCGGTATTATCCCTAAAACATTTATTAAATCATCAAAAAGCTTGCCTGCTCGGTCGGCAACTGATATGCCAACAAGTGCCAAAGTAGACGTGTCGGGAGCAGTGGTCAACCCTGGTGTTTATACCCTGCCTTCCTTGGCCCGGATTGAGGATGCATTGAAAGCAGCAGGAGGGGTAACCGTTTCGGCAGACTCAAATTATATGTCGAAAACTATCAATCTGGCACAGAAAGTATCGGATGGAATGAAAATTTACATTCCCACAAACCAGGATAAGTCCGGTTTAGGGCAATCCCAAATAACCCAGCCTGTCGCTTCGCCATCCCTGGTCAATATCAATGAGGCTACAATTTCTGAATTAGATCAACTTCCGGGAGTAGGAGAGGTCACAGCCAAAAAAATTATTGATGGCCGGCCTTATCAGGGGGTAGAGGAGCTTTTAACTAAAAAAGCTGTTACCAGGTCAACTTACGACAAGATTAAGGAAATGGTGACAGTATGGTAGGGGTTGAGTCAGGGCAAGGATGCCGGTTTGGCTTGAAGACTGATTTTGAACTATGTTGAAGCTACTAATCGTTGGGTTTGTGGTATGGCTATCTGTTTTCACTTTTCGTGTTATCCAAATAGGTGGTATTGACCCTACTTATAGAGATCCTAAAACGACTGTATTGGAGCACTTTCGCAACAGTTTGGCAGAAATTATTAGCCAGAGCCTGCCTGCGCCACAATCGGCCATTCTTTCCGGTATTGTGCTTGGTGTTCAGGAAACAATTCCTTTCAGTTTGAGACAACAACTGGTTGCCACTTCTACTATTCATATCGTGGTAGTTTCCGGCCAAAATCTAACAATTTTAGCAGGCTTTTTATTAAATCTGGCGGGCTACTTAGGGAGAAAAAAAGTACTATTTTTGAGTCTGTTTGTAATAGTGTTTTATAGTTTATTAACAGGTTTACAAGTACCGGTTATAAGAGCTGCTATTATGGTTACTTTGGCGACCTTGGCGCAAATATTGGGCAAAGAGCGAACTGGTTGGTGGGTTCTGTCCATGACGGGCGGAGCCATGCTCCTTTATAATCCTAATTGGCTTTTAAATATTTCCTTTCAATTATCATTTTTAGCAACATTTGGTGTAGTAATAGTAGCTCCAATTGTAATAAAGAAGCTAAAATGGGTTCCAATGATACTTCGGGAAGATTTAGGTGTAACCATATCAGCCCAGGCGTTAGTTATGCCTATTTTGGCCTACAATTTCGGCCAGATTTCTTTAACTGCTATAGTAGTTAATAGTTTGATATTGTGGACAGTCCCGTTCACGATGGTATCTGGTTTCTTGACTGTTTTTGTCGGGTTTGTAAATAATATCTCCGGGCAAATAATGGGAGTTGTCCCAACAGTTCTTTTGACATACTTTATTGATATTGTAGAATTTTTTGCCAAAATTCCGGGAGGGTCTATTAAAATTGGGGAAACAGGAATAATAATGTGGGTGGGATATTATTTAATATTATTCGCAATAATTTGGATGTTTGGGAAAAGTTGGAAGTTGAAAGTTCAAAGTTAAAAGTTTCTGAGGAATATTATATTGTTCGAGCGAAGTCGAGAACTTACAATAATTTTGCATTTTGAACTTTGAATTATGCTATCATTAGTTTATGGTTAAGCAACAACTTTTGGAAGATTTAAAATGGGCAGTTGAGGATTTGGGGTTTAGTGGTGATGATATAGTTATATCTAGTCCTCAAAATCCATCCTTTGGTGATTACACAGCGAATATTGCGTTGCAGCTTGCTAAACAAAAATTAAAAAATTGTAAGCAGACTCCAATGGAGATTGCTAATGAAATTGTAAGTGACTTAAGAACCCTAAGTTACCTAAGTGACATAGAAATTAAAGAACCGGGGTTTATTAACTTTTTTATTAAGCCGGAATTTTTAACTAAGGACCTGGAGGAAATTTTAGAAAAAGGGAAAGATTTTGGTAGATCAGAAAGTGGTAAGGGTAAAAAAGCTTCTGTAGAATTTGTATCTGCTAATCCAACAGGACCGATGCATTTTGGCAATGCCCGTGGTGGCCCAATCGGCGACACACTGGCTTCAGTTTTGGAATTTTGTGGCTATGAGGTGATGCGCGATTATTACCACAATGATATTGGGAGCCAGGTAGATAAATTAGGGGAATCTATAGTAAATGTGGCTCAAGGCCAAAAACTTGAGGACCAGGAATATAAAGGAGAATATGTCAAAGAGTTGGCAAAGGAGATAAAAACTGATGATCCAAAACAGGCGAGTAAACAAGCATTGGAAATCTTGTTAAAAGAAAATTTGGATGTTGCTAAGGAAATGGGCATCAAGTTTGATAGAGTTTCTTATGAAAGTGAATTCTTAGGCAGCAGTCAGACCAAGAAGGCTTTGATGGTACTGGAAGAAAAAGATGTCTTAAAAAAACAAGAGGGGGCTGTTTGGTTTGCTCCTGGGGATGAGTTTTTAAAAGACCGTGAGTCAGTAGTTATTAAGTCAGATGGCAATTATACTTATTTTACTAACGATATTGCCTATCATAATTTAAAGTTTTCCCAGGGGACAGATTTGGTAGTGGATATTTTAGGAGCTAACCATCATGGTCATGTTCCTAGGCTTAAAGCCGCTGTTTCTGTTTTGGGTTTTGATGTTTCTAATTTCCATGTAGTTTTATATCAATGGGTGAGATTTAAGCGAGGAGGTGAAATTGTCAAAATGTCTAAAAGGGCTGGAACTTTTATAACAGTTAGGGAGATTCTAGAGGAAATTGGAAAGGACCCCCTTAAGTTTTTTATATTGATGTACGATGCTAACTCGCCAATTGATTTTGACTTGGAGCTGGCAAAACAGCAATCGAATAAAAACCCTGTTTTTTATGTCCAGTATGCGTTCGCCAGGATGGCCAATATACTAAGAAAAGTGAAAAGTGAAAAGTGCAACCCCTCGACTGTGCTCGGGGCGAGAGTGCAAAGTTGTGGAATTCTGAATAAAAAAGAAGAACTGGAACTTATTAAACATCTGTCATACTTTCCTGATTTAATAGAAGAGGTTGCCCGGAATTACCAGGTCCAGCACCTCACAACTTATGCCATAACTTTGGCAGACCTGTTCCATAAATTCTATGAAAATTGCAGGGTACTAAATGCTGAAAATGAAGAGCTAAAGACTGCTAGATTATCCCTGGTTTTGGCCAGTAAGTTAGTTCTCGCTAACGTTTTAGGTATAATGGGAATAGACGCACCTGAAAGAATGTGAGGGGAAATGTTCAGACATACTGAAAGCAAAAAAAGATCGTTTTTGCCATTCGTGTTGCTTAGGCTTTGCCTGTCTTTTGTAATGTTTTTGCTTCTGGGTCTTCTGGCTTATCAGGCCTTCCTCTATTTTTCCGGGGTGGGTAATGGGGACTTATTTAAGATGGTGGACCAGATTAAAAACGATCCCAAAGGATTTGTGACTACCCTTACCAATTTTAATGAGGCCACAAAACTTTTATCGGGGTCTTGGGGTGTGAAATTGCCTCCCGGCAGTACCCCTGCTGATGAGGGTGAGCCTGAAATGGCGGAAGTGACACCTTCCGGCAACATTATCCTGAAATTTGCTTTAGTGGCAGATTCTCACAATGACAATGAAAATTTAAGTGAAGCCTTAAAGTCTGCCCGTGATGGTGGTGTAAAATTTGCAATTGGCTTGGGCGATTATACCAATACCGGTACCATAAAAGAGTTGGAAGAGGCAAAAACTGTTTTTGACAATTCCTCCCTGCCGTATTATGTCACGGCCGGCGATCATGATTTATGGGATGCCCGGGATAAAACCGCCTCCGCTGTCATCAATTTTAACCAGGTTTTCAAGTCTCCAAACCAGACTTTTATTGATAGTGGCATCAGGTTTGTGATTGTATTTAATGCTGACAACTATGAAGGGATTGACAGTTTGCAGATGGCTTGGCTTAAAGAAATACTGGGCGAAAAATCAAGATCATCAAAAAACACCTTTGTATTTTTACACGAAGCTCTGATGCATCCTTCATCAGACAGGTTTATGGGTTCGGCGGTTAAAGATGAAGAGAAGGGGGGAGAAGCTAATAAAATTATTGCAGGGCAGGCCCAAACTTTGATTCAGGTGTTTAAAGATGCAGGGGTGTCGGAAGTTTTTGCCGGGGATATCCATGCCTATTCCCGCTACTCCGATCCCAAAACTGGCTTGAAGATGACAACAGTTGGGGCACTGACTTCGGAGAGGAATCTGGAAAAGCCCTCCTTTGTTATAGTTGACGTCTATGAAAATGGCGGTTACAATGTTTCGAAGGTTGAAATATGAAATTCATAATTTTTGGAGCACCGGGATCAGGAAAAGGAGTTTACTCAACAAGGCTGGCGCCAAAATTGGGGATTGTGGCAATTGCCACAGGAGAAATGTTCCGCAATATTGCCAAAGATAATTCTCCCTTGGCTAAACAAATTCAGGAGATTATGTCACGCGGAGCCCTGGTGCCGGACGATTTGACAATCGAGCTTCTAAAGAAGGAGTTAGAAAAACCGGAAGCCCAAAATGGCTTCATATTGGATGGTTTTCCCAGAACTTTGGATCAAGCCAAAGCTTTGGATCAGGTGGCCAAAATTGACGGTATTTTTGTCATCAATGCCAACCGTGACATCATGATCGAGAAAATTACTGCCAGGCGTACTTGTAATAAATGCGGGGAAATCTATAACATTGCCAATATTGATAAAACAGTTGATGGAATCCATTATTCCATGCCGGCCATGTTGCCTAAAGTAGAGGGAAAGTGTGATAAATGCGGTGGGGATTTAGTACAAAGGGCAGATGCCAAACCGGAAGTGGTGGAGGAGCGGCTGAATGTCTATGAGACCCAATCAAAACCTGTCCTGGATTACTTTAAAGATAAAGTTCCTGTGATTGAAATTTTAGCCAATGAAGCACCGGACACAGTTGTTGAAAAAACCATGGAAAAAATCCGCGCAGCAGGTTTGGATAAATAAACTTTCTTGGCTAGCTTTACCTTTATTTTCATTGTAAAATATACTTATCGGGGTGTGGTTCATCGGTAGAACGCTCGATTCGGGTTCGAGAGGTAGAGGGTTCAATTCCCTCCACCCCGACCATGCCCTTGTAGCTCAGTAGATAGAGCGGTCCCGTCCTAAGGGAATGGTCGGGGGTGCAATTCCCTCCAAGGGCACCAGATGTTTCGCCTTACCAAATTCAAAAAAGTATTTTTTATCAGGTTTTTAAGCTTTGCTTTTATCCAGGTTGGGTTTTTGTCAATTTTAATAACTTTTGAACCAGTGGTAGTGGAAGAGTTTAGATACCAGCTAAACAATCTTTTAGGCACCCGCCATAGCCTGCCGCAAGTTGTTACCTCTGCCACCCAAAATGAAGCCAGCCTAAGCAGTGGTTTTAGTGATCTTCCGTCGGAAACTACCGACTTTATCAAGCCTGTTTCAACAGACTTTGGTATTGTTATAGAAAAAATTAATGCCAATGCCAAAATTGTGGAGGGCGTTGACGCAGGAAATGAGGGAGAATATTTAGCAGCTTTATCAAAAGGTGTAGCCCATGCTAAAGGGACAGTTTTGCCCGGAGAGCGGGGCAATATGTACCTGTTTTCTCATTCAGTCAATGCTCCCTGGAATATTGTCCGTTTCAATGCTGTTTTTTATCTTTTGGGCAAGCTTGAGAAAGGGGACAGAGTGATTATATTTTATCAGGGTAGAAGGTTTAATTACATTGTGTTTGATAAAACTATTACTGCGCCTTCTGACACTAAATACTTGACGGGTACATATGATGAGCCTGTTTTAACTTTGCAAACCTGTGACCCTCCGGGGACTCTTATAAATCGGCTGATTGTCAGAGCCAAATTGGCCGGGGTATAATAGTTGTATGAGTAAACATTTTATTATTACAATTATCACACTGCTTTTGATTGTAATTGGTGCAGGGATAGCGGTCTTGATAACTAAAGGTTACACTTTTTCTCCCAAAGAAGGCAGGATTGTGGGTACTGGTATTCTATCGGTAGCATCTGTGCCGGATGGCGCTTCAGTTTATATCGACGGCCATCTGACAACTGCCACCAATACCACAATCAGCAGTCTTTCTCCCAAAAGTTATAATGTTAAAATTGTCAAAGAAGGCTATATTCCCTGGGGAAGGCAAGTTAATATTTCGGAAGGTTTGGTAGCAGAGGTTAAAGCAACACTATTCCCGGCTCTTCCCACTACATTTCCCTTGACCTTTAATGGGGCGGCAAATCCCATCCTTTCACCGGACGGACAAAAATTGGCCTTTACTGTGCCATTTAATCCTGACGTAAAATTGCGGCAAAAAGGAGGGGTATGGGTTTGGACTATGACGAGTGCCCCGATCTCTTTTACCAGGGGTGCACAGCCGCATCAACTGGTTGCTTCAACGGCTTCCTTGGATTTTTCTAAAGCAAACTTGTCCTGGTCCCCGGATTCCAAGCAAATCCTGGTGTCCTTGCAGGAGGGTGGAGTGCCGGGAGAGGTAAATGCCAGAAATTACCTGGTGGGGTTTGAGGAGTCTTTGGATGTACCATCACTTCGGGATATAACTCCCACTATCACTGCTACCCTAAAAGGATGGGAAGATGATAGAAAGACGGAAAATCAGGCAAGAGTTTTGGCAATTAAAGATTTGGAGGTGCAAAAAATAGCTTCCGGGTCAGGAGTGACTTGGTCTCCTGACGAGACTAAATTTATTGTTAAAGTTGGGGAAAGCGCTAAAGTTTATAATTTATCATCACCCGCAAAGTCCATAACAAAGCAGGTCACTCCCTCCGGTGGAGTAGGGACTTTGACTGGTAATAAGCAATATGCGTTACCAAAAGCTTTGGCCTATTTCTGGCTGCCTGATTCCAGGCATGTCATCCTGGTGAATGATGAAAAAATCAGCATCGCGGAGTTTGATGGAACTAATGAAGCGGTTATTTATGCCGGGAAATTCCAGGATAATTTTGTCTTTGCCTGGCCGGATTCTTCCAAACTGGTCATCTTGACCTCATTTTCTACCCCCACGGCTTCCACCCCAAACCTGTTTGGGATTAACTTGAAATAACTTTTTCCAAAATCTGCAAAGTATCCCGAGCCGCTTTTTCCCAACTAAATTTTTTAGCCTGAGTAAAACCTGCATTGATGAGTTTTTCTTTTACCTTTGGATCCATAATCTGCTTAATCCCTCGTGCAATATCATTTACTGAATAAGGATCAACTAAGAGGGCAGCTTTTCCTGTCACTTCAGGCATACTGGAAATGTTGGAAGTTAGAACCGGACATCCACAGGCCATGGCCTCCAAAATGGGCAGGCCAAAACCCTCAAAAAGGGAAGGAAAAAGCAGGGCTTGGGCTCCACAGTAGAGGGCAGGAAGTTTTTCATCAGGCACATAACCTAAAAATTTGACATATTTTTCAATGCCTAACTTTTTGGGTAGTTCATATATTTCATCAGAAGACCAACCTTTACCCCCTGCAAGGACAAAACGGGGGACGGAATTCTTGAAATGAGAAGTGGGATATCCTTGATCTTGAATCTTTGATTTTTTGACTTTTTGATCAAGACTTCTAAACTTCAAGGAATCAAATTCCAACTTCTCACTTCTAACTTCAAGAAAATCATTCAAGAATGAAGCGTATGCTTTTAGTAGTCTTTCCAGATTTTTCCTTGGCTGAATTGTTCCCACAAATAGAAAATATGGAAGAGAAGCAACTTTGAATTTTGAATTTTGAACTTTGAACTTATCTTTATCATATCCCTCATAAACCACAGAAATTTTATCAGGTTGTATCTCTATGTTATGGATAATATCACTTTTGGTAGCTTGTGATACTGCAATAATATGGTTGGCAGTCTTAAGCTGAATGTCCGTCATAAACTTGAGATAAAGTTGCTGCTTCAACTGGTGCATTTTGGGTAGATACTTTGAGCCAAGGTCATGGACTGTGATAACTGTTTTAAGACCTGGGTTTCTAATGACCGGTAGGGTATGGGATGGCACAAATAGAACATCCAATTTATCAATAAAAGTTTGTTTGGCAAGACCAAATTGGGTCCATAAATACTTAATACTTAAGACTGAAAACTGAAAGTTGGGTGGCCAGCCTCGCAAGGACTCTCCCTGTGTGGCTGGCGGCCGCAAATAAATTTTGTAAATATTTTTGTGGTCGATCTTGGCAAGATGGGTTAGAAGCTGAAAAGCATAATTTTCCGTGCCGGTCCTGTTTTTTAAAAACGCCCGTGATCCATCAAAGCCGATTATCATTTTCCTATCTTTTAGTAACACTCCTCTTATATAAATCTAAGTTCTCGAGAGCCAGCCCTGTGCCGAGGGCCACGCACATCAAGGGATTTTCCGCAACATGGCAAGGCACTCCTGTAGCTTCGGTCATAAACTTATCAAGATTAGTTAGAAGCGAAGTTCCGCCGGAGAGTACTATTCCTTTATCAATAATATCCGAAGCTAACTCTGGCGGTGTTTGCTCCAGAACTTCCTTTACCCCGGAAATTATTTTTTGGACAGTAGCCGAAATCATATCGGCTACCTCAAAAGTGGTGATTTCAATTGTCCGGGGAAGACCGGTTACAGCGTCACGCCCACGTACAGGCAGAGTCTTATTTTCACTATTTTTTACCTGAATAGCTGATCCAAGTTTAATCTTTATTTCTTCAGCTTGGTTTTCGCCAATAATCAGGCCATATTTTTTTCTAACTCCTATTTGAATTGCTTCATCAATTTTATTACCCCCAGCTCTGACCGAAGCATGAACTACCACACCTCCGAGGCAAATCACAGCTGCTTCGGTTGTACCTCCGCCAATATCAACAATCATATTGCCGGAAGGATTGGCGATGGGGATTTGGGCGCCAATGGCGGCTGCCAACGGCTCATCTATAAGATAAGCTACTTTTGCTCCGGCAGAAAGTGTGGCGTCAAGGACCGCACGGCGCTCAACCGAAGTTACCCCCGCGGGTACACAAATCATCACTTCCGGCTTGAAAAAACGTGATGCCCCGCATACTTTATCAATGAAAAAGCGCAGCATTGCTTCGGTAGTAACATAATCGGCTATGACCCCATCGCGCAAAGGTCGGGAAGTGATGATATTGCCCGGAGTCCGTCCCAACATCTCTTTAGCTTCATTTCCAACAGCCAAAACTTTATTGTCATCAGTGCCAATGGCTACTACGGTAGGTTCATTGAGCACTATACCTACTCCTGCTACATAAACCAGGGAATTAGCAGTTCCTAAATCTATACCGATCCGTTTGCTGAAGTTAAACATCGAATAAACTATACGCTACCATCGACCTGGTCACAAGACATATAAAAGAGATCAAAATAGCTCGTTGTTTGTGGTTGGTAGTTTGTAATTCATGGTTCATGGTAAAATCAAAAGTATGGATAAGGTAAATATCCTGGGAGTGAATGTTGACAATATTAACATGGAAGGAGCCAAAGACCGGGTGGTTGGGTGGCTAAGAAAAGATAGTCCTGCTTCGATGCGAAACGAGAAGCATTATATTGTCACGCCTAACCCTGAATTCGTGATGGCAGCTCAAAAAGATCCTGGATTTAAAGATATTATAAATAAGGCAGACTTGGCAATTCCGGATGGAATAGGCCTAAGACTTAGAGGTGATCTAGAAAGTACTATTTCCGGAGTGGACCTAATGGAAAGGCTAGTAGAGCTATCTTCTGATTTGGGCGCTACAGTAGGCTTTTTAGGAGGGGAAGAGGGGGTAGCAAAAAGGTGTGCCGAGTGCTTACAAAAAAAGTATCCCGGACTAAAAATTAGTTTTGCTGAAGATGGGGGAAAGATAGATGATGAAGGGAATTGGGTAGGGATAAAGAAGCCGGTATGGGAACCAAACCGGCATCCAAACCTTAACCCAACTTCTTTACCTGATACCGATATTCTCTTTGTAGCTTTTGGCCAGGTTAAGCAGGAAAAGTGGATTTATAAAAACTTACCAAAAATTCCTGTTAAAATAGCTATGGGAGTAGGTGGGGCTTTTGATGAGATATCGGGCAAGGTACCCAGAATTCCTTCGATCTTGCATAAAATGGGCTTAAAATGGCTTTTTCGGCTTATCTTAGAGCCATGGAGAATTAAAAGACAATTAGCCCTTGTCCGATATGTCTGGAAAATCTTGACGGGTTGAAGGTATAATATAGTAAGATAGAACCAAATATGATACAAGTAAGAACCAGAAAAGAAATAAAAGATGTGTTGATGAACCCCAAAGCTCCCGGGGTAAAAGACCCTTATTTTGTAATCCACGGCGAGGGAGGCCAAAATGTAACGATTTTAACACCCGGCAAAAATGGTGAGGAATACAATAAGACCTATGGCCATTTCCATCTTTATCAAGGTGTTGAGATTTATACCGTAGTTTATGGTCAAGGGGTGCTTCTCATGCAGCGCAATGATGAAGAAGGGGAAGTAAAGGAAGTGAAAGTGGTGGGACTCCGTTCCGGTTTGAATATAGAAATACCGGCCGGGTTTGGGCATGCTCTTATTAATGTCGGCAAGACCTACCTTGTAACAGTGGACAATGCTCCACAGGAAAAGGGGGTTCATGATTTTGAAACCGTAAAAGAGAAAAGAGGCTTTGCCTACTATGTGGTTGATAAGAAGGGAGAAGTAGGGTTTGAACCAAACCCTAACTACAAAATCCATCCCCAAATCTCAACATACTGATAGTTAAACTGGGATTTTTCTGTCCCAAAAACCTAATCTACCCCATTTAGCAAATTATCTGAATGAGTGCTAATTTACGAAGGGAGATGGTTGACGATGCCTTTTACGAAATCTGAAGCTCGCTGCAACATGTTTGCCAATCTGGTTCTGGGAGAAGTTTTAGGGGCACCAAATATGCGCGATAGATTCTGTAATTCCTCTTCCTGCCAGGGTGGCAATCTTTCTCCTTTTTTTTGACGTTTTGCCAAAGTATCCCGATATCCTTTTATGATATCATCCCCACTGGGTGGTTTTTCTGGGCTCATAAAATATTACTCCCTGGGGATTTTTGGGTGATGCCAAGAAGCCAGAGGACTGCTTCTTTTTTGTACCTTCTGTCTCCCCGGGAATTGATCCTGATGGCCGGAAGCTTGCCTCTTTTACCCCATCGCTTTATAGTGAGGGGAGAAACTCGTAACACTTCTGCAACTTCTTTGACTGTTAATAGATCAGGGAGATTCTCAAGTGAGATTTTATCGCTCATAACTATTTCCTAGCGAGAAGAAGCATTCTTCATCGCTCATAATTTAACGCGAGAAGATATTTCTATATCTTCATCAGACATTCTAAATCAATGTATATCACAACTTTTCAGACAATGTCAATACCTCGATTGCAAAAAAACACAAAAAACTCACACTTGACAAACCTTTAAGTGCTGCCTTACTCTGGATTAATAGCAGAAAACAGACGGGCTTTTCTTTTATATATGGCCTGCCCGAAAAAATTATTTTTTACCGCTCTGTTACTTTTGGTTTGGAACATTACACCCCAAGTTGCCTTTGCCGAGTCAAAAACACAATATTATGACTTTGGCCCTTACTACAGCCAGCCTCAGGTTTTAGGTTTTTCCTTTTCTTCTTTAGAAAATTTACCTGTTCCTAAAATTCCGGATAGTTTAGTGCTTCAAAAAGATACCAGTACTACTCCAGGCAGTTTTTTTTATCCTTTTGACAGAATTGCGGAAAATGTTCAACTGACCTTTACATTTGATCCGGCTAAAAAAGAAGAACTCCGGCTTGATATAGCCCAGGAGAGGTTAGTTGAAGCAAAAACCTTGCAGGATGCGGACAAAACAGAAGCTGCTGTAGAGGCTTTTAATGATTATAATCAGATCCTGCGGGATGTTTCCCGGAAAATAGTTAATGCCAGCCGTGTTGAAGAGGTTGTCAGCGCTCAGGCAGTGATTACTCAAAGTATGGCTTTGAATTCTTCTCCTGTATGGGCCGAGGAGTGGAATTCGGTTACAAATATGGCGCGGAAAGTCCTGGACGGCGCAGCAGAAGTGAGGGGTGAACCTGCCATACCGGAAGATTTATCCGCGGATATTCAAGAACTAAAAGAGGAAGGATTAATCTCAGAAGAAGAAAGTAATAAACTTTACAGTTTAAAGAGTAGGGGAGAAGTTAGGGAAGAGCTGGATAAACTGAGCACATCCGGTCAATTCCCGGCCTCCGAGTTAATTAAGTTAGATACTGCGGTAGCCAAAAATTATCCTGATGTTCAAAAGGAAATAGTAGCCAATTTTCAGGTAGCTGAACTTAGGACTTATCAAACCCGGCCCCAGCCGTCTGAGGCAGTTTTGGCTGAGATAAGAAAATGGCAAGATGGTTCTTCTGTCCCTCCTCCAAACGATATCAAGCCTTATTTGTGGTACAACCGCGCTCAAGATTTGGCCAAACAAGTAGATTTATCAAGCTTTTCCCCGGATCAGCAGCAAAATGTGGGTAAACTATATCCCAAAGCGGTTATAGATAATCCGACTTATACTCCATCTCCGTCTCCTGTTGCAGATACAAGTCAGGCTCCTTCACCAACGCCCGTAAGTACCACCCCAACACCTGTGCCTGTTAATCCGTATTTGGGAGGGGTAACAGGAGCTTTGCCCGGTCAGCCTACTTATTTTCTAAAGCGCTTGGGGGAAAATTTAGCAACCACTTTTACTTTTGATCCGGCTGAAAAAGCCAGGTTAAAACTGGAGCAGGCAGAGCGGCGTTTAAGTGAAGCTGCAGCAATATCCTCCGACGATAAAAGATCAGCAGAGTATCAGGATACAATCAAAAGCTATACCCAGGCAATGGCAGATGCCGCATCAATTGCAACCAAAGATATGGCAGGCAGACTCGAAAACGCTGCAGCCAGACACGAAGCTATGCTGGAAAAAGGTCTTTTGCCTGTCCCCCAGGACCCGAAGCTGATTACCACAGCCATCAAAGCTACTGAGGATGCTTTGGATAAAAGTGCTGATGTTTTAGGCAGACCGGCCATGCCACCTGCATTGGCAGACCGGCTTGATGATCTGAAAGCGCAAGGGCTGATTTTACCAGAGGAAGCAAATGATCTGGTTGGATCCAGTTCGCGGAGAGAAGTACGGGAGAAAATCAGGAAACTTGCCGAACTTGGTTCTTTCCCGTTGGCTGATGCCAAAAAGATGGATGAAGCGCAGATGCTGACGACACCCTCAGATTACAATCAGCTGGTAGAGGTTAAAAAGGTTGAAGAACTGCAAAACTTAAGGGCAGTCCAGTCCGAATTTGCTCAAACGCCGGCTTTAAAAGCACAGGCAGCTAATTTAGATCAAAAAGAGACTGCTTTGGTTAACACAATTGATTTGTCAGGTATTAAACAGGAAGATTTGGGAGGAAGACAGGATTTGATTCAGGCCTTTCAACAGCTGACAGCCACTTCTTCTGCCCGTCCAATTAACAGCGGCCAATTTGGTGGGTTGACGGAAGAGCCAAAACCTTCAGATGCAGTTTTATCTGTTTGTCCGATTGGCGCTACTTTTAAAAGCGGTGAGGGTTGTATCTGGGCTGATTCGGGCAAAAAGATTAATGATTATGATCAGTACAAATGTGAAGGGTATGGCCAGTATTATTCTTTTGCGGTGGGAAAATGTGTAGCTTATGAGCCCGGACAAGGATTTAAGGATGATGCCAGGCCGGTTTGTCCTGCCCGCTATAGCTGGTCCTGGCAAACTCAAAGCTGTCAGGCTTTTACCGGAGGAGGTAATCCTTATCCGTCGCCATCTCCCGAACCAGAACCAAAAGACGATAAAGAGAGAGAAGAACGTTCCAAATCCTGCCCTGTAGGTTCCTCCTACGAATCCCCCCGTGGCTGTGTTTGGGATAAAGATGATAAGTCTGTATATGATTCCAGTCAGTACCGCTGTCCCGGCAGGCAATATTATTCATTCGAACAGAAAAAATGTGTAGATGCTCCCAAGGCAGGAGAACCTTATCCGAAAGATGCCGCACCAAATTGTACAGAAGCTGATGCTTACTGGAGCTGGTCTGAAAGTAAATGTTTGGAAACAGAGGAGCCGAATACTCAGGAAGCAAGGGATATCTCTATTCCTAAACCTGTCTTTGTCACCCCGGATAATCCTTTCTATTTTCTGAAAACAGCAGGAGAAGCAGTCCAGCTGGCAGTATCTTTCTCGCCTGAAGCTAAACAACAAACCAGAATTGCCCAAGCCCGGGAAAGATTAGCTGAAGGATATACTGCTTTAGAAAAAGGCGATAAAGAAGATTTTAAGGAGGCCCTGTCAGCTTATGCTACAAAGATGCAGGATATCTACAACGATGCCGGCAAATCGTCATGGTCGGAAAAAGCCAGAAAAACCATCGGTGAAAAATTGGCTGAAGAGGTAGTGGATCAGAACCTGATTTTACAAAAGATTGAAGTTGTGGCAACCAGTGATCAGGCAGCTGCCCTTTCTGCCGCATCATCCTTGATAATTTTGGGCGCAGATAAAGCTGCAGATCTTTCAGGGGAGCAACCTTTGCCTGATGACCTTAAAACTAAAATAGAAGACTTGCCGGCCGAGATGATTTCGGAAGAAGATAAAAAGAAACTACTGGAAGCAGATTCCAGAGTTGAGGTCAGGATGAAATTGGGTGAGCTGGCCTCCAGAGGAGGAATGACTGTTACCGACACGGCCTTTTTGAATGAGGATTTTAATAATGCTGACCCCGGGGCGAAAATTAAAATAGGCGAGCTGAAAAAGTTGGAAGAAATTGTCAGCACTTTGGATCAAAAAGAGAAAACTTTGGAGAGAGTTGAAAAAAATGAGGACATTGTAGGAAAATTAAATGAGTTCCAGAAAAATTTTGAGCCGGGTAAAGAAATCCCTGCTGACATCCGTCCTTATGTTCGCCTGGGGCGAATTGATGAGATAGCCCAAACTATCAGACCGGATATTGTCAATCTGGAAGATTTCCAAAACCGCAAAGATCTGGTTTTGGCAGTGGCTACGCTGCAGGAGGAATTCCGTCCAACCCAGCAGGCAAGAGACAAAGTAGAGGCTTACAGAAGAAGCAATCCCGGCGCAGCTCTGCCTCCGGAACTGGCCAGAGTTGAAGCGTTATCCTTTAGTTTGGGGGTGAGAAATCAGGCCGGTCCGTGTTTCCTGCCTTCACCGCCGTTTTCACCCAACACCCCTTGCCCTCCGCCCGGGGCAACAATTCCAATTTCCTCATCCTATAGATTCATTACACTCTATTCACCGGAATATTCAGGTTCCGTTACTCCTTATGTAAGCACAGCACCTTCTATTGGTAAGGACGGCAAACCACTGGTTTATGGTCAGGGTCCGAAGGCAGAAATCGCCGGAGTTTGTCCGAGCGATTACCATTGGATGTATGACAATGGCGGTTGGTGTATGAGCAATGGTGGAAGTTACGGTTCATATAATACAGGGGGTTCTTATACGCCTTCAGGCCCACAAACTTCCGGTTATACACCTTACAGTCCTTACTATACAGCTCCCGGAGCTCCGCCTTACGGCACTCCTTATCAGGGTGGTGGTGGGTATTCTTACAGTGCTCCAAGTTATTACGGCAGCGCCCCGACCAATTACACTACCAATCCTCCCTCCGGAACAGTGCCCGGTTCCGGCCCCGTACCAACTTCTCCCGGTCGATGTCCCAGCGGGTTTCACTGGATGTCCGACTCCGGTGGCTGGTGTATGGCTGATGGGGGCACATATGCGCCGAGTGGCGGTTATCCAGGCAGTAACAATAATTACTATTCTCCCAATTTAACCCAATCAAGCTGTGGTCCCGGATATTATTGGGACGGCAGAGGTTGTATCCGCACGAGTCCTAATGATACTTCTTATTCTTCTCCCGGCTCATACCAGTTCGGTTGCACTCCGGGCTATTACTGGAATGGCAGCAAATGTGTAGCAGGCAGTAATGAAGGTTCGGGGTGGTCAGATACAGGTGCCAGATCCCAATCATGGTGTCAACCTCCGTCAAACGGCTGCGGCAATAATTCTTATTGGGACTATGGCAGTTGTTACTGCCGAAGCTCAAGCACTTATAATGGAGGCAGCGGTCCCTCAACCAGCAATCAATGCCAGGGTTTAAGCTGTGGCGGAGGTGCATGGTTAGATTACTCAACCTGTAGTTGCAAGTATTCGGGTGGTTCTGGAACTAGTTCTACAGGATCCACCATCAGTTGTTATCCTCCTTCTGCAGGCTGTCCGGGCGGCTGGTATGATTATGGTACTTGCTCTTGCAAATCCTCCTCATCCGGCACAGGTTCAGGCAGTTCCTCCTCCGGTTCCTGTCCCTCAGGCTCTCATTGGATGAGTGATAATGGCGGTTACTGTATGTCTGATGCTGCAAGAGATGCTACTTCCACCGGCGGTTCATCCGGCGGATCATCCTCTTCCGGCTCCTGCCCGTCAGGCTATCATTGGATGGATAACAGCTGGTGTATGTCTGACGCGGCAGCCAATACTTCCTCCGGTAGTAGCACAGCTCCTTCGCCGGCACCATCAACTTCAACAACAACTGAATCTCAACCTACGTCCAGCGAACCTGCACCCAGCACCTCAACTTCAACAGAGTCCTCGCCTCCGCCGTCATCGAGTGAACCGGCGCCTGACACAAGCACATCAACTTCCAGCGAACCTGCGCCGGCGCAGTAAAGTTTTTGTTTGGATTATTGTAATTCGGCAGTTGCGCCTGCGGCGACTAATTTATTCTTAGCCTCTTCAGCTGTTTGTTTATTGACCCCTTCCAAAACCGGTTTGGGAGCTCCTTCAACCAAATCTTTGGCTTCTTTAAGGCCTAAAGTGGGAACGATTTCCCGGACAGCTTTAATAGTGCCGATTTTATTGGCTCCGCCTGAAGTTAAAATGACATTGAAAGTAGTTTGTTCTTCCTTTGGCTCCCCGTCCGTGGCGGGGGCAGCTGGTCCTGCTGCAGCCATTGGCGCTGCGGCAGTTACTCCAAATTTTTCCTCCAAAGCCTTGACTAAATCAGCCAGTTCTAAAACTGTTAATTTTTCAATTGACTCAATAATAGTATCTAAATTTTTTGTATCGGACATAAATTCAGTTCAAAATTCAAAATGCAAAATTCAAAATTACAATTCAAAACTCAATATTTTTCAACTTTGAACTGCAACTTTTAACTTTTAACTTTGCACTTTTAACTTGATAATTCACCTCCTCTTTGTAATTTTATTTGATCAAGTGCATAAACTAAATTTCGGAGGTTGGCATGCAAGACCCCCACAATGCCATAAAGCGGGGAAGAGAGGGATCCTACAACCTTGGCTTGAAGTTCCAGTTTACTTGGTAACGCGGATAATTTGGTGATACTTGCCCCATCCAAAAACTGGGCATTTAAGATCCCACCCTTAACTTCACCCATCTGGGCATCTTTGAAAGCTTTGACCAAAATCTTTAAAGGAGAAATTTCATCTTCAAAACTAAAAAGAGTAGCAATTGGCCCTTCGGTAACTTCCTTGGGAAGTTCCGGTAAACCAACTTCTTTTGAAGCAACCATTAAAAGGGTATTTTTAGTAACAGAAAGCTCGGCATTTTGCTCGCGTAGCTTATTGCGCAAGTCAGACAACTGGCTCATTTTAAGGCCCTTGTAGTTCGTAAAAACCACACTTTTGCTCCGTGCAAGTTTTTCAATCATTCCTTTTACCATTTCTTCTTTTTGTGTCCGTGTTTTCATAAATACTTCGTCTTTCGCGCCTTCGGCACTAAAAAAAACGCCTTCGAGGCGTTTTAACTTAATACTTAAGACTGAATACTTTATATTAAAATAATTTTAAGTTACAGGTCTTACGTCTTTAGTTGTTTCGCCTCGGTGAGATTTACATGGCCCTTCGACTTCGCTCAGGGTTATAACTCACTTTCTTAAGCCTTAGGTATTGTACTAATTTGACCTTTGCTTGTCAATACTTCGACTGCGCTCAGGTTCAATACAGGTTGCCTTGAATATCTGTAAAAATACTGACCTTATTTTTAATATTGTAAATAATGGCCAGGGGAAAGGTGAAAGAGCGTGGGCCTTTTTCTCCCGGTACCCTAACTTCAATAGGAACACTTTTAACCATAGTGATGAAATTGGCATGTTCAGGCAAAATATCAAATTTCCCTAAAAAGTTAGTGGAAGATACGGATGTGGCTTGTCCATCGAAAATGGTCTCCTTGGGAGAAATTATTTTGACGAGTAAAAGCGGACTATTTTCATCTGTCATGATATTATTTGATATCTTTAATTGAGCCTACATAAAGGAATTTTTCTGCCGGAATATTATCAGTTTTTCCTTCCAAAATTGCCTTGATATCAGCAATGGTGGTCTCCCTTGGGACATAAACTCCTTTCCTGCCTGTTTGATTCTCTGTGACAAAAAAGGGTTGGGTCAAAAAATTAGTGACCTTCTTTACCCTTTGGAAAAGAATCTGGTCAGATGACCCAAGCTCTGTTTCCCCGACAATTGCCACAATATGTGCTAGTTTATTATATCTTTCCAGACACTGCTGGAAACGTGTCAAGACCCGGAAATGCTCATCCCCGATAATGTCTTTACTGGCGCCGGAGGATGATTGGGAGATGTCAATGGGAGGATAATGTCCCATTTGGGCGATAGTCCGCGACAAAATTATAGAACTATCCAAAAATGACATGATAGTACTGACTCCTGCATCGGTAATTTCATCCGATGGTACATAAACTGCCTGGATGGATGTAATGGAGCCGTTTTCAGTCGAGGCGAGCCTGTCTTCCAGGCTTCCCACTTCACTTTGCATAGTGGCCTGGTAGGCTTGTTCAGAGGGGATTGTAGAAAGAAGTGTGGATACTTCATTGCCTGCCTGGACAAAACGGAACATATTGTCCACAAAAAGCAGTACATCCTGCTTTTCGCTGTCCCTAAAGTATTCGGCGATGGCTACAGCTGAAAGTGCTACCCGGAACCTTATCGCGGCGTTTTCGTCCATTTGCCCCAAAACCATGACCAGTTTTTCCATAACTTTTGACTCAACCATCCGCTGGTAAAGTTCTTGCCCTTCCCGGATACGCTCGCCCACACCCGCAAACACCGATACGCCCTTGTGGCTGCCTGTGATGTTATGAATAAGTTCTGTCATAAGTATTGTCTTGCCGACGCCCGCGCCCCCGACAAAGCCGATACGACCGCCTTTTAGGAAGGGGGTCAGAAAGTCAATTGGCTTAATTCCGGTCTCAAGGATTTCCAATTTTCCGGAGATTGTAGAAAGAGGCGGAGCCTTTTGGTTAAGAGGAGTAAGACTTTGCGGTACAATAGGGCCTTTTGCGTCAATTGCATCGCCAAAAACATTAACCACCCTGCCTAAAATATTGGAGCCGGTGGGGATTTGTAAACCCTTACCGGTGCCGGAAATTACCATCCCGCGATATATTAAGTTAGGGTTTGAAAGAATAAGGCATGATGAGATATCCTCTGATTGGGAGAACACTTCCAGTTTGACACTATTATCTTCCGGGCTGGTCATAATTTCAAACAATAAGGGAAACAAATGCCCGCTGATCTGCACCTTGGCAATCTGGCCTGTGACGCTTATAATTTTTCCTGAAACCGTACTTTTTGTAGTATTGTTATCCTGCATTATTCCCTCCTTAAGCTATATGCGCTGGCTATAAGGTCAAGTAAGTTGGCATTCTCCACGGCCCTTGAGGCTTGCGCTAATATTTTTCTTTCATCTTTTATCATGGCATCGGCATTACTTTCCGCTTGGTTCATTGAGGTGAGCCGGGAAGCTGTCCGGGCAAGTTCTGCCTCAAGGAAGATTTGCTCGAGCATCAGGGCGGTGATTTGGGTGTCAAAAAACTTTACCATCTCATTAAGCTCCGGTTCAAAAATTGAATTGAACGAATGTGTTTCTGACTCTAGATAATGTTCGGGAGGTTTTTGCAAAAGGTCAACAACAGCGGGGCTTTGCACCAAAACGCTTTGCATCCTTGGGTAATAAACAAAAATTTGTTCATAGGAAATTATCTCCGAAACAAGTTCCCGGAGCTCTTCTAAAGGGGGGATATCAGCAGAAAAAATATAGGGTTTTACAGGAAGGGATGCAACTTGCGACAGTTGCCTTTTGGCAGTTGTACCAACGACAATACGGTCGGTAGGGAGGTTGGAAGTTTGTTCGGCGAAGAATTTGGTCAATTGGTGTTCCAGGCCGCCATAGAACCGCTGGTTTGAAGTTAAAAGAATTGACACGGCGCCTTTTTTAGGGTTGCCTGAAGTGAGATTTTGCATCCCGGCAGCAACTTTTACCATCCTGTACACCTGGGTAATTTCCTGGAAGAAAGTGCGGTTTCGCTCAATGCCGGCGCGTATTTTCTGCAGTTTAATAGTGGAAATTTCCGTATAAGCATGGGCCACCAGCTTCAGAGAGAAGATTTCTTCTAAGATAGTGTTTATTTGTTTGATGGTTTGCATATCAGGTTTTTACTTTGGTAAATTTGGGTAAGAGGGCCTCCAGTTTTTGGCAAAGCTCCTCAATACTTTCTATTTTAAGTAACCCCTCGCGCAGTGTTTTGAGTTCAGGGTTTGTGGATAATGTGTTGATGAGTGCTTCCAGGCTGTTTTTAATTGTCTCAGCCTCTACCGAGTTGGCAAAAGAAGTAAGGGGTAATGCCAGAAGTACGGCTTGAATTTCCCTGGGGATAAAAGCAGCCGGGGGCTGCTTTAAAAGCTCAAAAATAATTTCTCTTTGTTTGAGTACCAGTCTGGTTTCAAAAGGCAGCTCGAAACTAAAACTGCTGACTGTTTCAAATTCTGCCGCCTGGGCAATAATCTGTTTGATTTTAGTAGCTAAAAGATTTTGCAGGCGCGTTTGTGTTTGTTGACCAACCCGGGATACAGACAGGGAGGTGTCCACTGCCGGCCGCTGGCCGCGGCTGAAAAGTGATGACCTGAATAATAAATGGCCGTCTGTCATGGCCATGAGGTTAGTGGGGATAAAGGAGGTAAAGTCATTTAAATTCAGTTCAATTACCGGCAGGGCGGTAATAGATCCGCCGCCGGCTTCCTTTTTAAAACTGCCGGCCCGTTCCAAAAGATGCGAATGCTGGTAAAAGACGTCACCCGGGTAAGATTCACGCCCCGGAGGTTTATTGGAAAGCAGGGAAATTTCGCGGTAAATTTTGGCATGGTTGCCCATATCATCAAGTATGACCAAAATATCTTTGCCTTGCCCTTGAAAGTATTCCGCTATAGAAAAAGCAGTATACGGCGTGAGAAAAATAAGCGGTGTGGGGTCAGTTGAAGAAGTTGCAACAATGATAGTATGGGATAGGGCATTTTTCGCTGCCAAGCTGTCAATTAAGTGCCTTACCCGGGTAGTGGGCCTGCCGATAGAAGCGTAGACGCAAATTGTGCCTGTTTTTTTCTGGTTTACAATAACATTAATTAGAAAATCGGTTTTGCCGGAATGGGAGTCTCCCATCACAAGCTCTCTTTGGCCGCGCCCCAAGGGAACAAGACTGTCTATAGCCGTAATTCCGGTATCGAACTGGCGATCAATAAAAGTCCGCGAACCAATGTTTTGTGCCTTACGGTCAAGTTCAAAAGAACTGCTATTAGTTTTGTTAAGGGTTTTGCCGTCAATCGGTACTCCAAGGGGGCTGACGGCTCTCCCTAGGAGGAAGGTTCCCACCGGCACGGTCAATTTTTGGCCGGTTGCTTTAAACATCTGCCCGGGTACTATGGTTCCTTCGTCCAACAGTAATATCTCAACTTTTTCTTCCAGCAAAGCATTAACCCAACCCCTAAGTCCTGCATCATTTTTAACAATATCGCCGATTTTGGCTGTTGGCAGGCCGTCAAGGGAGATGACAAAATTACGGATGCTTTTGACAAAACCGACCTCCGTTCCCTTCATTGCTTCCGTATGGCCTCCTTTAACATCCACAGTGTGGCTCCTTTTTGTCCGGCTAACTTTTCCCGGACAGAATAATCTTTATAAACTCC
>CAYRCR010000002.1:51529-56300 GCA_964422835.1 uncultured Gammaproteobacteria bacterium
AGGCAAACGCCGGCCCCGCCAAAAGCCCCGGATCACTTTTTATCTCAAGCAGGAAATTATTGCCAAAAAGCTGCCGGGCTTTTGTGCCAATCAAGGCAACCTTCTCCCCGGAGATATCACAGGGCATATAAATTACCAAAGGCTCGATTTTTTTGATTTCTGCCTCAATAGCGTCAAATATTTCATAGGCGTTATCTTTTGTGATGCCTTCCATCCAGGCTGTTTGTTTTACCTGCGAGTTGCCGAATAGGAGGAGGAGCGCTTGCTCTTTAAGCTCCCTAAGGGTGCGCAAAGCTGCATCTTGGGTAAAGTTATCCTGCAGGATTTGATTGAGTAGCTGTTGCATCATACATCTTTCCTCACGGGATGAATTTTTCCGACTTGGCCCGCTCCAGTGCCTCACAAACCAAATCTACCTGATCAGAAATTTCGAGTTTTTTGTTTAAAACTATACCCAATGTTTTTTCGATAATAGCCATAATATTTTCATCAATTAAGGCAAGTTGTTGCCTTTTGTATTCATCCAGTTTTGCCCTGACACTTTGCATTTCTGTCTCTAAAGCCGTGATGCTTTTCTGTTCAGTACTTACCAGAAATGAACTTAAGTGCCTGTCAAATTTTTCAAAAAGCTCATCAGCTTTTTGCTTTAGAAGCAGCTCATTTTCTGTTTGGGTTTTTTGCCCCAAAGTGCGTAACTCTTCAAAATATCCGGCAAATTCTGCCTCATATTTTGCATCCAGATTTGCCCTGACCTGTTTGGTATCGGCGATTATTTCAGCACTTTCCTCTCCGGCATGGCCCAAAATATGACGGGCAAGCCTTATGGCTCTGCGCACGATGTTGGCATTTTTCTTTTTGGCGCTTTCAATTGATGATTGAGATGAAAGCCCGATGAGTTGCTTATGTTCATGCCATAAGGCCAGCGACAAAATAATGATTGCTCCGGCGCTGAAAATCCATGTGATGGTCATTAAAAATAATGGGTCCATTATATTTATCATAACGTTATAACCTCATAATTAAAACTGCGGCCACGACCCCAATGGAACCGGTCACAAGTGTAAAGGCAATATTTAAGCCGATTGAAAAGATAATTGTCCCCCGGGCCAGGGGGTTGCGGCCAATTGCCTCAATACTTTTGGGAATAGAGCGGGAGAAGGTGAAAAATCCGAAGGCAAAACTTAGGATTATGACCAGTCCTGCTGCCAGATAGCGAAAGACCTCGGCAAACTTACTTGGATCCTTAATGTTTTGGAATAGGGCAATATTAAAGGTATCAAAAAGTGAAGCGGCGCTTCGGGAACGGTTAACTTCGGCAAATTCAATTTTTAAATCAACCGGAATTTTGCCGGAAGAATACTCTTTTCCTTCAAAAGTAATTTTGGCCCCGGCTGTTGAAGTTAGCGGCGCGGCTGCAATGCCCAAAACATAGCCGTTGATGGTGGCTTTTTGCCCTTTACCTGAAACAGCGGAAGTGGTGATGTAATCACCTTGTTTTATTTCCCCGTTAATATTTGTTACATTGACTTCACTTGTCCCTAAACGTGCCACCGGAGTGCCATTTTGGTCAATTTTTTTAAAGATCAGTAGGGAGCTGTTTTGTAAAACACCAAAAATATGCGGTTCGTAAGGGATATTGGTGCGGGCAAGTCCCGTATCATTCCAGATTAAAATATCCCCGTCAACTGCGTCTTTGTCAGAAATGTTATAAAGGGAAGCAATGTCTACTTCTGCGCCCCAAACTACTCCAGTTATTGCCAGGAAGATGAATGTTAAGAGTAAGCTTTGGAAAAATTTGAACTTGGGCATTACTCTAAGGGTATGGGAAAATGCCCCAAAAATCAAGACGACCATCAAGGTATATATAACCAGTAGCCGCCTTCTGGGCCGCCTGTACCGGGAGTGGGTGTAGCAGAGGCTGTGGACACTGGTGTGGAAAGCCAGGTTCCTGAAGCACCGACTTTCCCCATATTTTTAATAATGTAAAGCAAATCAAAAGTATTAACAACTCCATCGAAGTTGAAATCGGCATTGGCATTCCAGATTTTAGAGGATGAAGTTGTGCCGTAGAGTCCCTGGAGAATGGTAGAGTCCGCTTGTGTTACGGTATTGTCCTCGTTGAGATCACCTGTCAAAAGCTGAATGGCTTGGCCGGAAGAGAGTATTGTTTCAGTCGGGCCCATGACAAACGGGGCAGCCGTATCAATTTGGGCCGGTCCTTTAATGTAGGCTGTATAAGTTGAGCCTGGGTTAAGTCCTGCCAGAGATATGCCGGAGAACTTGCCGGAGGAGGGAAAATCGGCTGTTAGAGTCAGGATGTAGGTTGGATGGATGACAGGACTGCCTGAAGCGAGACCTATAAACACTTTGGCAGTCTGTTGTCCTTCCGGCCGCCCTTCGATGCTTATTGACATGTTTAGGGTTGGGCCAAAAGCTAAATTGACTGATCGGGAGATGGGAGTTGGGGTAGGAGTGGATCCGGCAGGTGCCGGAGGCGGGAGTGTGGGAGAAACCTCAAGGATGGTATTTAGCTCTGAAAGAGGGGAAGTAGCAGGGACACTATTCCAGGGGGGTGTGGGTGTGGGATAAGATACAGTTTCATTGCCGGAGATAGAAACATTTACCTGGCTCACCTTGCCGTTTTTTTCAAAAGCCCCGCTTTTTAAAATTTGAGTTTGTTTTAAGGCGACTGCAGAAAGGGGAATGGCAGCAAGCACTATGGTAAAGATAATCAAGGCAAAAACTTGTCCTTTGCTCCAGAACATACTAACTCTAATATATCACATGCATATGTTATGATGTTGGGATGCCGGGCAAAAATATTGTCTTGAAAATTTTAATAAATACGGCACTTGGAATATTTCTGATATTTATCTGGTTGCGCTTTGTGAATATTCAGGAAGTTCTTGTTATCCTCGGCAACGCCCGCCCAAAGTATGCTCTCTTTTTCTTCCTATTTTTCGCTTTGGCAGGGGTTTTCCGGGGGCTTCGCCTTAAATTTCTGCTTAAAGAATATAAAGTTGCCTTCAAAGATTTGGTAATGCTTAATTTCCTAAGCCAATTTTTATCATTTATGATACCAATTAGGGCGGGGGAGATTAGTAAAAGTGTTTATTTGACTTCGCAGATCAAAGTTCCAATCGGTAAAACAATTACCTGGGTATTTGTGGACAGAAGTTTGGATTTGGTGGGGATACTTATTTTCATTACTTTTCTTTTACCGTTTATCCCGACTTCATTGCCCTCTAATTTCAGCCAGATTGCAGCAGTCATTTTAGCTTTCTTTTTTATTTTCTTTGTAATTTCTATCAAAAGCCAAAACTTTTTTAAGAAAACGATGGTTTTTTTGAGTAATTTCTTAATAGTAGGATTTATTAAGAGGCTTTTTGTATCATTTACACATACTATCATAGAAGGACTGGCAGTACTGCACAGGAAACCTGTGGATATTGCAGGTTTTATAGCTCTTACCATGATAGCTTTAACTTTTGATTCTCTGGCCTGGATGTCGGTGTTTTGGACAATGGGCATTGATATTTCTTTTCTGAAAGTTATCCTGGGAAACGGCTTGGAGGCTTTTACCTTTTTAATTCCGGCTGCCCCGGGCTACGTTGGGTCGGCCGAAGCAGCAGGTTTGGCCGTCTGGGCAGGACTATTGGGTCTTGAGGCAAACCAGGCTTCGGCTCTGGTAGTTTTTTTCCATATTATTACCATGCTGGCCCTTTTAATTTTAGGTTTGGCCTCAATCTATACCCTGAAATTTGATTTAAACTTGGTGTGGAAGAAGGTTCTTAAAAAAGGAGATTAGATTGACCCCAGATCTATCCTCACTCCCGGGCCCATGGTGGGGGCAAGGGTAATTTTAGCAATTTTTGACTTGCCTATTGTATTAACCAGGGTTTTGATATTGGCACCAATTTCATCCTCTTTTTGGGAAACTTTGCCGATAGACAGATGGATAACTTGGCCATTACTCTCTGTTTTGTATTCGGTCTTACCGCCTTGCAGTTCGGTGATAGTCTTGGCTAAATTATCAGTAATGGTGCCGCTTTTAGGATTGGGCATTAAACCCCTTGGACCTAATATTTTGGCACATTTGGCAAGTTTTGGCATCCATTCTGGAGTTGTAACAACTACATCAAAATTAAACTTCCCTTTAACAATGTCATTAATTGTTTCTTCATTACCCGGAATGACATTTTCACCAAAATCGGCAGCTTGTCCAGAGTTGGTCGAGGGAAAGGCTAAAATAGTTAATTTTTTGCCGACAAGAAAGGGCAGGGACACAAGACCTCTTAGATTTTTAGCGTTGGTATTAAGATGGGCCTCAAGGGTACCTTCAAATTTAGAATAGGAAACTTCTTGGACCAATTTAATAGCCTCATTTAAGGGATATTTTTGTTGAGGATCAACTTTAGCTTTGGCTTCTTGGTATTTTTTACTTCTTTGCTTGGATTGTTTTTTTGTTTTGTCTGATCGTTTTAATTTTTTAGGCTGCTCGCTCGGCGCTAAAGCACTGCTCACTTGTTCTTCCGCTCGGGGTCCTGCCGCTTCAGTTTCCCTTCGTCCGTCCTCGGAAGCACTGCGGGCGCGGCGAAGGGGACCCTCTTCCGCGTCACCCCTCGCTACCTCTATCTGCCCAAGCTTTGCAGCCTTTTTATTTTCCAGTTCGTCGACCCCAATTGTTTTTATCTTTGTTTTACCCATTGACTTTAACCCCCATGCTTTTGGCTGTTCCTTCCACAATTTTCATGGCCGCATCAATATTTTT
>CAYRCR010000002.1:56310-81719 GCA_964422835.1 uncultured Gammaproteobacteria bacterium
TAGCTTCGGCAATCTTCCTGACCTGATCACGGTTCAGTGTCCTTACCACTTCTTTGCCGGCTTTACCTGAAGCTTTTGTGAGGCCCAGTGCTTTTTTGATCATTTCGGCCATAGGGGGCTCTTTGGTAATGAAGGAAAAAGTCCTGTCTTCAAAGACCGTAATTACAACTGGTAAAATATTGCCTTGTTTTTCCTTGGTCTTTTCATTAAAAGCCTTGACAAAGTCCATGATGGGAAGGCCGTGTTGTCCCAAAGCCGGACCCACGGGGGGAGCGGCCGTCGCGGAGCCGGCTGGGATATTTAGTTTAATAAATGTTTTTACCTTTTTAGGCATACAATTTTCCTTCGCCATCCTTCGACTTCGCTCAAGATGACCAAACTAAAGTTTGGCCACCTGCAAAAAATCTAATTCTACCGGTGTTTCTCTTCCAAAGATTGATACCAGTACCCTGACCTTGCCTTTTTCCTTATCAACTGAATCTACTTTACCGATAAATTCTGCAAAGGGCCCGTCAATTATTTTAACAGTGTCGCCATCGGAAAAGATCTGCTTAAAAGTGGGCTGGGCTCCCTGGGTCATAAAAGTGACAATAGATTTAACTTCTGCTTCTGAAATGGGGGTGGGTTTTTGACTCATACCGATAAAAGCGGTTACTCCCTGGGTGGTCCGGACAGCCAGCCACGAAGTATCATCCAAAACCATTCTAACCAGGATATAACCCGGGAAAATTTTTTCCTTGACTGTAGCTTTCTTGCCACCCCTGATTTCAATCTTTTCCTGGGTTGGCACCAGCACTTCCAGAATCTTTTCTTCCAAGTGTTCGGATTCAATTCTCTGTTTTAAGGCTGCGGCCACTTTATTTTCATGCCCGGAATAGGTATGAACTACGTACCATCTGGCTCCGGCAGTTGCCGGACTATCTTTTATTTCTTCAGGAACCTGTATTTGTGTTTGCTCGTCCATAGTTTATTTTTTTAGTATTATTTCTAATAATTTTGTCAGGAGAAAGTCGATTCCTCCTAAAAAAAAGCCTACCGCTACTGTTACCAAAATAACAATAACTGTAAGCCTAAAGGTTTGTTTTGGCGTGGGCCAAACAACCCTGGATAATTCTACCTTAACTTCGGATAAAAAGTCAAATGCTTTGTTCACACAGGTAATGGTATCATATTGAAACCTAAGCTGCTAGGGCGTATAGTCGGAGTTGTGATAATTCAAAATTGAAAATTAAAAACTTTAAACTGCAACTTTTAACTTTTCACTTTGCACTTTTAACTCTGATTTTATGAAAAAGCACTTAGCCATTATGAGAAGCTCTGCCATTGAAGCCATCCTTTCCGGTCAAAAAACTATCGAAACGAGATTTAGTAAGCATAAAATAGCCCCGTATGGTGAGGTTAGGGCGGGAGATTTGATCTATATGAAGATTCCGGGTGGGGATATTGTGGGGCAATTTAAGGCCAAAAAAGTCTTTTATTTTGAGGGCCTTACTGCGGGTGATGTGGATAAAATTTTACAAGAATATGGAAAACAAATTTCAGTGGGATATGCGCTGGAGGATGAAAAATATCTGGAAATAAAAAAATCCAGCCATTTTGGGACCCTGATTTTTATTGAGCAATCAGAGCGTTTCATCACCTCACCCATTAAAATCCAAAAACATGACCTTAGGGGTTGGATGGTGTTGGGGTGAAGGTTATTAGGGGGTCGGAACTTATGACTGATTTGGGAGTAAGGTTGATAAGGCCCAAGTCTTTACGGCCGTTTATTGCTACTTCTACTACATCTTTTGGCTTTATAAATTTTTGATCCTCTTTTCCTTCCAAAAGATTGGCCATGATATTGTGCCAAATAGGAGTAGCTCCTGTAATCCCGGATGAAAGTTGGGGATTCATGGGGGAATTATCATTATTGCCTACCCACGCTCCGACCACATACTCAGGGGTAAAACCATATGCCCAATTATCCCTTTTATCATCCGAAGTGCCGGTTTTAACAGCTACGCTATGGCCCGGAATAACAAGCTCCGAATTTGGCCCAAAAGCGGGAGTACGGGCACGATTGTCGGCTAAAATATCTGATAAAAGATAGGCCACCCCCTCTGTTAAAACCCGGCTGCCTTCTGCCCTATGGTTATCCTCCAAAACATTATCAAATGAATCGGTGACAGTCAGAATTGCACTTGGAGTATGGCGTACCCCTCCTGCTGCCAATGTTCCGTAAAGTGACATCATGTCAATCATTTTGACCCCGCCCCCTCCCAAAGTGAGTGACAAACCAAAATCTGTCGGGTTTTTAAAAGTAGTAATGCCCATTTCCCGGGCCTTGGAAATCATATCCGGAACGCCGACTGCATTTAATATCTTTACTGCCGGCACATTATAGGACGAACCCAGTGCGGTCCTAATTGTAACCGGGCCGTGGAATTTCCCGTCATAGTTGACAGGAGAATATGATTTTCCTCCCGGTTCGCCGGCTGGCGAAGGAAAAGTGATGGGCATATCCTGAATTACCGTTGACGGACCATACCCTTTTTCAAAGCCAACAGCATAAGTTACAGGTTTGATCGATGAGCCGGGCTGGCGGGTAGCTAGTGCCACATTAAAATTACCACCTTTGGCATCAAAATAGTCCTTGCTGCCAACCAATCCTAAAATCTGGCCGTTTCTACTATCCGTAATCATAGCCGCGCCATTGCCAACTTTAAGATAGGCTAGTTTGTCCACCTCTTCTGCCACCACCTTTTCCGCCATTTCCTGCAAACTCAAATCCAAAGTTGTGACAACTTTCAAGCCCCCTTCCGATACTGTCCGTTCCCCGTACTTTTCGGCTAAAAGTTGCTTAACATACATCACAAAATGAGGAGCTTTAATGCCGTTTTGATGTGGCTTAAAGGATAATTCCGTTTGCATTGCACTGTCTGCGCTTTCCCGGGAGATAAAATTTTCTTCCACCATTCTGCGTAAAACTTCTTTTTGCCTGATTATCCCTCTTTCTGGGTAAGCTCCGTAAGGTGAATATTGGCTGGGACTGGCCGGAAGGCCGGCCAAATAGGCACTTTCCGCTGGATTTAAATCATGGGCCTTTTTGTCAAAATACATTTCCGAAGCAGCCTCAATTCCCCAAGCTGGGCCTCCATATGGGGCTTCATTAAAATACATCTGAAGGATTTCTTTTTTGGAATAAATCCGCTCCAGCCAGAAAGCCAAAGCCACTTCCCGTAATTTTCGGCTTAAAGTTTGGTCGGAAGAAAGCATGGTATTTTTAATCAGTTGTTGGGTAATAGTAGAAGCACCTTGGGGAGGTTCTTCAGACGTAAGATTATTCCAGAATGCCCGGGTAATCCCAATGGGGTCAAAGCCCGGATGGAAATAAAAACGCTGGTCTTCTATGGCAATAGTGGCATCAACCAGATGTTGCGGCAGTTCCCCGAGTTGAATCAGACTGCGGTTTTTACCATCATAAATCTGGTATAAAAGCTTGCCGTTTCTGTCCAGAATTTGGGTGGAAATGGGGCGCTTGTTTTCTGACAGCTGGTTGGGAGAGGGAAGTTTGGTAATAAGTTTGGCAAATAAAATAGAGTAGAAAAAAAGCGCTATAAAACCCGTGATGAGGAAAAATTTCGTTTTACCTGTTTTAGGCACTATCCTGTTATAAATTTTTTTAGGGCGGCCCCTATGATTAGAGTGAAAAGTGAAAAGTGCAAAGTGCAAAGTTGGGAATGAAAACTTGATACTTTGAATTTTTCTGAAAAACAATAAGGGTAGAAGGGGGATTTGGCCGATTTTGACAACAACTAGCAAGAGGAGGAGTAAAACCAGTTTCAGCAAGTACAACGCTCTTTTTGCCATGCCAGACGGAGAAAATCTGGCTTAATTATAATTATCAAACTATAACAAAAGAATACTAACTAATTGGATCAGAATAGATCAAAAGAGGTCATATAGTGGACAAAGTAAAATATACCCTTGACACAATTCTTTTGTAGTGCTTAAATTGCGCTAAGTATGGTTGAACAAGGAATTTCGAATCCACTCCTTGATGAAGTTTTGCGAAACAGAAAGGCAAAGCAGGCCAGAATAGAGAGTGAAGCAAAGGCTGCGGCCATGTTGCCTGATTTTAAAGTGAAACTTGGCATGTTAATTGCCGATAAGATTCCCCCTCCGGAAGTTATTGTAAAAACATATGAGTTTTCAGGTATTATTCCAGACGATGCATGTGCCGTGGGACATGAGCGCTGGGAAAACAGTCTGACAACTCATTTACTGGTAACTATTGCCCAAGATGAAGGAGGGCCCCTTTGTGTGAAAATATCTGCCTCAGGCTATCCCAAAAAAGATGATCCAGACTCTGCCAAAGCCCTTAACTTTGAGGTTAATGTCCATGAGCTTGACAGGGTTCTAATAATTCAAGGCTTAAAAGCTACTGAGCAATCAAAGCAATGGGAAACAAAAGGCATTGATGCGCACAGTTTCCCTGCATGGTCGCGAACGGCAACATTTGGGGATCTCCTGCCTTACAAACAATTAATAGAAGGCTTAATACTAAAGGGAAAATTAGGTGGAACCGGTGTGACTTTTGAAGGGAAAACACCTCCAATTATTCAGTGGAATTCTGGGTTCCAATATTTGTGATATAATCCTTCCAAAGGATTATATTCTGCCCGGAAAGAGGGTGAAAGATGGCTATTGAAACTGAAAGAATTAAATTTGATGAATGTCCTGTTCCTGCACTTGTAGCAGATGCAGCTTCTGATCGGGATAAAAGAGAAACAGCCTTTAAGACTTGCACTTCAGATTTGGGGAAGGATATATATAGGTTTGCAGCTACAAAAGGCCACAGTGAAAATGGGCGCAGATTTTGGCAGGCCGTTACAACAACACCAAGGGGGCCAGTTTTATTAACAGTTACCTGCGATTCCGATTTCGCTTTGGATACTCATGTATTTGGTCAAAGGGCTGAATGCGGGATAGGTATTTGGCATGGCGATGACCCCCGGTCGGGATATTTAGTTAACAGATTAACTATTTGCCGTGAATATCAACCGGAGACGCGGGATATAAGGACGAGTGTGAAAGTTGAAGAAACTCTTGGGCAATATAGGGGAGACAATTTAATGCGGACAATATCGCTTGGTAAGGCAAGTGAGCTTCAGTCCTGGCAGGAATTGATGTCAGCAATTAACCGGGCTAAAGTTTGTCATAGGCCTGGCCCCTTCGGTCCGAACCCTTAGGGTCGAGGACTTGTGTGACTAAAGAATAGTTTTGGCAAAATTCCAGTATTCGGGATGGCCCCAGGTTTTCATATAGTACCACCATTCCGCTCCCCAAAGGTAATTTTCAGAAAAACCCACTTTTTTGGCAAATAAGACATTGGCCTGAAATGCGCTAAGGGGGAAATCCTTAATTTGTTTTTCAAGGGGGACGCTGCTCATAAATTCTGTTTCCCAAGGCTCGGCCTGCAACTCTGCAACCAGTAATTTTTGCAAAGAAGGTGCAAAAATAGCTTTGACGAAATTTGCTTTCAACCGGTAAAACCAGGGTTTTAGGGGATAATGAAAGGTGCTCACAATTGGGGCGTTGACCTTGCGGTAAATGGTGGTACCAAAATAATCTGCCATTTGGGCAGGGGCAATCCAATCACGGAGCTCACCGGAATCAGTAATAATGACCGGTTTTTTAGTTAAAGTCCGGACCAATGCCAGCTCGCTTGGGAAGAATTTGCTTAAATTTCCCGGGCAAACACCAAAAGGAAGATATGGCTCATTTTCCAGTTGGAATGCCGAAACCACTTCATTGTTATTATATTGGCCAATAACTGCTTTAAGCATGTTCATAATCTTTTCTTCGCGCACTTTTTCGCTGTCCAGAGCAAGCCAGCCGGGGGAGCGACATTCCGGCCAGCGGAAAAGTTTATAGCCCACGGCTAAAATTACCTTGGCTTGATGTTTTTCTGCTTCACTGATATAGTAATCAAGCTCTGCAAAATCAAACTTTCCCTCGATCGGTTCAATTTCGTTCCAGTAAGCAGGGATGCGGATATTTTTTACTTCTAAATCCTCCAAAATGGCCCTGTAGACTTGCTTTGGCTCAAGTCCCAGGGCAGCAGCATAGGTGGGGGAGAAGCTGACACCAAACTTTACCGGCTGTCCCAGATAAAAAGAATCCTCAAAAATATTTATGGAAATAAAAATAAGACTTGCAAAAATTGCTCCCAAAAGTAGTATAATTTTGACCCTTTCATGTTCATGGTAAAGCCTGGACAGATGATGTTTAATTCTCATTTTGCCAAAAGATAAAGGCCGAAAGATAAGATAACCGCTCCTGCTATTTTTTGGGCAATTATATTGCCGGACAGTCTCTCGTCCAAAAGTTTAGAGCTTTTTTTGGCTAAAATTAGAGCCACAATTAAAATAACCAGATATTGGACGCCGAAAACAGCATTAACAAGAGCAGGGCTTGCAAGAGATACTCCGAAAAATAGCAAGAAGTTAGACACGCCAGACATAATTTGTCCCCCCATAAAAATTAACCCGGTTTGTTTGATGTTGCTTGTGCTGCTGCCTCTACCTAATATTTGCGCCCGGATTTTGGGTAAAATTAACAGCGGCAGGACAAATAACCCTGCTGCTGCCCGGCTGGCGATAAGGCCAGTTATAAAGTTAGTTTGCAGGAAAGCTTCCCGCAAAAGGACATACGAGAGGCCAAATAAAAATCCGGATAAAATTATCAGGGTGAGCTGTTTGCCCAAGGCCAGTTTCTTCATCCACAGGTTAGCTGATAAGACAAGAGCCCCGATTATTAGGATCGAAAAGGCAGCTACCTGGGTTTGGGTGATTGCTTGGTTTAGTAGTGTTACCCCGAAAAGGAGAGCGAAGAAGGGATTTAGGGCGCCAACAAGAGGTCCTACTACCGAAACCTCATTTTCCTTCATGCTGTAAAGCAATGTATATAAAGCAAAAACAAAGGCGATGCCTGATAAAATGCTATAAATTAAGGCAGGTTCGCTTATATTTGAGTTAAACCCAAAGGGAATCAAAAATATGGCCAGAAGTTGAAGTACACTGGTATAAAAAGTGTAGACGAGGGGATTTGGCAGGGAAGTCTGAAGCTGGATTTTGGCAACCAAAAGAGCTCCGCCGTTTAGGGCATAGGCTAAAATGGCAATTGGCAAGAAGTTCATCCTATTTTTCCTACTCCCGGGATTTCTATAACATCTGTAACATGTATTCTGTGTCCCAAAAACTTCATCAACTCATGCCTGATTCCATTATGCTTAATAATATCAGCATAAATTAGGGCAGAAGGTCTGGTAATCCTTTTTTGGGTCTCATAATCTATTTCTATTAAACCGAAACGGGGATCATAACCTCTGTGCCATTCAAAATTATCAATCAAAGACCAGTAGAAAAATCCTTTAACTTTTACCCCTGCCTCGATTGCTTTATAAACTTCCTGCAAGTATTGCATCAAAAACCTGATTCTTCGGTCGTCATTGATCGCGGCAATGCCGCACTCCGTAATATAGATCGGCAGACCATCGGCCATGTCAGTTAAAACATTAAAAATGCCTTCCGGGTTTATCTCCCAGCCGGTATCTGAAACATCATTGGTGGTGGCGTATTTTTTAGTGTAGGCTGTGACATCTTCAAATGTTGGCAAGAAACTGTCCTTGCGGATAAAGCGGCGGTGAAAATAATAATTAATTCCCAGGAAATCATGATGGCCCTTTGTAAAAAAATAAAAAAGATGGTTAGTTACCAGATCAGAAACAATGACTCCCAATTGTTCTCTTACTGAATGTTTATGATAAGCAGTAAAGGACTGGACATTTTGAGCCATGCCCACTTTAGCTTCGGGAATAAGTTTATGTATAGCTTTGTAGGCTTTTTTGTGGGCCCGGATAAAGTTCCACATTGCTCGAGCGGCTGCAAGATTGCTGGTTTTGGCTGGTGGAAATTGCCCGGCTTCATCTCCTCCAAGATAGGCCATCCAAACATAAAGTCCTGGTTCATTGATGGTGATCCAGAAATCAACATAGTCCTTAATTTCAGGCACGATTTTTTTAACAAACCTTTCAAAATAGTAGGGAGCCTTGAAATTTTCCCCCCCTCCTTTTTGGGCAAGCCATAAGGGGTTGGAAAAATGGTGTAGGGTTAACATAACCTTAATACCAAGCGACTTAAGTGCTTTAAGTTCCTTAATATAGTGCTCAATCTCTTTTTGGTCAAAAACTCCTTCCTCGGGCTCAATTCTTGACCATTCAATGGAGAGCCGGTGGGTATTTTGGTTTAATTTTTTGATTAAATCAAAGTCTTCCTCATACCTGTTATATTGATCACAAGCTTGGCCTGATCTTTTTTCCTCGGGCCAATGGGTTTGCTCCCAGCCCCACCAGTCCGAGTGGATATTATTACCTTCCACCTGATAGGAAGATGTACCAGTTCCCCATAAAAACCCTTTGGGGAACTCTAAAGTGGCATGATCGTGTTTGGGTACAATAGGATCTCCCATACATCTAGAATAACACAAAGGGAGAAAATGTGATTTAGATAACTCCAATTATTTGTTTGACTATGGCCAAATTTTGGGGTTCTTTTATTTTTCTTAAGGCATTATAGTGCCGGCAAGCAATTGCCTGGTATCTAATGTTTTCGATTGCACCCTGTTGTGCAAATGTAAGGTCATGAATAGCCTTTGACCAAAAACTCCGGAATTCTTTTTCAGTCAAGATTTTTGCCAGGAATGCCCGTGATTCATCGGCAAGTGTGTGTTGATAGGCTTGTTCCGCTAAATCTGCATCCCGGTCGGGTATGATATCCTGCAAGCTAATCGTATCCGTTGACCTGGTAGTCTTAACAGTTTTGGAAAAAGAAGCAGTCCTGGCCAGTATTATTACTTCTTTCAGTTCTCTAACTTTATCAACACTTATTTTCAACTTGGCAGCAAGTCCTTCCTCGGTTGTCCCTTGTCCCGATCCGTCCAGCTCACTTTCAGTTTTAACCAGCGCTGCTATTTTCAAATGTTTTCCGTTTGGTATCCGGATAGTATTGCCGGTATTTTCAATGGCACGACCGATAGCTTGTTTAATCCACCGATCGGCATATGTTGAGAATCTTAAACCTCTTCTCCAGTCAAATTTTCCAACCGCCCTAATTAGGCCAATATTACCTTCTTGAATTAAATCAAGTAGGTTAAGGCTGCTACCTATATGTCTATTATTTTTGGCTATTGATACGACAAGCCTAAGATTGCTTTCAATAAGGTTTGTGCGTGCCCTCTCATATATACCGGTAACTTTATTTTTGTATTGGGGTGAGGTAATGGGACTCTTGAGAAGTAATTTACTCCATTGGATTTGTTTGCTTAGCCTAATTTCCTGCCAAGCACTTAAAAGGGGATGACGGCCGATTTCTTCAAGGTATTGTTCGAGTATTATTTCCTTGGGCATAAATTTGATAAATATTGAGCTTGTCTGGTTAAAGCCTCCTCTTCTAATCTCGAAGCCTTCTGTCTCATTTTTTTTAAAGCTTGGGCTTCAATTTGCCTGATCCTTTCCCTTGTTACATGCATCTTTACCCCTGCCTCTTCAAGTGTCATTCCTTTGCCGCCTTCCAAACCGTAGCGAAGGTTAATGATCTTTTTTCCCGTTCCGTTAAAACACTAAGGTAGGCTGATAAAGCAATTGGATCGTTCCGTACTACCTGTTCTTCTGTCCCGGGCTCCGGGTCTGCCAAATAATGTTCCAGAGTATGCTCACTATCATCCGGTTCAATTGAGAGAGCAGCATCCAAAGAAACTGTATTGCGTTGGAACGCTAAATCAAGATAGTGCATTCCTACATTCGTCAATTCCATTGCTTTGGCAACTTCCTCAAATGTCGGTTCTGTACCCGTATCTTGGGCCAGCTGTTGCCAGGCCCTTTGAAATCTTGATATTTCTTCATACCTTCTGGCAGGAAGCCTGATGGGACGGCTAAAATCTGCTCCTGCCCGTCTCATGGTGTGTACTATCCACCAGGTGGCATAAGTAGTAAACTGGTAGCCTCTGGTAATATCAAATTTCTCGGCCGCCCTCATTAGCCCTATAATGCCAGATTGGACCAGGTCAGTATATTCCAATGCAATTTTCCTTTTTTCCTTGCCGGCTATTCTTTTAACTAGGGGGACATTAGTATAAACTATTTGTGCCAATGCCTTGGGATCGCGAGTTTCCTTAAATACTTCAAGATAAGAAAATAATTCTTTATGAGGCAGTACCTTATAACCTGCCAAATCTCTGGAAAAAAATGACATTAAATCATCATCGGACCTGACCTGTTGAGGGCGTTTACCGGCCGCTATATGTTTTATTCCCGGATGGGAATGTCCGTCATTAAATTGGGCCGCAAATTTTTCCAACTCACCTGGATTTAAACCTAACTCTTCAGGGCTTGGAATTGTATCTGTTTCATTACTCATAAAAGATAGCATATCATATAACAAAACAGGAAAAGAAGCAAGACTATAAGCTCTGTATCTTGTAATGTTTTTTGTTCTTGTGTTATAGCGGTGTGGTTGTATAATCAAATTATGATAAAGTTCCTGCCCATAGTGATCCTTATCATTTTAGCCTCCCTTGTTTTCTTTATTGCCCGGGGAAAGTTTTCATCAACCCCCAATCCACCGGCTGATCCCGCCTTCGGCGGGGTTACCATCCAGCCGGAAGTGACACTGGCGCCGGTTAATTCCACTATGGAAATAAGAGTTAAAGCGCTGGAAGATGCAGTCCTCCTTTTGGGCAAGCAAATTGCTACACTTAAATCAAATAACGGCAGTAACCAAAATAACGATACTTCTTTGACGGACACAAAAATAAAAAACCTGGAAACTGCCCTGTCCAGCCTTCAGGCTGATGTAACTGCCTTAAAAGGTACATCGCAAACTACCCCCGCTCCTTCTAAAAAAAGCCCGGTCTATATTCCCCTTGGAGCAGGGGGGACAGCGGATGACAGAAATTACTTGAGCATGAACGGCTATCAGGTGGCTATCAACACAACTGATTATCCGGGCTATACTAACATGCAGCTTGAGGTGACAATGAACTTAAATGAAGCAGTGGGAACGGCCAATGCACGGCTTTATAATAAAACAGACTCTTCAGCAGTTTCTTCTTCCAATGTTTCAACTACTGCCACTTCTGCCACCCTTTTATCTTCAGGAGGTTTTACTATCCCGACAGGTTCCAAAACTTACGTCCTGCAGGTCCAGACCACACAAGGCTATACCTTAAATCTCCAAAGCGCCAGGATAAAGGTTAATTTTTAGGCAGGGGTGGAAGGAATCGGACCCTCGTTATCAGTTTTGGAGACTGAAGTCCTACCACTGAACGACACCCCTAGATTGGTTAATTATATAATAGTTATAAAAATTATACAGGTCAGGAGTTATTTAACTTTAGCTTCATTATGGAGAGTAACTTTACGGCATTTTTTACAAAACTTTTTGAAGGCTAGCTTTTCCTTGGTATTGATGACATTTTTGCTCGTCAAATAATTCCTGTTTTTGCAAACGGAACATTCAAGATTAAAAATTTGCCTGTTTCCCTTTTTGGCCATATGACTTAATACGCAATACTGAAGACTTAAGACTTTAGCTTTTTACTAAAACCATAAAGTCTTTCAGCAATGGACTCACATTTTAGCACAAATTGTTGATGTGTTGAAGTATCAATATGTTTTAAATCAAAACAGATGTCCAAGATGGCTACTATTTCACTTACTGAACCTACTGAGATCATCAGGAATCGATTAAATTCCGCATCTGATCTTTTCATTGAGCCTTCAGCTAAATTAAGTAATATGGATGTGGCCGCTCTTCGTAGTTGAGAAGCTAACTCGAATTGTTCTTGCTTTGGCAATTTACTGCATAGTTGGTAGGTCTCTTTTACAAAATTCCGGATATCTTGATAAATAGGAAAATCTCGAAATCTGAATGCCATTTTAGTCTTTAGTTTTCAGTTTTAAGTCTTAAGCTTTAAGTCAGTTCTGAGCCGACAGCGAGAATCGGACTCGCGTCGCGTCATTACCAATGACGTGCTTTGCCACTAAGCTATGTCGGCGCTTTGCTTACCACTGAGCCACTTCGGCATGCTTGAAAATTATACTATTTTAGATTGTTTTTGTCTCCATATCCTTCCGTTGCCCTTGTTTAGGTTCCGAAAGTGGGGAGTTAAAGAATGACAATTCGGGCAGATCAACCTTAAATTCTCCTCCTTGTTATTACTTGCGTTTCCATCAATATGGTCTATTTCTAAAGGAACTTTGTTAGTAACGGGATTAATTTGATTCCAGCCGCAAAGCGAGCATTTATCTCCATATTTTTCAATAAGATAACGCCGTATACGTTTTGAGATAATTTGAGTCTTTATACCCATATTTCCACTAACCTTACCTAGTCTCCAATCGGTTAAAAACATTTGATGCTCGTACGCTTTTTGGCATTTCACAGAACAATATTTTTTGCAGGAGCGGCCTACAATTTTACCACACACAAGGCATGTAACAGATTTCTTGCAGCGCAGACTTCTTATTCGAATTGTATTGTTTATTATCGCAGAACAATGGCGGTTACAATAGATTTTTGGGTTATATGATTTAACAAAGAAAGTTGCTTTGCAATGGGGGTTATGGCATGTCCGTGGTTCCAATGGTTTTGAGCTTGCCCTATATAGACCAATCTGCCAATGCTTGCGCGCAATAATTGCTTGTAATTGTTTGTATTTGGGGTCATCATAAAAAGAATGACGCATATTTCTAGGATACCCGAAGAAAATACAAAAATCAACAGACTAAAGAGATTGAAGGAATGAGCCGATGGTGGGACTTGAACCCACGACATCCACTTTACAAAAGTGGCGCTCTAGCCAACTGAGCTACATCGGCTTCTCGTTACACTCGAAGTAAACTTCTTTCACTCCGTGTAAACTTCTAAATTTTAACAAATTCATTTGGAAAAGGGAAACGGGATACAAAAAAAATCCAGTCGCCTAAGGCGACTGGACAGAATTAAACTGTCGGATAACTTCTTCTTAGATAGTTATTACTCCGTCTCTTGCGGAGGAACTATCGCAGGAGAAATAATAATTTCTCCTACCCGGCCGTGTCTTGAGGGTTTTTCCCCTGATAAACAGGTGGGAATCCCGAGATGTACCATCACAGTACATCCACATCAGACCCCCGTTGTAGATCAACGAAGGAGGAAAATACATCCTCAAATTTTCAAACGTGCCAAGTAGGATTTGATCTTTTTAGGGATCATCTACATGTCCTTTCGGACACTGTTATAATACCAAAAAATGGGGTTTTTGTCAAGGACCTGTAGTCTAATTTAGCCTCAAAAAAGCCCTTTAAGGGTTTTTACTAGCCTCTTGAAGAGTATGGCAATGGCTTGCGTAGAGGAGGGCATAGGAGTTGTCCCGGTCGCCAAAAAAACCAGGTTCATGACCATCTTCTCCGTCTGCTAAAAACTCACTAAATTTTCTTTCGGCGACATCGGTTTCTTCTAACTCTTCCTCTCCCCAGCGTCGTAATTGTAACGGCGAACCTCTTAAGACAACGGAAAATCCCTCATGTTCGGATCCTATTTCAAGTTTACCCCAAGGGTCGGCCGCAGTTTTGCTAAAACTCCAGCTGGGTGTACTGGGTAAATTTGATGCTCTTAGTCCGATGATTACAGCATCATCTATTGCCCATAAATCCACATTGGTCAAAAGCGGGAATACAGTCTGTGTTTCGGCGCGTTTTCGTCCCTTGGTTTGACCCAAAACAATAATAGGAGAATTGGCGTAACGTGGGTCTTCTCGAGCAACGCTGACAAGGTTATCCACTACTGCGTGGATAGTTTCGGGGGCATCCGTATGAGTTTGGACGGCACCTTCAAGATACTGAGCCCTCGCTTTATCTTGAATTCCTATCCATTCCGCGCGTTTCCTATGAAGATCTTCCATGATACTCTCCAGAAGGAACGCCAAAGACTCCTGCCCTTCTCGCAGAGTCATCCTTTTTTTTGGAACAAGCGGCAGACAAATTCCTTTTCCGCGAAATTCAACAGATTCATACAAAAGTGTACTTGTTATGCCCATGCGGGTACTCATTGCCTGTGTGCAACGCTGATCATGAGGCATGATTTCAAGTCCACTAGGTAAATGATCAGTGTCTTCTTTAGTTAGTTTCACACGCAATGTTGCACCACATTCCCACCCAACTGTATCCAGTAATTTTGGAATAGTGCCGTTCCCATGGCTACTGTTGCGTTTTCCGTTCAGGAGCCGGGACAGTGAGCCTGTGCAGAAGTCAACCCCTTTATGTTGAAGTTGTGGGCATAATTTTTCAATGAGCACAACGGACTCCCAAGCATTTGCCCTTTGTATTCTAACCTCTTTGGGAATAATATCCAAACGTTCAAGCAAACTTGTCATAATCTTCTCGGGTAGGTTAGCCTGTAATTTACAGCAACAGGAATATCTTGTCAATACTTAAGGGTTTGTTACTACCTCAAAAAAGCCTTAGGGGAACATTGAGGAGTAAATTTATGGCATTAATTGCCAAACCTATGATAAGGCCTAAAATTGGCACTCCCGCAATGGGAAAAAACCACAGGAAAAGCAAAATCAAAAGGCCATATCTTTCCAGTTGTTGATATTTTATGGCCCATTTTGTGGGAAGGCGTGACATTAACACTTTTGACCCATCCAATGGGGGAAGGGGCAGCATGTTAAATACTCCGAGAAGTAAATTTATGGTGACTGTAAACCGTAAAAGATGTAACAGTAAAATATTGGGATAGATGTTAGAAAAGGTATGGAATAAAATTGCTCCTATTATGGCCAGGGCAAAATTTGCCCCCACTCCCGCCAGGGAAACAAAAAGTTCCCCTTTTCTGATATCGGAAAAATTTAAAGGATTAACGGGAACCGGTTTGGCCCAGCCAATGATGAAGCCTGTGCCCCCTCCAAATAAAAGTCCGGGTAAAATTAAAATAGCCGGTACCAAAATTGTGCCAATGGGATCAACATGGGGGAGGGGGTTTAAAGTTAAACGTCCGGCCAGCTCGGCAGTCCTGTCCCCAAACTTTAGGGCTGCAAAGCCATGCATTACTTCATGCAGGATAACGGAAAAAAGGAGAATAATTATGGCTAAAGCTAAAAAAGCAGGTTCCACCTGTAAATTATACCAATAAATCAGAGTTGATAATAGTTTTAAATACCAGAAACTGTACTGTTAAATTGTTTTAGGGTATGATTTATAAGTATGAATGATCCCAAAGATATAATTTTTACTCTTAAAACTGAATTGGAGAAAAATCCTAAAGTTGTAGCTTTGGTTTTGGTAGGTTCCCATGCCAGGGAAACTGTTTATAAAGCAGATCCGTATTCAGATATGGAGATATATATTGTCGTGGAGGATGATAAAAAGGAAGAGTTGGAAAAGGAATTGCCTGAAATAGTTAATCAGCTAGGTAAAGTAATTTTTTCCTATCAGAATCCTTGGGCAGGGTTTTCCACTGTTTTTGAGGATTTGTTTAGATTAGAATTTCCCATAGTTAAAAAATCAGACCTATCTTCAGCGTTTTCCAGACCCAAAGCTCAAGAAGTTAAAGTTATTTTTGATAAAAGTGCGGGGGAGTTGGGAAAAGCCTTGGGGAGGAGACCAGATGGCCTTGATTTTAAAAAGTTGTTTAAGGATCAAACAGTCCATTTTTGGTATATGGCTATTTTAGCTGTCCAGTATTTTAAAAAAGGTGAAATTTATAATAGCAGAAGTGCTCTCCAAATTTTACAATCCAGCCTAATCAAATTATTTGAGCTTTTGCAGGATCCAAATATCCTACTTCTGGAAACAAATAAAAGAATAGAGCAGTTTTTATCTGCCGAACAATTAGAGTCTCTGAAGCAATTAAGTCCACCTTACGATCATGAACAAATAAGAAGGGCGTTGATTAAGATTTTATCTGCTTTTTCCCAGGCTGCTCAAAAAGTTACTGAAAAAAATAATTATTCATACAATCAGGAGATTGAAGATTATATTAAGCCCAAGCTGGAAAAACTTTTGAATGAGAAATAAAAAACCACAGAATGAAATTGCTCGTAGATTCCTTAATACCAGCCCATTTTGAGTGAAAAAGAAGAAGAGCGGGTGGAAAAATTTAATCAGATTTTGACCAACTTATCATAGAATCTTGACAAAATGGGGGAAATGATATACAATACTTGTATATAACATATACATGAAAGCCAAGACGAAAGCTTTTAATATTGTCCTCCCGCAAGAACTGGTTGATAAAGTAGACTCTGTTGCCAAAAAAGAATATTTAAACCGCTCCGAACTGATCCGCGAAGCCCTAAAATCCTATTTAAATGAGGCCTCTGAAGGCAGAAAAATACATGGACATGCAGCCGTGGCGCGGGAAAGCGGTGATTTCGTGACTGCTTTGAAGTTTACTGATGAGGCCATGGCAGCTTATGAAAAAGACCGGGACATGCTGGGTTTTGCCGAAGTACAAGGAGACAGATTTTTGACCCTGAACCACTTATACCAGAAAACCGGTGACCGGGCATATCTGGTTTTAGCCAAACACGCGGCTTCCTCAGCTGTTGAAATTGCCGAAAGCTCGGGAGATAAAACCGCCCTGGCCTTGCCATACTTTAATTTGGCCAAGGCCCAACAGGAATTTGGTGAACAAAAAGAGGCGGTGGAATCTTTTAGAAAAGCCCTGGAAAATCTGGTTAAAAATCCTCCGGCGGAGCATATGGCAGATAAACGTCCGGCCATGGTGGCTGATTTCAAAAATCGTCTGGCTGTGGCTGAATATAAAAATGGCGACAAGTTTGCTCTGATTCGAGCGGAACAGGCTGCGGAAGAACTTGAGAAAAATCCCGATATCTCAGATTACAATCAAAATGTCTGGCTCTCAGGGGCACATATGAGGATCGCTGAAATGCTCAAAAAAGATAATCCTGACAAGGCTAAAAAACATCTTGCTGAAGCTAAAAAGATCATTGATTCTGATCCAAGATTAACTCTCCGCCTTGCCCAGTGGCAAAAACTTGCCCAAGAAATTTGACTTTCAACCTATAGCTGTGGTAAAATCTTCCCTATGAATGAAGTGATTTCACTTGAAAATACAGTCATCTCTGAGCCTAAGTATGGTGAGGTCCCAGTCGAATTGGGTAGTACTCTGGCTGGCTCTGCACTCGTGGGTGCCCTTTATGGAATAGGTTCAGGTATATTATTGGGGCAACAAGTTGGTGTAGAAGTTGGGGTGGCTCTTTCCGGTGTCATCGGAGGTATTATGTTAGGTTCTGAATCCGCGTATGGAATGGTTAATTTTGCCAGAGAGGGTAAGAAAGTTAGAGCCTTTTTGATGTCTTTAAAGTCTACAGTGGAAGAGTCGGCTGGGTTTGCCATAATGGGTGCGGCCGTTGGATTTCATATTGATGGACCTAGGGGTGCGACTTGGGGCGGGGTAATCGGTGGTTTATGGGGAGCCTCATGTTTTGGGGTAGTAAATATAACCACCTTAGCGGAAGCTTTCAGGGAAAAACATACTCTGCACTAATACATTTGCTTGTACAATCGCACACTGAATTGTCACGGATTGCGGAATTTTCCAGGAAATGTTAAACTTACCCACATGAACATATGCCAGATTTGTGAAAAAAGGTCAAGGAAAATTTCCTTTTCCAGACATAAAAAGGGTTCATCAGGTGCTGGAGGTACTTGGGCCCTTCGCGCGCCCATAACTAAAAAGACCCAAAAACCTAACCTACATATATATATGGGGATGAAGCTTTGTACTAAATGCCTCAAAACAATTAAGAAAGCTGCTGTTAAACCTACTCAAACTACTATCCCTGTTGTTGCTTAAAAATGCCAAAAGAGGATTTAATTGGAGCTTCCTGCCAGGATTTGGTCAAGCACATTGTGCAGATAAATCCTTTCATCACCAGAGTATCTTTTCAGGCATTTTATTACGAACCGCAGTCAACTCCTGAAAGGAAAATATATCCGGATATTCATTACAAGGTCGGGCGGGATGAGCTGTTAAACGGAGAGTTGGGTCAATTGATAGATGGTCTGCCACCGGGATATGATCTGGGAATATTGTCGCGTGTTGGCATTATTGTTGGCCCTGACAGGCATATCCCAATGATGGATTTTAATTTAGCAAAATCTCCGGAAAATATTGTGCTGTTAAAAGAAAGATTGGCTCAAGTAACCTTTGAAAAAGACGGTTTTATTGTCGAATCGGGCAAGTCATACCATTATTATGGTGCAAAACTTCTGGATGAGGCGGATTGGAGACAGTTTTTGGCGAGGTGCCTCTTAACCAGTTTTTTTCAAGGAGCAGATGGGCCTTTTTTACAGGTTGCGGATTGCCGTTATATCGGGTACAGGATGCTGGACGGAGCGTGTTGTCTGCGTCTTACTACCAATGCACAGCGGAAATTTTTACCACGAGTGGTTGATATTCTATAATTTTCTTATGGATTCTTTGAAAACCCTACATGGAAGTGTCACTCTGCCCACCTTTTTTCCTGATGGTACCCGCGGGGTAGTCAAAGGGGTTGACTCAACGGATCTTGTAAATGCCGGGGTTGAGGGTTTGGTCATTAACACTTTTCATCTGATGGTTTCCGGTATGGATAAAAAGATCAAAAAGTTTGGCGGGATACATAAATTTATGAACTGGAAGGGGCCGATTATCACAGATTCCGGAGGCTTCCAAGTCATGTCACTGGTACACGATCACCCTGAAATGGGTAAAATTGGTGATCATGGAATTTTGTTTAAATATGAAGGTCGGGAAATCCTTCTTACTCCGGAGAGTTCCATTGAATTTCAATTAAAACTGGGGACTGATATTGCCATTGTGCTGGATGATTGCGTCAGACCAGCCTGCGCTAAAGCTTCGGCCGGCAAGCCCTCCACTATTGATGAGAAATCCGTCAGACGCACTATTGCCTGGGCCAAAAGAAGCAAAAAAGCTTTTGAAAAACTTATCAATTTACGCTCCCAGACTAGGTCTGGCGAGGCTAAAACCAGACCATTACTTTTTGCTGTGGTTCAGGGCGGCAACAGCAAAAAATTGCGTAAATTTTGCGCGGAAGAGCTCATTAAAATTGGCTTTGATGGTTATTGTTTTGGGGGATTTCCGGTGCAAAACGGCAAATTTATGACTGAAATGTTGGAATATACTGCCAAACTGCTTCCTCCCGACAAACCCAAATATGCCCTGGGAGTGGGTAAACCTGAAGATATAAAAAAATGTGTCAAAATGGGATATGGTATTTTTGATTGCGTCATCCCCACCCGGGAAGCCCGTCATCAAAAGTTATACATTATTCCTTCGACTCCCTTCGGTCGCTCAGGACAAGTTAACTTCGAAAACAAATTTTGTTCAACTTTAAATATTGGGAGCGGTAGGTACGCCCAAAGTACAGAAAAAATCTCCAAAATATGTGATTGCCTGACTTGTAAGACTTATTCCCGTGCCTATTTGCACCATTTATTTAAAATCAAGGACACTCTGGCCATCCGCCTGGCCACAATTCATAACCTGCGGCATTACACTAGGCTCATGGAAAGCCTGAAACAAAGCTAAATGTAAATTATAGGATGAGATAAAAATAAGCTATAAGATGTATTTCTATTTAAGGCTCAAATCTTTTAATATCCTTAATTTTGTCAAAATCCTTATCAAAAGAATAAATTCCTTCCAGGTTTTCTTCATCCATAAATGCCGCCAAATAGGCGTCAATATAATCGACATTAAAGTTTTTATAAATATATAATGCTCTGATTAATACAGGCTTGTTGCAGTCGATACTAGGCAAATTAAGTATCGGATAAATTTTTTCCACAACTTCTTTTCTGGATAATTTATAGTAAGAAATTAACAGCCAAATTATTTCGGCTACAGCTACATCAGTTAATAATAAATTTTCCTCAAGATTTTCCAGTAATTTTTTGGCGGCAGGTGATTGTGTGAGATGGTCTTTTAACAGAAAACGGATTATTATATTTGCATCAATTAGTTTCATTCAAGGCTTTTAAGATGTCTTTTAGCCAGCATTTTACCAACCGCCTCATAAGCTTTTTTCTTATCCCATTTTATATTAGTTTTTATAGAGCCGTATAGTTCATCAACTATGTTAGCTTGATTTCTAATTACGATATCTTTTCCCTTTTCCTCAAATAAAACTTTTTGCCCGGGTTTTATCCCAAGCCTTATTCTTATAGGGGCAGGGATGGTAGCTTGGCCTTTTTGGGTAACAGTGCTTGTATACATAGTAATACCATACTACCTCAAGTATTACTTTTTGTCAAGAGGTAATACATTTAAGAGGAAAACTGGGGTAATTTGGTTCTAACTTCGGCAATGCGGTCTTTTAACCGCTCCGCTACAATTAGTTGTTCTTCAGGATCTCTAATCTTAAAATTTGGAATGAGCCAGAATGGTTGATCTGCACTTTCACCCACTCCAACATGGGCTTCAAATCCCAAAGCGGTTTGTAAAACAAGATGACTACGACTTTGGATAACATTAACCCCTGACCGGACTAACTGATAGTATTCAAGAAGTTTTTCAGGGACACAAATGTCCCCTGATGTAGTTTTCAAGCCATAAAGTTCTCGTGCTTCCGCTCTTGGTTTTCCAACTACTATCACAAGAGACTTAGGACGACCATCCGTATCAAAATCAAAAGAGTTTGCCTCTCTTGAGGACCAATTAGGTGATGTACAAATTAATAATGGGTGACCATGAACATTTCCAAAATATCTATCTTTTCCACTGTACAAAGCACCTCTTACGATAAGACTATTCAAGTAGCTAAAAATTTCCTGGCCTCGATCTTTTTCAACTGGCATAACTTAGGGCAGTTATCGGTATTATGCTTACCTAATTATTCTTTGTCAAGAGCTTTAATGGGGAAACCAGAGTGGCCGTTTAGGAAATCTTCCAGCTTAACCGGTTTTTTACCCTCCATTTGGACTAAACCTCCTGGAAGGAATTTAACAATTTTTTCATTCCAGCGGGTCCAAACATTGGGCCAAGGGTAGTAGGCCCGGATCATTCTATCTAAAATTTCCGGATCCGGGGGGTTAGCAATATCAAAAAAAGCCGATTCTTTGGTGATCATTTTGCAATATGTGGCAAGACTTTCGTCTTGTAAGGTTTCCTTCAATTTTCCCTCAATAAAATCCCTGATAACCTGGGGCAAAAAGGCCGCCGCATCCAAAAAACTTTTTTTACTCAAAGTTTCAAATGTATCTGTGTTTGACAAGCTAAATGGCTTTGTAAAAATGATGGGTCCATGATCCATTTGGAAGTCCATTTTAATAATGGAAATGCCGGAAGCTTTATCCCCCTTTAATATGCCAGATTGAAGTGGTGAAGGACCGCGGTATTTTGGCAAAAGCGAGGGGTGGATATTTAAAGCTCCGAATTTTGGAATATCCAGTATAAATTGGGGAATTATCTTTCCATAAGCTGCCACTATGAAAAGATCGGAAGTGAGAAGTGGGAAGTGAGAAGTGAGAAAATCCTGATTAAGTTTTTCCGGAGTGTAAACACGTTCCAAGGCCAGGCCCCTTCGGGTCTGAGACTCAGGGTCGAAGACTTGCGTGGCTAATTTAACAGGTGAGGGGGTGAGGATTTGTTTTCGGCCAACTTTTTGATCAGGAGCAGTTACAACTGCAATCACTTCAAAGTTTTCCCGCAATGCCTGCAAAACCGGGACAGCAAAGGCAGGAGTTCCAAAGAAAACTATTCTTAGGTTATGTTTTGTCATATTATTAACAGATGTTTTGAAGTGAGATGTGTGAAGTGAGAGCTTGAATATTTGAAGTCTTGATTTCAAGAATTCTAAACATCAATATTTCAAGATCAAAAATATCTCACTTCTCACTTCACAAATTCTATACTAGTTTAATCTCTTCAAACACATCCCCACCAGCCCTATCTTTCCCCACACATTTAAAAACTCGGCCTTTTTGTTCCAAAACATGATCCATGAATAGGATCCCATTTAAATGATCCATTTCATGTTGGAAAATCCAGGAAGACGGCCCGGATAATTTTTTGGAAATTCTCTGGCCCGTTTCATCTAAATACAAAACCCGGATGAAAATAGGCCTTTTAACTTCCCCAAAATAATTTGGAATGGAAAGACATCCTTCAAAATAAACTCTCTCTTTTTTGGCAAACGAGCGGATTTCCGGATTAAAGCAAATTATGAATTTTTTGGCAATTTTAGCTATAAAAAACCTCTCATCCCGGCCAATCTGGTTAGTAGAAAGCCCTACCCCTTCAGGGTCAGTGAAACTTTGGGTAAACTTAATCATTTTCCTTCCCAATTTAATGAGTTCGGGTGTAATTTTTTTAACTGGTTTGGTTTTAACCCGAAGTTTCGGGTTAGGTGCAACTAAAATTTCCATGGGTGTAGTTTACCAATTCCATCTTGCTTTTTCCACAAAAAGCCTTTATGTTAGAAGTTACTAGATGAATAAAGAGCTTAAGTTAAGCGGCTTGACTAAAGAAGACAAGGATAATTTATGGCACAATCTTTTGGGGACACAACTTAAATTAACAGGAGGCGGTTTGGGGTTGTTTTTGTCTTCTAACGGCAGATATAAGGTTTTATATTTTTGTAGATCATTGTTGGGATTGGTGAGCTGGGAGTACAGTGTGGGTTTTGATGATTTAAGCCGCGGCAGACCTATTGAGGTGATTAATTGGAAAGAATTCCCACGGACAGTAACGAAATTCCCACTGGATGAGGTGAGGCGGGTAAAGAGTTGGCACGAGTGCGTACTAGACAAAGGGTACTTGAGGAAAACCAGCGAAGCAAGCAAATTAGCTGTTAGCACCATCAAAGATGGACAAAAACTTTCCGCTAATATTACAATTGCCGGTGCCTCGGGTAAGGAATTGACCTTGATAGAATTTGCCGGTTTAAGCGGAGGGGGTGATGATGATTTCTCCGGTATGGTTATTAGAGCGGCTACAAAGTATTCTCCGGTTGAAATTGTTAGGGCCTCTTTGGTTACTCCACAACCTGGTATTCCCGTCAGAGTTTAGCGGATCAAGGACCTTGAATGGCGTCTTTTTTTAATTGGGCAAGACGCCACATGAACACTTTGCCTTTGGATTTGGCCCTTGTGTAGCCTTTGGTATAAGTTAAAGCTTCCTGTAAAATCCCTCTGGGTAGTTCTTTGGCCAGTTTAATATACAGGGAATAATGTTTAGTATCATCCAGGGATTCTGCCAGGTAAACCCCAAACACTTGAAATTCGCGAGATAAATTTTTAGGCCTGTCGGGATTTTTTATCTCATCAATAATCCGGCCAATCTTTTTCATCATGCCTTTAGTCTTTAGTCTTTAGTTTATTAAGTGCATCTTTAGCATCAAGATAATTAGGTTTTAAATCTAAAGATTTTTGTATTGCCAAGATGGCTTCATTTCTTCTTCCTATATTGTCTAAAACGACCCCTTTATTGTAATAAAGTTTAGCATCGGTCGGGGCAAGAGTAAGGGCTTTGTCAAAAATATCCAGAGTTTTCCGGTTAAAAGCGGGATCTGCTGTCGCAAGCAAGTAATAAATCCTGATGGCAGTCCGGAAGTATGACACATTATTTGGGTGTTCCCCTAAAACTTTTTCTGTGATGCGCGCGGCCTGGTCTTTTAATTTTCCGGACAGGGATGCATCTTCAGAAGATACAGAAGCTGAAGCTGCTGCAGCAGCATACCCCAGCTCGCTCTGGTAAAACGGTTCACCGGAATTTAAGGCTATTGCGGAACTTATATCATTGTAGGCCCGACCGGGGCTTGTATCTTCGGACTTTGAACCTTCAGCAAAAAGTGTATCAGCCTGGTAGTTTTTGATAATAGTAAAAGCTAAGAATACACTTAAAATAATAATAACCATCCGGAAAAATTTGGCAAAACGATTGAAATAGAGCAATTTATAAGGTTGGGTGGAACTTGTGGAAACAAATGCCAGAGCGGGAAAGAGGAAAAAAAACAGGGCAGTGTTGACTGTCGAAAAGCCGAAAAAACTTTGGACAAGGTTACCAATATAAGCGGCTAAAAGACTTGGGATAAGTATAGGGTATAGAGTATAGCGGGTTTTGGATTTTCCCTTAATACTTAATACATAATACTTAATACAAAAAAATATAAATAGGCAAATCACGGCCATATATGCCCCAAAACCTACAATACCGGTAGTTGCTAAATAATTTAAGAACTCGTTGTGCGCTTTGTTGTATAGAAAATCCCACTCGCTTGTGAGATTATGCTCACTTGGCCTGTACCGGTAATAGGAGTAAGCAAAAGTTTCAACCCCTGACCCTAAAATGGGGTAGGCCTTAAAAATTTCCCAAGCCCCCCTCCAGACAATTAAGCGTATTTGCCCGGATTCTCCTCCTCCATTTTCCAGCTGGGTCCCGCCAGGGCGGGATACGGCAGTTGAAAGATTAATAGCGGGCCGGGCAACAGGCGCAAATTTTGAAAGTAGCTTAAAGGAAGTTAAGGCTGAGCCAAACAATATATTTATAATAAGGAAGCTTGTCAAAACCAGAGCCATACGTTTTAAGCTTCCGCCTCCGGGGTGGAGCCATAAAACGCATGGGATAAAAACTGCCAGGCCTGCTAAAAAGCCCAAAGCGCCTCCGCGGGAATAGGTGAAAGTGAAAGCCAGGTACAAAAGTATAGCGTATAGAGTATAGCGTATAGCGTATAGTTTGGAAGGGGCGGTGAGAATAAAATAAAAGGTGGGGAAGATAAGCATGGTCAGATAAGCTGCCAGCCAATTAGGTTGGCCTAATGTGGCAAAAACCCGCGACTGAACATCCTGTACCCAACAGGAAGCATTGGCCTCTCCGCCCAAAAGAATACAGGAAGGGGAAACACCAAAATGTTCCGGGATAGCCCAAAGAGATACAACTAACCCCCCCCAGAGAGCAGCCTTTAGAAATTTAATAATTTGGGCAAGATCAAAATTAGACACCAGGGCAAAGTAAAGCAAAGTGTAGGAAATGGTTGAGAGCAGCCCCCCGTTTAATCTTGAATAATAACCCCAAAGTGAAGTGTGTGTGTCAATTGAAAAGATGGTTGATAAAATATTGGCTCCCAAAAATATCAAAATGGGAATGTCCAAGGGCGTACGATTTATGATTAATGATTTTTGATTTATGATTTTGAGAAACCAAGTGCCGGCAATAATGATTGTCAAAAAATAGACAAACATCATCTTGTTGTATTCAAAAAGCTCAAAGCTCCAGGGAGCCCAAAGAAGTGGGGTTATGGCGAATAATAAATAGAAAGAAAAGGTTAATATTTTTTGTAACATAGCGTATATCGTA
>CAYRCR010000003.1:0-6143 GCA_964422835.1 uncultured Gammaproteobacteria bacterium
ATCAACACCGTACATGTTTTCTGGCAAAGGAAGTTCAGTAGAATATTCAGGATGCAGGCTCTGTTCAGAAAGAAGTCCTAGAAACATTACACCCAGCGGTCCTTTTATTGACTGTTCTAAAAAATATCTTCTACTGGGGTCAAATTTAATTTCAATACCCATCCACCCCGCATTCTAACACAAGTCTACAAGTCCAGTCTTCCACCCCCGATGTGGAACTTTACAGGAATCACGCAATTTTCTGACATGTCATGATTTTGCGTGATCCATTTCCGGGTCGGTTTCCATGATAGCCCGATGTAACATATCAGCTGGATTCAACCTTAGGTTTCGGCACTATTTTCTCTAGAGAAAGACTGAAAGCCTCCCCTGGTTTCTTGGGGAAACGCTCAACAAGCTGCAAGCTAGGAAATAAAGTTTCAGCACAAAAACTATCCTTTTTACGGGAGAGGAACCGGCCATCCAAAAGCCAATTTTTCAGATGGGCAAAAAATTCCAATGTTGCACGAGTATGGGCTTCCTGTTTCCGGCTCGGATCAAGAGGTTTATAATGGTATCCCATATCAAAAGCAGGCATACTACCAAGATCATCCGCGCAAAGAACAAGCCTTCTTAGCCCAAAGTCATTGCCGTTAATCATTGCACGCAGCCCGATAACAAAACAGGCAGTGTAGCCCAAAACATCTTCGTCACCCTTGTGCTCCTGGCGATATTGAGCAATTTTTCCTACCAATGCGTCAAATGATTTTGTCTCAACTACTTTTTCCATTAATAAAATTAATTTAGATTATAATACACCCGTCAAGTTTATTGCATATCATGTACACCCCGGGGGTGGATTATGCGGACACATGAGGTGACCGATTGTGACATTTTGAATTAATTTAATCTTTAAGATACAATTACCAAGTATGAATAAACAAATTGTCCAACCAGTTAAAGGAACGCGGGATTTTTATCCGGAACAAATGGCTTTCCGGAATTATCTTTATGGAAAAATCCGGGAGTTTGCCGAAAAGTTTGGCTATCAGGAAGTAGATGGCCCGATTTTGGAATATTTTGACCTTTATGCCAATAAAACCAGCCAGGAAATTCTAGAGGGACAAACTTTTACTATTTCAGCCCGTGGTGAGCAAACCATCATCCTCCGCCCTGAATTTACCCCCACTTACGCTCGGATGGTGGCACAGCGTTCCCAGGAACTTTTAAAACCTATCCGCTGGTTTTCCTTTGGCAGGACATTCAGATACGAACAGCCACAAAAAGGCCGGACCCGGGAATTTTTCCAGCTGGAAGTAAATCTTCTGGGACCGGAAACTCCGGAAGCCGATGCGGAAATTATAGCTATTGCCACCCAGTATCTTAAAGCTTTAGGACTCACATCCAGCGAGGTTGTCATTAAAGTCAACGACCGGGAATTTATGCAAACCAGACTCAAAGAAATTGGCACCAGCGAAAAACAAGTTTGCCCGGTCTTGCGACTCATTGACCGCAAAGAAAAAATAACCACTGACGAGTTCCGCTTAAGCCTTTTAGGTGTAGGATTATCCAAAGAAGTAGTGGAAAAAGTTGAGGAAATTTTGACCGAAAAGGATTACAGCAAGTCCCCTTGGCTTACCCAAGTTTTTGAGACATTAAAACAGTACCCGGGAATTTTGGATTTTATTGAGTTTGATCCAAGCATTGTCCGGGGTTTTGATTACTACACCAGGACAGTTTTTGAGGCTTGGGACAAGAGTGGAAAATTCGGCCGTTCGCTTTTCGGCGGGGGCAGGTTTGATAATTTAACAGCTCAAATCGGTGGGGAAAAAGTACCGGGAGTAGGATTTGCCAGCGGTGATATTCCAATACAAGTTATTTTGGAGCAATACAAGAAACTTCCTGACTTAAAACCCAAGACTGCTCAAGTCTTAGTAACAGTTTTTAATACAGACCTTGAGGGAAAATCCATAGAAGTAGCCTCTTTTTTACGACGGAGTTTATCCCGAGCGGAGTCGAGGGACTCGAACGGTATAAATTGTGAACTTTGGGTGGAGCCGGGGACAAAACTGGATAAGCAATTAAAATACGCTGACCAAAAAGGAATTCCCTATGTTGTAATTATTGGACCGGATGAAGCTAAATCCAATAAAATAACGCTTAAAAACCTTAAGGAGAAAACCCAACAGACAATGTTAATTGATGAAATTTTATCCAAATTGATTTAAGATTTAAGATGGATGATTTATGAATCTTAAATCATAACTCGTAAATCATAAATAAAAATGAGCTCCGATATTCTTAAGAAATCCTGGCCGTATGTAGCCATAATCCTGGCCCATATCATTTGGGGGTTAAACTTCCTGGTAGCAAAACTGACTTTAGCTGAATTTCCGCCCATGACCTTGGCTTTCCTGCGCTTTTTTTTGGCTACCCTTCTTCTTGTGCCATTTCTGCTGGCTGAAAAGAAAATCAAAATTGAGAAGGTTGATTTGCCAAAACTTATCTGTGTAGGAATATTAATGGCCTCTTTAAACATTGCTTTTTTTTACATGGGGCTTTCACGTACCACGGTTATTGACGCTTCGGTTTTGACTATGGTTATACCAATTATCTCTGTTTTAGGAGGATGGGTAATTTTACGGGAAAAGGTTTACAGCGCCAACTTAATCGGCATTATTTTGGGCCTTGGAGGGACTATAGCCGTAATTGGCATACCGCTCCTATTTTTGGGTGTTCAAATTTCTGCCAGCATGATGCTTGGGAATTTCTTAATTATTCTGGCATCTGTTTCCTGGGTTTCGGGGGCAATCCTTTCAAAAACTATCTGTAAAAAATACTCTACCTTAATTATTACCACTGCAATTTTTCTGACAGGGGCCGTTACTTTTTTAATCCCGGCCCTTTTGGAATATTTACAAAACCCCGGCTGGATTTCTCAAGTCACTTATCTTGGAATTTTCGGGCTGGTCTTTATCACCATCGGGGCCTCAATTTGTTCCTATTTCCTGTTTGAATGGGGACTGGCCAGAGTGGGGGTGATAAAAGCTGACCTGTTCCAATATATTGAGCCTGCAGTAGCTGTTACTCTGGGTGTGCTTATTTTAAATGAGCAACTAAGATTTTCATTTATTATCGGGGCCTTGCTCATAGCTTTAGGCGTCTATCTTGGAACCTTGGCTCGCGAAAAACACAAACACCATAAGGCTCATCGGACTTAATACGACTCGCCTTGCGACCTTCGGTTTAATTTGATATAATTCTTCAGTTATGAAAGCAACTGGACATCCAACATATTACCGAGATGCCAAAATTACCTGTGTTTGTGGCAACTCTTTTACCACCGGCTCAACACAGCCTCAAATTAAAGTGGAAATTTGCGCCCTTTGCCACCCCTTCTTTACCGGCTCACAAAAATTTGTTGACACGGAAGGACAGGTTGAAAAATTCGGCAAGAAAAAAGCTTTATCGGAAGTCAAGAAAGCAGAACGCGTCAAGATTACGGAAGCCCGACAGGCCCGGGTCCAAACAGTAAAAACAGAAAAGCCAACCCTCAAAGATCTCCTAATGCAGGCCCGCAAGAAAAATTCTTAGATAAGTAACAAGCTATTAGTCTTTAGCCACAAGACGGGAAACAGGGTATGATATATCTAACGACTAACAGCTAATAGCTAACGACTTACTAATATGGACTATTTAAAAGAACAGCTTGATGCTATCGATCAAAAAATTGCCGAGGCTAGGAAACTCCTTGATGATCCGGAGATGAAAAATTTAGCCCGGATAGAAATTGATGAGCTGGAAAGGCAAAAAGAGGAACTTCAGACGTCCTCTGCCGGCAATCAATCATCAGATGAATATTCTGAAGAGCAGGAAGAGAGTGTTAACCCCAATGTGGCAATTTTGGAAATAAGATCTGCTGCCGGAGGAAATGAAGCAGGCCTTTTTGCCGGAGATCTCTTACGGATGTACACCAGGTTTGCTCAAAATAAAGACTGGAAGACACAAGAACTTGACAGGTCCGAGGGAAAATTGGGCCAAATCAAAGAAATAATCCTTAAGATAAAAGGGGTGGGAGTTTACAATTCCTTAAGATTTGAATCGGGTGTACACCGGGTCCAGCGGGTTCCGGACACAGAAAGCTCGGGAAGAATTCATACCTCTACCGCCACGGTGGCGGTATTGCCGGAAGTATCAAATGCCGAAGTTTTTATAAACCCGGCCGACATCGAATTTGAAGCCTTCCGCTCCGGCGGGGCCGGCGGACAAAATGTCAACAAAGTCAGTACCGCAGTGAGGTTAAGGCATATCCCTACGGGGCTTGTGGTAACAGCCCAAACCGAAAGGAGTCAACTTCAAAACAGGGAAAATGCCATGTCACTTCTCCGTGCCCGCCTTTGGGAAATTGAGCAGGAAAAATTATCTAAATCAGTGGGGGGACAAAGGGCGGCTCAAGTAGGAACCGGTGAGCGGAATGAAAAAATCAGGACTTACAACTTTCCCCAAAACAGGGTGACGGATCACCGGATAGGTAAATCCTGGCATAATTTGGAACAAATTTTGGAAGGAGATTTGGAGGATATCACTAATGCCTTACAAAAGGCTTCAAGCGGACAAGCCTAAACAATACATTCAGGGTTGGGTTGAATTCTATAAGCAGAGCTTGAAAAACTCGACAAAAGATATCCCCAAGGCATATATACAGGGGTATGTCGAGTTTTATAAACTCAAATTCAAAGTAACTCCTGACGTTTTAATTCCCAGACCAGAGACAGAACTTTTAGTTGATGAGGTGCTGAAATTTGTTCATGGTTCATGTTTCATGGTTCATCGAAAAACTACGAACCATCAACCACGAATCGACAACCGACTAACCGTACTCGACCTTGGTACCGGCGCCGGAAATATTGCCGTATCCATAGCAGTTACTGCTGCTAAAATCATATCACACATCGGATGTGTGATATTGATTGCCACGGACATTTCAGAAAAAGCTTTAAGAGTTGCCAAACAAAATGCCATGCTGCATGGAGTGGAAAATAAAATCACATTTCTTAAAAGCAATCTATTAAAAGGTTTGCGAGGGGTGGCGCAAGTAGATATCATTGTCACCAACCTGCCCTATATCCCAAGCGCCCGAATCCCCTATCTTGACTGCTCTGTCAAAGATTTTGAGCCACATGTAGCGCTCGACGGAGGCGAGGATGGCTTTGAACTTTACCGGAAATTATTTCAGCAAATTGTAGATTTAAACTGGCATCCAAAATTAATCATAGGGGAAATTGATTACACTCATGGAGAACTGGCAATTATTGAGGCCATGAAATATTTCCCAGATGCTCAAATAGAAGTAAAAAAAGACTTGGCCCATATGCAGAGAATATTAACTATTATTGGTTAGGCAGTTCCTGTAAAGTGGCCTTTATATCACGGCTTTTTCCGTTATTCCAGACAGTTAAAGTCAGGGTATCTCCAATTCTTTTCCCGGTTATTGTTTCTGAAATAACCGATTCACCATCCACTGTTTTGCCGTCAATTTTAGTGATAATATCACCGACTTCCAAGCCTGCTTTTTCCGCAGCCGATCCCTCCACAATTTCCTGGACATAGGCCCCTTGTGGCACTTCATTTAAAATTGCCACATCTCTGTCAATAAAGCGATAGGAGACTCCCAAAAACGGACGCGAAACAGCCCCTTTTTCGATAAACTCATCGGCAATCTTTTTGACAGAATTTATTGGTATAGCAAAACCGATATTTTGCGCGCCTTCCGTGGTGGCTACATTAACCCCGATAACCTGTCCTGCACTGTTTAAAAGCGGACCGCCCGAATTTCCCGGGTTGATGGCAGCATCGGTTTGAATTAAATCATCCAAACTCTCGGCTGTACCGGAAAAAGGATCGCCTGCCACCACCCTTCTTCCCAAGCCCGAAACGATACCGGTTGTAACCGTGTTGGTAAATTGCCCCAAAGCATTACCGATCGCTATAACAGTCTGGCCAACTTTAAGTTTTGAAGAATCCCCCATTTCCAAAGCCTTAAGCCCTCCGGAGTCAATTTGCACTATTGCCAAATCCAGAATCGGGTCACGGTAAATTTTTCTAACCTCAAATTTCTGGCCATCGCGGGTTACGACATTATAACGGGTATTAGGATCCACGAC
>CAYRCR010000003.1:6153-12381 GCA_964422835.1 uncultured Gammaproteobacteria bacterium
TTTATTGGTCACTACAATACCTTTATCCGATACAATAAATCCGGTGCCGATAGTGTTGTTTTGGCTGCGGGGCACAGAAAATGGATCAAAAGGATTAAAAATACGTGCTGTTGCCCCAATTGCCACCACAGACGGGGAAACTTTTTCCACCACCGAAATAACGGCATTTTCCTCCTCCACAATTGAGACTGTTTTTTGAGGCGCGGGAATTTCAATTTTGGGTAAATTACCAACAGGTAAAAGGCCTTTGCTTGCCAGCTGAAAAATGCCTATACCGGATAACACTCCCAAAATAATTGCTAAAAACAAAGTGGATAATTTAGGCAACTGGCGGGGCGGTTGTTTTTCCATATTAAACAGTTAATTATATCACTTCACAAAGCTTTCATCGAAAAGCTTGAGCGCGCGTTCAAGTTGTAAATCTGAATCCTCCGACACTCCAGGCTCCACTTTCTCATCAGGGGTAAGACCCGTGTCGTGTATCCAGCGGCCTTTAGGAGTTAACCATTTGGCAGTGGTTATATGAATCCCTGTAGACTCCGGCAAATCCTGTGAGGACTGGATAGTCCCCTTGCCGAAAGACTGCTCCCCGATGAGCTTCCCTCTTCCGTAGTCCTGCACTGCCCCGGCAAAAATTTCCGAAGCGGAGGCAGAACCTTTATTGATAAGCACGATAAGCGGCATTTTTAACATTTTACCAGTCCGGTTAACTTTAAGTTCCGTCCTTTCCCCCTCGGCATTTTCTTGCATAACAACAACGCCCCCCTCCAGAAATTCCGATGATAAATAAACAGCGCCTTCCAAAAATCCACCGGGGTTATTCCTTACATCGACAATTACCCCCCGTGGAGCATTGGAGAGTGCTGTACTGACGGCCCCGTCCCATTCGCCGGCAGTTTTTTCCCCAAAACTGGACACCTTAAGAAGAGCAATTTTTTTACCTGTTGGGGTAAGTTTTGTTTCCAATTCCACAGATTTTACTATGATTTCATCACGGGTTAGTTTAAAGCCAACCGGTTTACCATTCCCTTCACGGAAAATAGTCAAGGTAACATCCGTCCCTTTCGGTCCTCTAATCAGTGACACTGCATCAGGCAGGCTCATATTGACAGTGTCCTTTTTGTCTATTTCCAAAATTATATCACCCGGTTTTACCCCGGCTTTTGCCGCGGGAGTACCTGCAAGTGGCGCCACCACCACTAACCGCTTTTCTTTATTAAACCCCAACTGGATACCCACACCTTCAAACAAACCCGATAATTGTTCTTTAGTGGCCTTTTGTGACTTTGGGGGCAAAAAAGCCGTGTAGGGATCACCCAGTGCTGCAACCATTCCCTGAATTGCACCATAGTAAAGCTTTTGGGGATCCAGCGCTTTTTTATCAATATATTCCCTGCCCAGAAGTTCCCAAGTCTGCCAAAAAAGCTTAAAATCTAAAGTTGTATCCTTCGGCGCTTCATTAACAAGCCCAATTTCAGGCTTAAACTTCTGCCATTTAATGGTAAAGTCATGGTGGCCCAACTGCCAGCCTAAAATAAACGAGAGTACCACTATTAATAGAAAAGTTACGTTGATTCTCCTCATACTGCTTCAATATTTTGATACGGCTGTCTAATTTTACGCCTCTCGGTAGCAATTGTCACGAGGGTAGAACGAAGCCCCGATGGAAGCAAACTTTCCACAGCATCAACAGCCTCAATAAGCCCCTGAACCCCATAAAAAGGATCAGCAATAATTCTCACTTTAAGCCCTGTTTTAATTTCCGCCATACTACCTGCACCGTTAGGGTTTATGGGGAGGTTAGAAGCAGGCTGTTGGCCCGGCAGGACCAGGGTCCTCTCTGATCCTCCCAAAATAACAAACTTGCCGTCAAACTCCGAAAGGGGCGCAAAAATATCCCTCCCTATGGAAATTGAGCCTAACCCTTCAGTCACCAGAAGAGAAGTTAGCCCTAAACTCTCTGATACGGCTTTAAAGTCCCAAATGTCAATTCCCCCTATGATTAACCCGGCAACGCCGACGCTTTCTGCCGCTTTTAAAGCCTCTGAAATGGCTATTGCTCCACCTACTACAACTTTCCCCCGAAGGTCACTGGTAATCTGCGAAGATCCGACCAGGTTGCTTTCATTTTTTAAAACTTTCAGCATACCGCATTTTTGTTTACCGCAACCCAACACGCCATGGATAATAGTAGCCTGGGTGCGAATCACCACAGAATTTGAGCTATTGTCTATTGCGTCAACAATGCCATATACGCCGGACAGCACTTTTTGGGCCAAAGCTGACATTTTGATTTTGAGCATCCCGGCAGAACAATCATAACTTTCAATTATCCCATCGACCGGAGCAAAAATCAGCTTCTTCCCCAACCCAAACCTGCTTACTTTCTCCGCCAGAATTTCCCCCTGAAAAATTGTCTGGCCGATTTTTCTTTTTAAGAATTTCGGCGCATCTTGTACCCTTACAGATAATTCTGACGCTAAATGCACCATCCAAAATCCTGAAGTCTTTTGTCCCTGGCAAAGAACATCCGAAGGGGACAAATTCTGACCCAACTTAAAGTTTATATCACACCCGCCGGAAAGCAGCTGACGCCTGACATGGACAATCTTGTCAACCTCAACCCTAATCCGCTTAGGAATAAATAATTGGTTCATTATTTGCTTAGCGCAACCTCCGTCCCAACTTTCGGTTTTAGAGCTTCAATAAAAATTGCCGATACCGCTTTTATGTCGGGAAAATTATTAGCCAGTCCTTCGGGTATAAAAATTTTCCCAATGCTTTTTTTATAATACAGGTCGCCGGAAAGTTTCACTGCTTCAAAGAGTATTGCGAGGTCAATTTTCAGTTCTTCTTGAGTCTGGGCAATTGCATGAGAGTACAAAATACGGTTGGCAATTTTATTTTTGAGAAGCCTGGGGTTACCCTTAAAACCAATCCGTAAGGCTACCTTTTCAGCCTCAATTTGACCTATCTTTGGAAAATATGCCGCGAATCCCCTTACATGCAACATAACTTAATTGTACTAAATCAGATGCGGATAGTGAAAGGCAAAATTGCAAGGTGTCTTGCGCGCTTTATTTCCCTCCCTACTATCCGCTGATGCTTGGCACAGGTCCCTGTCCTCATCTTTGGTACAATCCTGCCCCGGTCACTCAAATGCCGCCTTAGAGATTGCATATCAAAGTAACGGGGCTCTGTCCTTGTTTTGCAAAAATGGCAAAACTTCTTGGACCGCGTTTTAACCTCCTCCACAGGCACTGCAGCCTGTTTTTCAGGCACCGGCTCTTTCGCGCCGGTAATCTTTGATTTTACACTTCTTTTTACTGCCATATCAGGGGATTATACACTTAAACCAGTTAGAAGGGAAGGTCTTCGTCCAGAGCCACATTTTCATCAGCTTTTTCCTTTGATTCTTCTTTTGCTTTTGGTGCCTTTTGGGGCGGTGCCTCTTCTTCCTGATGCGCTTCCGGGACTTCCCCTGCGGGAATATTCTCTGCACCTTCATATACCCCTCCTTTAGGAGTTAAAAGTACCATATCTTCCAAAACTATTTCGGCATCGCGGCGCTTTCCGCCTTCCTGGGTTGTCCATTCGCGGTATTGCAATCTTCCGGAAATAAAAACTTTTGAGCCTTTCTTTAAAAGCTGCGAACAGACTTCAGCCAGTTTCCCCCAAGCCACAATTTTATGGAAATCAACCTCTTCTTTTTTCTCACCATTGGAAGTATAGGTACGGTTAGTGGCAAGGCCAAACGTAGCCACAGCTGTGCTGGAAGGCGTAAATCTCATCTCGGGGTCGCGGGTTAAATTACCAATCAGCTCTATCCTATTCCAACTTCTTGATGACATATAAAATAATTATCTACACTTTTCACTTTACCCTTACTAGTAGATAACGTAATATATCTTCATCAATTTTCAAGTCTTTGTCAAGGGAGGAAATTGACGAAGGCTCCGCTTCAAAAGTGTAGTGGGCATAGAAACCTTTGGTTTGGTGCTTTATAGGATAAACCATATCCTTGGCTCCCCACATTTCTTCTTTCTCAAGCTTCCCAAACCTCTTTACAACAGACGATAAAAGCTCCTTACGGGCTTTCTCATCCAGGTCAGGTTTTAATATTAAAGTCAGAACATATTTATTCATCTATGGAATTGTACTAGCTTCCAACTAAAAATTCAATCACATCCCCATCCTGGACAATATAATCCTTTCCTTCAGTTCTTATTTTCCCAGCCTCTTTTGCTTTTGACCATGAACCATGAACTAATAACTCATTATAATTTATCACCTGGGCCCGGATAAAATTCTTTTCAAAATCAGTATGGATCACTCCGGCAGCCTGCGGAGCCTTTGTCCCCTTTTTTATAGTCCAGGCCCTAACTTCTTTCTGCCCGGCAGTCAAATATGAAATTAATCCCAAAAGGGAGTAGGCTTTTTTTATCAATCTCTCCAAACCAGTTTCCATAATCCCCAAGCTTTCCAAATATTCCCTTCTTTCTTCTTCATTACAATCCGCTAAATCTTCCTCAATTTTCGCGCAAATAACCAACTCACTCTCCAAGATTTGACGATCGCATAATTTAGTCGAATAGTCTTTTTCTAAAACATTGTAAACATAAAGATGGGGTTTAATTGTTAGAAGAGGCAAAGCTTTAAACCAAACTTCCAATCTTTCATCACCCATCTCATAATGGCCAAGTATTTTCCCCTCTTCCAGGTTTTTCTTAACAGAATTTAAGATTTCTATTTTTTTGCTTTCCAGTGGATCCTTAGAAGTTTTGGCAAGTTTCTCTTGCCCTATTATCAGTTTTTCCAAAACCTGCAAATCAGATAAACCCAACTCTGTTTCTATTATACTTTTATCCTCTTCCGGGCTAACACTGCCCTCCCTGACTATCCCCTCATCACTAAAATCCCTTATCACTTGTATTATGGCATCTACTTCCCTTATATGGGACAAAAATTGGTTGCCCAAACCCGCCCCTGTTGATGCGCCTTTAACAAGGCCCGCAATGTCCACAAACTCCACCACAGCCGGAACAAGTGGCGGGAGACTCATCATTTTTTCCTCGTTCTTCACCAACTCCGCAAGCTCATTTAGGCGCGCGTCCGGCACTGCCACAACCCCCACATTGGGTTCAATAGTGGCAAAAGGATAATTGGCAGAGAGTGCCACCCTTTTTTTCAAAAGAGCATTAAAAAGAGTACTCTTGCCAACATTAGGAAGCCCAACTATCCCAACCTTTAAACTCATGCAGGTATTGTACCAAAATTTAATTCAATAAAGGATAATGAAGATGTGACATTGGCATTAATATACCATATAATTTGACTGGTAATGAATAAACTTTGGAACTTTAAGGGGTTTATTTTAGCTTTTGAGATGACTTTTTTCATCTGTTTTTTTTCGGGCATATTTTGGAATATGCGCCTGGAACGATCTAACTACCCACATCTTTATAATGAAAAATCCTGGTATTATTTAAACCGTGGTTTGCCGGTACCCTGGTCAGGAGTAAGCCTCGCAGGAAGATCTGTAGATTTCCCAATTATAAAAGCCCCGTTTATTGAAAAAAGTGGCTCCTTTGATGACCCTACCAAGTTTAATAAAATTATTGCCCTGAATGTTTTTATCCCCCTATTTACAATCCTATTTTTAATTTCCTATATTTTCATGTTCATTTTTGGAAGAGCCAGCAATGAAAACAAAAGTCTTAATAAAATCGTATATCCTGCAATCTTTATCTTATTTTTCTTTTGTATATTTATTTATTTTTTCTGGTTTCCCAGGATATGAGAAGAAACTTCATGCTTCACGTGAACTTAAAATATCTGCAAGTCTAATTAGCTCGCATGGCAATGTATTGGATTGCGTTCGTTGTTCTCGCAGGAACCTAACCTTTGGGAATGCAAGGATTCTTTCTGCTTTATCCGGACCACGCAGCCTAGCCAACTCTCTAAAAGCAAGAATTTCTTCCCCTAAATCACCCGATCCTCTTGCTTCCATACACCTGTTCCTCCAGAAAAAACTTAATAATTTCCGCCTTGGCCCGCGATACTTTAACAGATCTAGGGCTTGGGAAAGATATTCACCGGAACATTTTTCCGATAATCCCGTATTTCCCCCCGGAAATAGTATTATTTCTGCCGCCATAATAATTAGCTTGATTATATCTTGCCCAGGATGAAAATTCCATAGCTGCAAATTAGCAGAGCTTGAAATTC
>CAYRCR010000003.1:12481-55503 GCA_964422835.1 uncultured Gammaproteobacteria bacterium
TCGCTACGCTCAAATTATAAGCAGAGCTTGAAATTCTCGCTACGCTCAAATTATAAGCAGAGCTTGAAATTCTCGCTACGCTCAAATTATAGGACTTGCTTTATTAGTTTTGCTGTGTTATACTTCCTCTCAGTTGATTTAGAATTAAAGCAATTCGATTATTCTTCCTTTTATTTACTGCCAGTTTATCTCAAGCAGAAAGCTACAAGGTTAGCAGGATCATATTTTTGAGTAGCTTCTAAGATTTTTTTCTTCGTGTTCTTTTTCAACTACCAAGAAAATTTTTATGTATAGATCATACAGAGGAGGCAATAGGCCCCGCAGGTTTCAAAATGGATCTCAAACTTCACGGCTTCTGGGCCGGGATATGTCTATGTTTATTAGGAAGGCAGACCCGTCTGTAGTGGAAGAAAATTACCAATTTTCCCACCAAAGTTTTGAGAATTTTAATTTAGTTCCCGCACTTCTCTCTAACATATCCAAAAAAGGCTACAGCTCGCCTACCCCAATTCAGGATCAAGCTATTGAACCAATTTTGCAAGGCAGGGATTTAATTGGTCTTGCCAATACCGGAACGGGAAAAACTGCCGCCTTTTTAATTCCTTTAATAAATAAAATCTATAAGGACCGGAACCAGGGTGCCTTGATTGTTGTCCCAACCAGAGAATTGGCTATGCAGACTTTGGAGGAATTCAGAAGTTTGACAGCCGATATGAAATTATCTTCCACGGTCATTATCGGAGGGGCTAACATCAACCGGCAAATAAATGATATGAGGAGAAATCCCCATGTAGTTATCGCCACTCCCGGGAGGCTTAAGGATTTAATCCAAAGGGAAGTTGTCTTTATGGAAGATTATTCCACTTTTATTTTGGATGAGGTGGATTTAATGGTTGATATCGGGTTTATAAATGATGTAAGATTTTTTATCTCACTTTTACCCGCAGAGAGGCAATCACTATTCTTTTCTGCCACCATTTCTCTAAAAATCCAAGGGATTTTGCAGGCTTTTGTTGAAAATCCGGTGACGGTTTCTGTCAAAGTTACTGATACTGCCGCCACTATTAACCAGGATGTGGTCAAGGTGGAAACTGGAGGGAGTAAAGTTGATAAATTACACGACCTTTTAATTTCTGACGGTTTTGAAAAAGTTTTAATTTTTAACAGAACCAAACATGGGGTGGAAAAGTTGACCCAGGAACTGGAGCGCAGAGGTTTTAAGGTTGGGGCAATCCATGGCAATAAAACACAAGGACATAGGCAAAGAATTTTGCAATCTTTTAAACAAAATCAAATTCAAATTCTATTGGCTACGGATGTGGCCTCCCGCGGTTTGGATATTCCCAATGTGTCCCATGTCATAAATTTTGATTTGCCTGAAACATATGATGATTATACCCACAGGATTGGCAGAACCGGCCGCGCCGGAAAACTCGGTACTGCCTTAACTTTTATTTAAATCCCAGTTGAATTTAGGGGTTATTCGTGATAACATACATTCATCACGATGACTGGACTAGCCTAAGGTTTCGACCGACCGCGAATGCCAGTCTTTTTTTGTTCCAAGGACTCTCGTAATAGGTCAATCCACATAATAAAGTCCTTCTTTCAACCTGAAGATCTTATTCCAAGATTTAAATTTTGACTGTCAATAAAGGCAAATACTTCCACGTATAAATTATATCAGAATCAGTACTGCTCTAACTTTTGTTTAATCTGCTACAATAGATTTGCGGGAGGTGAAAACAATGACAGGATTTATAAGTAACATTGAAAAGAAAACACGGGAAAATTCTTACTTCAGGCAGGTTTTATACACGGGGCAACACGTCCAGTTGGTTTTGATGTGCCTAAAACCCAATGAAGAGATCGGCATGGAAGTACATGAGATAACTGACCAGTTTTTAAGGATTGAAAAAGGTGAAGGCAAGGTCATCATGAATGGTGAGGAGCAAAACATAAAAGACGGTGATGTTATCATTGTCCCGGCCGGGACAAAGCACAATATTATAAATACATCTTCAACTGATGTATTGCAGCTTTATACTATCTATGCCCCACCTCATCATAAAGACGATATAGTGCATAAAACCAAAGAGGAAGCAGAAGCAGATCAAGAAGACCATCTATAGGGTTTAGACTGTTTACTAATTTATTACAAAAAATTCACTTTGTTTTAATCTAGACTTGGGAAAATACGCGGGAGATGGAAAGAAAATCGACCAGGGCAATTCCGGAATTAGTCATCATAATTTTGATGTCAATTCTTATTGCCACCACTGTGTCAAATGGGAGCCCGGCTCTTGCTAAAGACGGTGCTGATGACAGCCAGAATGAAGCAAGAAGAGAGCCGGAAGCACGGGGGCGGGAAACGGAAAATAGAGGCTCGGAAGTGGAAGTCAGAGGCTCGGGATCGCAAAATTCCGGAGTGGATGATGTTGGGGAAAAGGATTTAGTCGAACGCGCCAATCAGGTTTTTGTCAACCCGGGGATGTCCGGCATTGAAATCCACGCCAGTGGAGGTCGATTTGAGTTTGAAGCAGAAGATATCAATGGTCAGGAACAAGTTTTGGGAAATATCCCCGAGGACCGGATCAGGCTCAATATCCTAAATAATCTTGAGGGGGAAAATAACAGGCAGAATCGTGAGGTGGAATTCCAGATTGAAGATAATAACAGGGTCAGGCTTATCTCGGACAATGTTCCGGCTGTGACAAGATCTGCTTTCCCTTTGGCTGTTGATGCCGAAGGTCGGTTATTTGTCCAGGCGGGAAATATCAGGCGCGAAATCAGAATTTTGCCCAACCAGGCAGCGGAAATTGCCAGAAATAGGGGCATTATTCAAAGGGGCGAAATCGAGTTGGAATTGGCAGATGACAACAGTGTCAATTTTAGGATTACGGGAGACCGGCAAACCAGGCTTTTGGGGCTGATTCCTGTCAGGCATGAGGTTGAGGCGGAAATTGAAGCGGAAAGTGGCCAAGTTAAACTACACAGCGAACCCTGGTGGTCATTTCTGACAATTTAGGATATGTTATAATTTCAGCCTCATGTTGAAGCTGGTTGTACCTGCCATTTTAATTCTCTTTTTTGGGGCTTTTTATCTGAAATTTTCCTCAAATCAGGAATTAATTGTTCCGCAAAGCAGTACCAATTCCCTCCCGCCAGTGACAATACCCATATCCACGCCCACTCCAACTCTTCCTCCTGCTCCCCCATCCAAAATAATCCCCAAAACCATTCAGGTTTTTCAAACTTTCAATAATTGCGGGCCGGCAGCCCTTTCCATGGCCCTGTCTTATTTTGGCATCAACGAAACCCAACAAACTTTGGGCCAGGCTTTAAGGCCATTTCAGAATCCCCAGGGAGACAATGATGACAAGTCAGTGACTTTAGACGAGCTGGCCAAAAAAGCAGAAGGTTATAGGCTTCTAACATATCACAGGCCGGCCGGAGATATTGAAAAATTAAAACTTTTTATTGCAAATGATATGCCTGTAATCACTCGAACATGGTTAAAGTTAAATGACGATATAGGGCATTACAGGCTGATCCGCGGATATGATGATAATTCAAGACAGATTATTCAGGATGATTCCCTGCAAGGCGCAGATTTAAAATATTCATATGAGGATTTCTTAAAACTTTGGCAGGGGTTTAACTATGAATATCTTGTTCTGGTCCCTAAAGAAAAACAAGACATAGTTGAACAAATTTTGGGACAAGATTTAGATGAGAAAATTGCCTGGGAAAAGGCTCTGCAAATTGCCCAAAAGGAACTCAAAGATGATCAAAATAATATTTTCACTAAGTTTAATATTTCAGTGGCATATTATTATTTGGGAGATTACCAAAAAACAGTCCAATTTTTTGAGGAAGTGGAGGGAAAGCTTCCTTTCAGAACATTATGGTACCAAATTGAACCTATTTTGGCTTATCAAAAGTTAAAAAATTATGAGAGGGTTTTTGCTTTAACTGATCAAATATTAAACAAATATAATCGGGCATTTTCCGAGCTTTACCAAATTAGGGGTGAAATTTATCAGGATCAGGGAAAAAATGATCTGGCCCAGGAAGAATTTGCAAAAGCCAGATTTTATAAATAATATATAAGTATTACATGATGGCAAGATTGTTCTCTGTCTTTTTTTCAGGCCTGGTTATCTTCTTTGCAGTTCTCATGGTCAACAATTTACTTAATGGCAAACCGTCTGATAAAGCTATTGCTGTTGGTTACTTTGCGGCTATTTTTTATACTTTAATCTTTGGGGTAATTCTCTGCCGGTTTTTACGGGAAGCCCTTAGCCTGATCAACCCCAATCTTTCTTTCGTTGTTTTAACCTTTGCGGGATCGGTTTTTCTGGAAATTATTATTTGGGCAGCACAAAACTTCTTTCAGGCGAGCGGAGCTGCCATCAGTTCCAATTTAGTTGCTGATCTTATTATGACCGTGCCTTTCTACACTTTGTTAAGCTATCTTTTTGCCCGCTTTCTGCTTTCTTACCGCTTGTCCTGGCAAATGGTAGTTGTTGCCGGAGGATTTTATGAAGTCGCGGCCGACGGAGTTATCGGCAATCTGGTTAGACTGAATTTGGCCGGAGCTTTAATCTCACCACTCCTGCTCCCGCTTTTTGTTATAACCTATGCGCCGATAATTCTAGTGCCGTTTTTGGTAATCTCTCCGCTTATTAATCCTGTTTTAGATTTAAAAGGCAAAAGCTGGCTGGTTTTAGCAAAACCGCTTTGGGCAGTTTTAATTTTCCCTTTCTCTCTGGGCCTTGGACTATTAGTTGAAAAAATATTTTAATTCTTCAGATATTTGTCAAAAAAGGAGACCGAACGATCTAGCGCCAGAGTTAAATTGTTGGATAAATTGTGGTCGTCGCCATTGTAGGTAAAAAATTCCACGGGCTTGTTGGCATTTTTAAGGGCTTCATTTAAGCGTTCACTAAAAAGCAAAGGCACTTCATTATCAGAAGTTCCGTGGTGAAGCTGTATTGGTCCGGAAACATCACCCACAAAAAATATAGGGGAAATTGACTGCCAAAACTGCGGGTTTTTATCCGGATCCCCATATTTGTCAATCAAGGTCTGTCTGCCCGGGCGCATAAATTCCCGTTCCCTTTGCGAAGGAGTAAAGGGGGTAGACCTTCTCCAGTTTTTCATCATATCTTCATATGAGGCTACAACCCCCGCCCAAATTACCCCGGCTTTAATATCTTTGGAAACAACCATAGAACGGAGAATTATACTTCCTCCCATTGAATGTCCCCACATTCCAATCCTTTCCGGATCAGCGTCTTTGTATTTTTTGACAGATGCCACTGCATTTAATACATCAGTTGTATAAGCTGTGGAATAATAAGCCCCTTCCGGATTGCCTTCAGAATTCCCATGCCCCCTGTAATCCGGTTTAAAAACGATATAACCATTACGGGAAAAAGCGTCAGTGTAAGCCACATATCTGCCTGTAGTTGTATACTCGGCCGGAGGAATGTATCCGTGGTTGAAAATTATTGCAGGCCAACCGCTTTCTGGTTTGATACCATTTGGCACAGTCAAAAGCGCAAAAATTTTAAACCCTTCGGACCTGTATGAGGCCAAATATTGTTTGTAGTTACTTCCGGGATTAAGTTCCCTTTCGACAGTAATCTCACTACCGGGATATTCCTTTTTCCTCATCTCGGATATTTGTAAAGGATGGGAGGATGCTTGAGGACCCTGGGTTATATCAGCCTGAGCCTGGGTTCCCGGATTAGTTAAAGAGTTGGTATTTTTTTTGGGGAAAAATACAAAAGCAAAAATTGCCATTAAAACAAGGGCTAAAATTAAAATAATAATCTTTCCCGGAATGTTCATAAGTTTTATAACCTAAAATATATCACTTGTGTGTAAGAATTGGATAAGATTTTAATTACTAAGCCCTAAACCTAAAATCCAAAATCCAGTTTGAAGAAATAGATTATTCTGCTAATTCTAGACTATCAATATTTAATCCTGCCATGCCGTTTGCAGACCCCCAACCACCCTTTATATTCTTTACCCTTTTCCCAAAAAAGGGCTCGAGATCAACTTTACTTTTTCCAATTGTTATCCTTAAAAAGTTTGTTTTGCCCATACAACAAATATCTGCTCCTGTATATTCAACACAATATTTATCATAGGTGCCATTAGGACCGTACCTTATCTTAGACTCTTCTATATTAAAAGTGGTTCCTTGTCCTCCAAGACAACCTAAGGTTATCTTATATTCACCCTTTGGGTTATCGAGCGGGAAAAAATGCGGTGTACTTATATCAGTGGTACCTCCATTAAATAATGATAATAAAATCATAACCGAAATTCCTAATATAATTAGAGCCACCAAGGATGATAAAAAATAAAGAATCGTCTGCAAGGGTTTTTTAAGATTTACAATATTTTCTCCCCTTCGGAGCTTTCTAAAATTAGAAACCAGAGTAAAAAGCATAAGAGCAAGCAGTAAAAGCAAAACAGCAATTTGAATTAGAAGATTTATTAAATCAGAAGTGGGGATACTAGAAAAATAAAAAATAACGGGCGAACCCTGCACACTAGGGGTGGATGTAGCTTGACACCCCAGGATTATTTACAATTTTTGGGGGTTAATTTTGATTATTTTGTCATCTCCGGCAAATGGGTTGCCCCGGCCATCCTGGTTGCTTGTGGAAATATAAAGCATATTATCAGGGCCCAGTATTACATCCCTAATCCTGCCAAATTGTCCTTTGAAATGTTCTTTCAAGGAATTATCAACCGGATTAAATTCAAAAAGAGCTGTGCCGCGCAGGCCGCCAAAGAAAATTCTTCCTTCAAAAAATGCCACACCAGATGGAGCCCAGGTATTATCCCCGCTTTGGATCACAGGCGAAATCATCCCCGCTCTTGTTTCGTTGCCAGTTATATCAGGCCAACCATAATTCTTATCCTGTTCAATCAAATTTACCTCATCATGTGCAGAAGGCCCATGTTCTGTTTCCCATAACCTGCCTGTATTATCCCATGCCAACCCTTGGGGATTTCTATGGCCAAAAGATACAACCTCAACATTTCCACCCTTTACCCTTAAAATTTTCCCTGCCAAAGAATTTTTATCCTGGGACAAAGAGGGATTTTGGGCATCACCTGTTGTGATATAAAGTAATTTGTCTGGCCCAAATTTTAACCTTCCCCCATTATGGTTTGGGGCTCCGGGAATATTATCAACAACTATCTCCTCACCATCCAGTTTGCTATCTTTAAATATAAATCTTGACACCCTGTTTAAAGTACTACTTACATCACCACTAAATGTATAGTACAGGTACACAAAATTATTGTTTGAAAAATCAGGATCTATGGCTATTCCCAAAAGCCCGCCTTCGCTAATTTCTTTGACTTGAGAAAGTGTTGCTACAAGTTTCTCTCCCAGTCTTACCCTGCCAAGCCTTTCAGTCACAAGCATTTCTCCAGAGGGAAGAAATGCTATCCCCCAAGGGGTATCCAGGTTTTGGACAACAACTTGCGGCCCGGAAATTTCAGGAGACTTTTCCCCAGAAACACTTTTAGGGGCAAAAGATTGCCGATTGGTATTCCGGGTAAGGATAAAGCCGCCTGCTGCGAGTATTAAAAGTAGAACCCCAATGATGATAACCCCGCTTTTCATTTTTGTAAAAACCTCCTGTAAATTACCCGGTAGGAAAAAGAAGTAATTAAAGTTCCGGCATAAATAATATAGAGGGAGCGGAGGGGTTGAAATTGCGTTTCAGTACCAACCATAAAGCTGTGTACCAACACCAGGGTAAAAACCAGATAATTTAAAGGGTGCAAAAAGCGCCAAAACTTCGAAAAAGGAGCCCTGCCCATAAGCAGAGCCGTAGTTGCTGTGGTAATCAGTAAAAGCAAGGCAATTGGCCCAAGATAGCCAAATATTAACAAATTGGCAGGCAAATAAGTTTCCAAAGTTGCAGCGGATAAAAACAATGCAGGATGTAAAATGGCTAAAATTAAGGCGGATATGCCAATTGCCCGGTGGATGGGAAAGACATTAAATCCCGCCTTTAATAAAGGCAGTGTGAAGGGGCCTAAAATTATCTGCAGCCAAAGAAGGGTTAGGGCATAAAGCCCGAACAGTCTAAAAAGTCCGTCGGAGCGCACACCACCCATGGCAAAAAAAGTTGCCCCCGGCACAATGAACATAATTGCCACAAAAATAAGAAATGTAATTTTTAAAACCATTTATATACTTTAATAATATGTTCTGTACCGTGCGCTGTCAAAGTTTTACAGAAGTAAAATACTCATAAACTGCTTTTGAAAGAAGAGCAATTCTTTCCTGTGCCCCTCCCGGAGATTTACTTTCCGAAAAAACTACAATTATATAATCTCCACTGTCTGCAAAGACAATTCCTGCATCATGCTTAAAGTAGCCAATATCACCGGTTTTATGGGCAATTTGTGCTTTTTCAGGCAAATATTTCGGCAGACCATCATTTAACTTTTGCTCCTTCAAGAGCTCCATCATTCGCTTTGAATATTCCGGGCTTACCAACTCTCCTTTATAAAGCTTTTCCAAAAAAAGGACTGTATCAGCCGGGGTTGTCCTGGGTGGCGTTCCGGTATCAGAATTTAAGAGGCTAATTTTTTTAATATAAGCTTTTAAGTTTGACGTCTTAAGTTTTTCCAAAAGCAAAAGCGCTGCATAATTATGGGAAATGGCTATCATTTGGTGCAGTGCATCTTTGACCGATAAAGTCACTACACCATTTGCCATTTCCGCATCCCGGGGGGCAATATTAAATTCCTTATTTAAAAACGCAATATCACGGCTTAATATTTCACCTTCTTTTATTTCCCCAAGGCTTATTTTTTCAAAAACAGCCGACATGAGCCAAAGCTTATATAAACTTCCCGGCTCATAACTTTTATTTTCCAGCTGCTCTAAATTCTCCCCGGTTTTCATATTTTTTATGACAATGGAATAAGTACCCTGTGCCTCCTCCATGGCTTTTTCGACAGCCTTTTGCAAAGGAGTTTTTATGGGTATTTCATTTTGACCGGACACATTCCCGGGAGCGATGAGAGAACTTGTACGTAAAAGACGGTTAAATATAATAATTAATACTAAAAATAAAAAAAATATTAAAATAAAAATGAGCCAATTAGATTTGTCCCTTTTGTGTGACAAGTAGTGCCTGGTTGGAATTCTTCGAAGATACATCTTTAAAATTATACCAGACCCCAAAAACTTTAACGGATGGAAAAAAGTTTAATCTTTTTGACTACATCAAAAACGGCTGTAAAAATAACTGCAGCACCCATAGCCACAATCCAACCCCAAAGCCCTAAAGGAACAGCTTCAAAAATTGCGTTTAAAGGAGTATAGAGTATTAAGGCAGTAGCAAGAAGTGAGGCCAGGGATGCCCAAAATAAATAAACATTAACAAACGGTGACCTGGTTAAAACCGGGTAGCGGAATGAGCGGAAATGAAAAGCTCCGGCAATTTCCAAAAGTATCAAACTGACCATAGCAGTTGTCCGGGCAGTCTCTAAATTCTGAAGTAAGATATTGGATGATAAATAAAAGGATATCAAAACCAGGATAGTCATCAAAACTGCCGCTAAAGAAGTTATAATAAGAAGCTGTATATTGAATATCGCCGCTTTTCTCCGGGGGCCTTCTTTCATCACATCGAACGAAGATTTATTTAGCCCCAACATTATAGCCGGCAAATCATCGGTTACCAGATTCATGAATAAAATTTGCAGTGCTAAAAGTATGGGTATACCCCAGCCGAAAACAGGGGCAAGAATTACTCCCAAAAGGAGAACAAAAAGTTCCGTAAAATTACAGGACAACTGGTAACTTACGAATTTCCTGATGTTTGTAAAAATTGTTCTGCCTTCTTTTATGGCTTCAACTATTGTAGCAAAATTATCGTCCTTTATGGTTAAATCGGCAACAGAACGTGAAACATCAGTCCCGGTCCTCCCCATTGCTACACCAATATCCGCCTCTTTTAAAGCCGGAGCGTCATTGACCCCGTCCCCTGTCATAGTCACAACTTCCCCAAGTTGTTTTAAAACCCTGACAATCCTGATTTTATGTTCCGGCCTGACTCTTGTAAAAATCGCAATTTGCCTAATTATTTTTGACAACTCATCATCCGTTAATTTATCCAAATCATCCCCTTCTAAAACTTCACCTGAAAGCCCAATTTCATCCGCAATAGCCAGCGCCGTTTCCCGATGGTCCCCTGTAATCATCTTGACTGCAATGCCGGCTTCTTTACAAATTTTTAGAGATCCGGCAATTTCCTCCCGGGGCGGATCTTCCAGGGCAATAAGCCCTAAAAAGATCAAATCCTCTTCCTGGTAATCCCTTTTACCAGAATCTGCTTCTTTAAACCCAAGAGCTATTGTCCTGAAACTTTCCCGGGTTAGCTTCTTGTTTAACTGCAAAAAGTGCTTTTTTTCTTCATCTGTCAAAGGAATCGTTTTACCATCCTTTTGCATATATTTACATTTTAAAAGAATAGTTTCCGGCGCACCTTTGGCTAAAACCAGGGTAGAATTTATACCTTTATGTAATACAGACATCATTTTTCTCTCGGAGCTGAAGGGAATTTCCTCAAGGCGGCTACCTTCAAGGTCTTCCCTAAAAATATTCGCTTTGGCGGCCAAAATCAGCAGTGCTCCTTCAGTCGGTGTTCCCAAAACCTTATACTCTTCATCCTCACCGGTTCTTTCAATTTTAGCATCATTGCAAAGAATTGCCGTCTCAAGTAGAAGCTTCAATTCCAAATTTTCCGCAATTTCTACCGTCCTGCCATCACTGCTAAAACCGCCCCTTACTTCAAAACCCGCTCCGCCAACATCAATAGCGCCTCCGGGGGTAACTATCTTTTTGGCTGTCATTTCCCCGCGGGTTATCGTCCCTGTCTTATCGGCACAAATAACAGTTGTTTCACCTAAAGTTTCAATAATTGACATCCTATTCACAATGGCATTTTTCCCTGCCATCCGGGTTGCTCCCACTGCCAATGTTGTTGTTAGCACAACCGGTAAACCTTCCGGAAAAGCAGACACACAGAGGGCAATTATTAATATTAATGCCCCGGAAATTGTCTCGGAATTCACTGCCTCTGCCCGGCTTATCATCAAAAAACCTGTTAAGATGGAAATAAAAACTGCCACTACTACCATATATCCCGCAATTCGGTTAACCTTATCCTGGAGGGGTAAACTTTTTTCTGCTTCAGAAATCATATTGGCAATTGACCCGAATTTGGTATTCATACCGGTATGCAAAACTTGCGCCTGACATTTCCCATTTGTAATAAATGAACCCATGTAAATTGGATCGCCAGTTTTCTTTTTTACAGCTCTTGATTCTCCTGTCAGAACCGACTCATCTACCTCCAACTCGCTCTCGTCAATAACCATAGAGTCCGCCGGAACTTTCTCGCCAAGCCGGAGTATTACCAAATCCCCCGGTACCAGTTTTTTTGATAAAACTTCCTGCTCCCTTCCATCCCTTACTACCCTCGATACTTGCATAATCATTTGCCGGAGGGCACGGATTGACTGCTCGGCTCTAAATTCCTGGATAAAAGTCACCCCAATAATAATAAGAAGTACCGCCAGAATAGTAATGCCGGTAAGTTGTTCCCCGACATAAAAGGAAACTATAGCCCCGAAAAATAAAAGATAAATGATAAAATTATTACGTACCAGCCTCAATAATATCCTTAAGGGCCCGTTTCGGGCAGAGTCGGTAATTTCATTATGCCCAAACTGTAGAAGTTTTTCTGATGCCTCTTTTGAAGTTAAGCCCTCAACTTTGTCCTCTTTTGCCATACTTTGAGTATAGCAAAGATGCAACATAAAAATGCATCAGGTAGAAATTAAACATACCATTTAGAAGTAGATGAGAAAAGTTTATCTGTTAAGCTGCCAGATCATGAAATTTAACACAGCGGCAAAAGAAACCCACAAAAGATAAGGATAAAGAAGGTAGGACGCGGCAGTATTAATTTTTCCAAAAAATTTGATAGTTTGAAAAATTGCTACCCATAATAAAACAATAACTAAAAGACCTAAGGCGGGAGATTTTTGACCGAAGAACATAGCAGACCATAAAACATTGAGTCCCAGCTGGAGCGCAAAAAATTGCAATCCTTTTCCGCGGATTACCCTTCTTTTATCCTTCTTTTCCCAGACTAAATATAGGGAAATTCCCATTAAAAGATATAAAACCGTCCAGACCGGCCCAAAGATAAAATTAGGGGGAGCAAACGAGGGTTTAACTAAAGCAGTATACCAGATGGAAATGGCAGGGATAGTGAAGAAGGAACCAATAAATCCTGCTCCTTCACAGATTATAATTGAAGCAAAAAGTTTGCCGTATTTTGGCATAAATTTTCTGCTCCAGAGTTATCATGGCAAACTCCGGGTAATGTGTCAATCAGCTCTTTGGGGATTTAACTTCTTCTTCAGCTGCAATTTGGAAGAAATAGCCGGCAATTTTTCTTGCCATGTCATTTTTTCTTTCAACAGGAAGCATCTTATCCCGTCCCCCTTCAATAGTTGCCAATGTTGCACGGAACAACTCATCAGGGGATACCCGGTATTTAACCAATTCCTTGGCCACTGGTAAAAGTTTCCCAACAAGCGCTCCTTCTGAATCCTTTTCGTCTAGGTCTCCACCGAAAAACAGCCCGTCAATTGTCCTCCAATTCCCCTGAATTAAATGCATACTTTCTTTTATCGCCTCATTTGCTTGCTCCATAGGTTCTATCTGCACAGCAGGTTTAACCCCCACGATTACCACAGTTTGCCCGGGTTCAAGAGAAATAACATTGTTGCGTCTTTCCATTATGGCCTGATTTTATACTACTGGTTATCAATTTGCAACTTTTGTTATACTGATTTTATGGAACAAAAAATTAAAACCCCCAATATCTTACACTCCTTTAAATATGCCTTTGAAGGAATAATGTCCGGCATTAAGACAGAGAGGAACTGGAAAATGGGCATTGTCGAGGCCGTAGTTGTAATTTTTGCCGGATTTTATTTTAATATTTCCCGGGATGATTGGATTATTGTCATTATTTTAATCGGAGTAGTTTTATATGCCGAGCTGTGCAATAGTGCTATTGAGGCAATCGTTGACTCATTTACCAATCGTGAGCACCCGGGAGCAAAGCTGGCCAAAGATTTTTCCGCCGGGTCAGTTGTTATTTTGATTATTGCATCTGCCATTATTGGCATGATAATTTTTCTGCCTTATATTTAAAATGCCTATAAACGATACTATTTTTTTGACTATATTTAATTTAAGCGGAAAGTCTCCGATTTTTGACAGTTTGATGGTTTTCGGGGCTGTCCAGTTGATTTTTCTGACAGGATTTACCGCGGCGGTTGCACTTATTATCCAAAGAAAAATGAAAATATTACTCTTCCTCTTTCTTTCAATTTTATTCTCATTTCTCTTAGTCAAACTCATCAATTTATTTTCCTATTTCCCCCGTCCGTTTATTGTCTTTCCCATCACCTCCCTAATCTCCCATTCCAACACCTCTTCTTTTCCCTCACTACACACGACAGTCGCATTTTCCCTGGTTTTTGTTTTTATATTTTTGAAACATAAGCTGATGCCGTTTTTTATATTTGCAGCCTTTTGGATTGCCCTTGCCAGAATTTATGTGGGAGTGCATTTCCCTTTGGATATTTTAGGAGGAATTTTAACAGGCCTCATCGGGGCTTTTCTCGCATGGCAGTTCTCGCGACTGCTTTTGCCACAACTTCTGTCACGTTTTTCTCAAAAGGGCCGGGGATAATTTTTGCCTGGTTGGGATCTTTGACCATATTAGCCAAGGCATTGGCCGCCGATATTTTCATCCCATCAGTAATTTGCCTGGCTCTAACTTCCAGGGCCCCCTTAAAAATTCCCGGAAAAGCCAGACAATTATTAACCTGATTGGGAAAATCACTTCTGCCGGTTGCAACAATAAACGCCCCACCCTTCTTTGCCTCATCAGGATAAATTTCAGGTTCTGGATTGGCCAGGGCAAAAACAATAGGATTTTCTGCCATTAGTTTAATGTCATCTTTCTTTAATAACCCTTTCCTGGACACACCCACAAAAGCATCTGTACCACTTAAGGCATCTTTTAAATCACCTTTCCTATTTTCTTTGTTGGTAATTTTGGCCAGGTTGGTTTTGAAAATGTCTAAATCCCGTCTCCCCCGGTAAATTATTCCTTTACTGTCCAAAACCTGCACATCTCCTGCAATTTCTGCCAAAATTTTGGCAATGGCAGTTCCTGCCGCTCCCGCCCCACAGACCACAATTTTCATTTTTTTTAAATCCTTGCCCGACGCTTTGGCGGCATTGATCATACCCGAGAGCACCACCACCGCCGTCCCGTGCTGATCATCATGCATCACCGGGATATCTAAATTTTGCAAAGCCTCTTCCACTGTAAAGCAATTAGGCGCTGCTATATCTTCTAAAATAATTCCTCCAAAAACCGGGCTGATTATTTTGACTGCTGAAATTATATCTTTGGGGTCTTGGCTGTTTAAACAAACCGGAAAAGCATCAAGCCCGGCAAATTTTTTTAAAAGGACACATTTGCCTTCCATCACGGGAAGGGCCGCATCCGGACCAATATTGCCTAAACCTAAAACTGCTGAACCATCAGAAATAACTGCCACCATATGACTTTTAATAGTCAAATCCCAAACTCTTTCCGGGTTCTCGGATATAATTTTAGAAATAATTCCAACACCGGGGGTATAAACCAATGATAAGTCTTTTTTATCTTTAATAGGTACTGTAGGAATAAGCTCTAATTTACCCCGGGATTTTTTATGTAAAGCAATTACTGATTTCTCAAAATTCATCCTTATCAGTTATTGAGAATTTTTTCAAAAGGGGCTGTACTTTTTAAGGGACCAATCATTTGTAAATTAAATTTTTCCCTCTGGAAAAATTCCTGTGCTACCTGTAAAATATCCTCGCAAGTTACAGCTTCAATTTTTTTCAAATACTCATCAAAAGTTTCCAGTTTCCTGTCCAAAACAAATTTTATGCCAAAATATTCAGCCAAAAAATTGGTGGACTCGCTCCTTATAGCAAGTCTCCCCCTTGCCATTTCTTTGGCTTTCTTAAGTTCTTCTTCCGTAACTTTTTCCCGGGTTACTTTTAAAAGTTCTTCCTTAATAACTCTCACAGCTTCTTCAATTTTTTCCAGTTTTAGCCCTCCGTAAACAGCAAAAAAACCCGTGTCAATATAAGGATTGTAGTGGGCATTAACTGAATAAGCCAAACCGCGTCTTTCCCTAATCTGCAAGAATAACCTTGAAGACATTCCTTCGCCCAGAATAGTTGCTAAAAGTCCGGCCGCATATTTTCGTCTGTCCCGGCGGCCAAACCCCTCGACTCCTAAAACTAAATTTACCTGATCAATTTTTTTGTAAAGAATATTCCCTCTTGGTTTTACCTGTTTTGCCCTAATAAATGGCTTGAAAGTTTCTTTTGAATTTTCCGGTAAATCCATAAAATATTTTTCGGCAATTTTTTTAATATTTTCAGGCAACCTTCCGACATAAATCAAAGCCATATTTTTAGGGGTATACAAAGATTTTATATATTTAATAAATTCCACTCTTTTTAATGATGTAATTGTTTTTTCATCTCCACCAACATCCCACCCAATTGGCTGATCCCCAAATTGCAGCCTTTCATAAAGGTCCCAGACATACCTCGCCGGATGATCCTTGTACATCCTGAGTTCTTCCACGATCACGCCTTTTTCCCGTTCAATTTCCTCATCCAGTAAAAGCGATTCCTTTACCATCGAGGAGATGATATCCGAGGAAAGATCAGAGTGTTTGGCAGCTGATTTTATCCAGTAATAAGTTATTTCTTTGTCAGTGGCGGCATTATTGATGGCACCAATTCCATCCACCAAAGTTGAAATGATTTCAGTCGTAGGATATTTTTTGCTGCCTTTGAAAAACATATGTTCCAGGAAATGGGAAATGCCGTTATTTTTTTTAGTCTCATATCTTGAACCGGCTCCGATAGCAACCAAAGATGTTACGGAATCTAGATGGGGTAAATTGACTGTAATTAAGGTCAAACCATTTTTTAATGTTGAAATTTTATACATGAGGAACTTATTTTAGCAATTAAGCCTTTTTAAGTCTAGGACCAGTTGGAGTATCTTTAATTTCATAACCTAATTTTTTAATTTCGTGACGGAGTTTATCTGATTTTTTAAAATCTCCGGTTTTTCTAATTTTTTCTCTTTGATCAATTAATTTTTTGACATCGCTCGGAATTTCCAGTGGTTTTCCTAAATACTTTTCCAAACCCAAGCCTAAAATTTTATCCATTTTCAAAATGATTAAACTTTTTCTAGATGTTGTGGTATCTGAGCGTAACATTTCGTGCAAGACCGCAAGAGCTTGTGGTGTATTTAAATCATTATTGGCAGCCTCAAGGAATCTCTGCCAAAAAGGGTCTGACTCTATGTTAGCGCCTTCTGACGCTCCAATCATAGGCTCAAACCCTCTTATTTCTTCCCTTAAATTATTTAAAGCATTTTGCGCCGCCCCCAAAGATTCCCAGGTAAAATTTAACGGATCCCTGTAGTGGCCTGTTAAAAATAAGTAACGCAAAGCCAAGGGATCAAAGCCTTTATTTATAATGTCATCAATTGTATAAAAGTTTTTCTTTGACTTGGACATTTTTTCACCATTGACCATCAGGAATCTATGGTGCACCCAAAATCTGACAAAGGCTTTGCCGGTGGCAGCCTCACTCTGCGCCATTTCATTGACATGATGCGGTGAGATATTATCTTCCCCTCCGGTATGAATATCCAAAGTATTACCTAAATACTCCATCGACATGGCCGAACACTCAATATGCCAACCGGGAAAACCTTCACCCCAAGGGGATGGCCATTTCATGACATGATTTTCAAACCTGCCCGTGGCAAAAAACCATAATGCAAAATCGGCCGGATTCCTTTTTTGCGAATCTGTCACCACCTCTCCTCTTGCCCCAACAACTTTTTCCTCGACTTTTTGACCGGTCAACTTTCCATAATCCGCAAGCTTACCGGTATCAAAATAAATGGCCTGGTCTGAAATGTAGGTAAAGCCCTCTTTTTCCAGGCACCTGATTAATTTTATCTGCTCCTCAATGTGTTCCGTAGCCCGGGCTACAATATTTGGCCTCTGGATATTTACAGCAGCAGTGGATTTGAAAAAGTAATCTTCAAAGAATCTGGCCAACTCGTATACTGACATACCCTTTTCCTTGGCTCCTTTTTCCAATTTGTCATCCCCTTCATCTGCATCAGATGTAAGATGTCCTACATCGGTTATATTCATGACATGCTTTACTTCATACCCATTGGTAATCAATACTCTTTTTAAAACATCATCCCCAATATATTTTTTCAAGTGGCCAATATGAGTATAGTCATAAACAGTTGGGCCGCAAGTGTACATTCCAACTTGGGCTTGCCCGCCGGGGCGGGGCGGATTTAAAGGCTCAAATTCCTCAATCTTGCGGGATAAAGTATTGTAAATTCTCATAGAATTTTCAAGCTTTGCTTATAAAGTTTCATCTTCGGCATCATATCTGATAATGTTTATTTAGTAAACTGGCGGAAAAATAATCCGGCACGGGATCTTTACTATGGCTTGTTGCGGCAAAATCCTCAAGCCACTTTCTTCTCCTTTCCATATCCTCAACAATCTGCCACTCGATGAGATTTAAATTATCGTGCCAATTTTTTTTATGGAACCTGGCATATCTCATATGGAGCGCCATCAAAAAACTGCCCAAAGATTTCTCCCACTTGGAAGCCAAGTGTAACTTTAGAGGAGTTAGATCCCAACTTTTCCCCACATCCTCAAGGGTTTGAAGATATGAATCAAGTTTTGGTTCTTTACCTGCCTCTAATAATTTTCTAATTTCTCTTTCATTAACTTCTTCCCGCAAAACTGGCACGGGTAAAACACAAATATTGTGAGCCAGACATTCTTTATTGGTAATCAACAATATACCATTTAGTAAAATCCTCGCTACTCTGCCGTTCCCATCATTAAAAGGGTGCAGCTCACTTGTAATTCCAAAATGGGCGGCGGCGGCAACCCTTAAAGATCGATCCAAATCTTCAGGATGGCTTCTCAACTCCTTTGTCTCCCGCTCCAACCATCGCTCGAAACAATACACCTTATCGGGTAGCTCATCAGCCCGTATGACTTTTTTGCCGGCAATTTTGGTATCATCATCCAACCGAAGTTGACCAGCCCATTTAGGAATATAAAAAAGAATTAGCCTATGCAGATGAGAAAGAATACCCGGCCCAAAGTCTTTGACTTTTCCTTTCACCTTCTCATTTTTTACCAGATGGATCATGACAGCCCGGGCACGGTCTGCACCAATCGCCACTGTTTTAGGTAAAGGTGTAGGAACTTTTTCCACCAGAAAACCAAAAGCAGGGATTTCTTCGTTGTTAACCATTGTATTCTATCTTACCTCTATTTCGGGAGCTTTTGAAGACCTTCTTGTACTGCTTGTGTTGCCAATTCAATAGCTTCAGATTGAGTCAGAGAACCTGCATATTGTTCCAAAAGAGCATCGGCAATAGCGGCAATTCTACTCATCATTTCTTCTCCATTGGCAACCTGTCTAAAAGTAGTTGAAAGTCCGCTGTCTGAATCTTCACTTTCTTGTGGTTTTTCTCTCATATCATTTTCTGCAGGCAAATTATACATCTTATTATCTTAAAATTCAAAATATAGGCTATCCTCCCACTCCGCCTTTGCGTTCAGATTTAGTTTGCTCCTTTTGAATATTGGTCATTTGTTGATCCTTTTTTTGAGCCTCAATGGCCTTGTATTGTTTTACTTCCTGCACTTTTTGTTCTTCCTGTTTTTTCCGGATCAACTTTTGCTGCTCTTCCTGCCTGACTTTATCTTGCGATGCTTGAATATTTTGATTCCAGGTTATAACATGCTCTGCCCAGACGCGTCTTTTCGCTTCATCCTCGGCTTTCTTTTGTTGAACTGCTGGATCTGCTGCTTTCTGTTTTGGGCCGGAAGCTACTGATTGCACACCTTCCTCAATGGCCTTACCCACCTCATCCACCACAGGCTTGATAGCTGCCTCCCCCACATCTTTAACTGCCTGTAGAGTACCTGACCCTATATCTGCCATATTCTGATTATATCAAATTTTTAAGTCCTAATTTTTAATTCCTAATCAATTTTTAATGGCTAAATTTTTAAACATTAGACATTATTTAGAAATTAGTAATTAATAATTAGTAATTTTTTTTCAGTATTGTCTTCTTCCTTCAAGCGCCCGGGATAGCGTTGTCTCATCAGCGTATTCCAAATCCCCGCCCACCGGTAACCCCCGGGCAATACGGGTCACTTTCACCCCAAGAGGTGAAATTAAACGGTCAACGTACATTGCTGTAGCTTCCCCTTCCATTGTTGGATTAGTAGCCAAAATAATCTCCTCGACCCGCGGAGGTTCACCGGCGTGGGTTTTTAACCGAGGCAGAAGTTCACGGATATGTAATTCTTCCGGCCCAATATTTTCCATTGGTGAAATTACTCCATGCAAAACATGGTACAAGCCACGAAATCCGGCTTTTTCCAGGGCCAGAACATCAAGGGGATCCTCAACTACGGCAATAATTGATCGCTCGCGCGACGGATCGGAGCAAATTTCACAGGGGCTTTTTTCGGCAATATTAAAACAAGTCTCACAAATTACAGTTTTTTCTTTTAAATCCACTGCAGCCCGGGCCAGGCTTTCTGCTTCTTCTTTGGGCGCATGGAGTAAATGATAAGTTAACCTTTGGGCAGTTTTTGGGCCAATTCCGGGTAATCTTTCAAAAGCCTCTATTAAATTTTGGACAACTTTGGGAACCGTTGACATTTATGAGAGACCGCCCATTAAGCCCTTCATTTCTTCAGCTGCTACTTTTTGAGATTGTTTCAAAGCTTCATTAACCGCTTCCGTTACTTTACCTAAATCGTTTTCTCCTGAGATTGAAACAATCTTTTGGTCAGCAGTCATCACCACTATTACACCTTTATGTTCCACTGTAATTTTTATTCCCTGCAATTTTTTTTGCACTTCCATTGCCTGGTCGCGCATTTTCTTTAGGTCCCCTAATTGTTTTAATCCATCGAGCATTCCCATGGGGATATTATACACCAGAGCTTGGCAAATATGATAGTTTTTTATCTGCAGGATATTTATCACGGGCTGCCATTTTGGCCTGTAAAAGTAGTTCTGCCTCTTTGGGATTTTTAGCAATTATAGGATTTGGTTGAAGCTGCAAGGACTCTCCTTGAGTGGTCAGTCGCCTCAAAGCTTCAATTTGCGCTTCATATTCAATTGGGGCAAGCCTTTTTAAGGCTTCCTCTGCACTTTCATTTGATAAAAGATCCACCCATTTAACTGCCACTGCCTCCCCCTCATCGTAATTGGGTTTTTCGGGGGTGACCATGTGGCAAAAAACAGGAATGGGACGCGACTCACCCACCAGTTCGCAAAATTTCATGTGAGCAAAAATCCGGCGCACGCCATACATCCATTTCCCCCCGGGACCCAAATGTTGGTTTAATCCTTTATATTTTTTGATAACTTCTGTCGGAGTAAAAGGAAACCAGCCCAGTTGATGAAAAAAATCGGGATTATACTTATCTAAAACTTCCAGGATTCGTTCTGTGAAATTTTCCCCCGGGACAACTACATGGATATCCTTTTCCGGAAAACCAACTTTTTTGGCGCGTTCTATTCCAGGTGCTTCAGGGTCAGATGAGATAATAGCCAAAGTTTGGACCAGTCCATGTAAAATCCCACCTTCTTGTTCGACTTTCAAAATGGCTTCATTAGTTGTCCCAGAACCGGAAATCAAATTAACCGTCTTTAACATAGGAGAAATTATATCACTCTCGGGTTTAATTTACCGTTTCCGAATTAAAGATTTCCGAGGCGAGTCTGATAATTTCATCATCTTCCGCCACTTCAATATTGGCAATTTCCTCGCGAACCATTGGTCTTTGGCCTAAAACTGTCGAAACTTTGACAGATTTTCCTAAAACATCCGACATAACAGACTCCAAAAGATCCCGAGACTTGGGAGCGTCCATGATCCTCTGATGGAAAGAATATGGCACTTCAATTATTAAAATACCTCCATCTACCTTTTGTATTTTGGAGGAGCGAAGCAGAGCCTCCAGGGAAAAATTATATGCCCTGACAGTTTCTAAAATATAAGTCCAACGGTCGGCAATCCTTTGCAAGTCGGGTGAATCATTTCGGAATGACTCGGAAGAACTCTGAATACCAGAACTCCGGTTTTCCGGACTATCTGAATTTTCCGACCTAGTTTCCATACCAGTTTCTACAATCTCGCTTCTATTCTCACTTTTCACTCTTGTCCCGAGTGTAGTCGAGGGATTGCACTTTTCACTTTGCACTTTTTCCATACAACTTTCCACTACTGCCATCTCGAGCGGGAGGCTGGGAATTGAGGCATATTTGGAAACCTCAAAGCTTTTCTGGAAAGCATCAATGGTTGCAATAAGCCGGCCCATTTCAAATTCACCAACCAACTCTTTTGAGGCTGTCAGCTGTTCCATGCCATGTTTTGCCAGAAGAATTTGCCGCAAAGTTTCCATAATGGCAAGGGCTAATTCCTTGACATTGGCCCCAGCTTCTATTTCATCGGACAGTTTTTGTAAAGCTAAATTGGCATCTTTTTTGGTAATTGCCCGCAAAATCTCCAGAATATTTTCCCCCGCCCCCTGTCCCAAGGCTTTCTCCACAACAGATGCATCAATACTATCAAAAGGAGATAAAAGGTCCAAAAGTTTTATACCGTCCCGGAAACTTCCCCCGGAGCGTTTTGCCAATATTCCCAAAGCCTCGCTGTTAATGTTGATTTTTTCCGCCTTGGCCACTTTTGTCAGGGCACTGATGAGTTCTGCATTGGTTGCCGGCTTAAATTCCAGCTTGGAAACGCGAGACAAAATAGTGGAAGGGATTTTGTGGGCTTCAGTAGTTGCCAAAATGAATAGCACATGAGAGGGAGGTTCTTCTAAAGTCTTAAGGAGTGCGTTGAAAGCTTCAGTTGATAACATATGGACCTCGTCAATAATGTAAACTTTCTTATGTGATGTAGTCGGGGCCAGCTTGATATTTTCCCGCAAGGTGCGGATATCATCAATACCGCGGTTGGATGCTGCATCCATTTCCACTACATCCATATTGGTTCCATCAGTGATAGAAATACAGGATGTGCATTTATTACAAGGAAGGGTGTCTACCGATTGACAATTTACTATCTTAGCCAAAATCCGGGCCATTGAGGTTTTGCCTGTACCGCGCGGTCCGCAAAAAAGGTAAGCGTGGGACAATTTTCTTGCCGTAACAGCAGACTGTAAACTGACTTTTACGCTTTCCTGGCCAATAATTTCATCCAGAGTTTGCGGGCGGTATTTGCGGTATAAAACCATATCTAATTATGATGTATCCCCAATAAATGGTCCGTACCATGGTCAACTAAAAAATTAATCTCCTCCTCAACCGATGTGCCGGAAGCGGCGGCATCTTCCAAAGCCTGGGAGTATGATATAACAATTGAGCCAAGACGTAAGATTCTATCAGGAAAAGCCGCAAAACCTCTTGGTAAAATGCGTAAATTAGCAGAAGACGCTTCCTCAAGGGCAAATGACAGAACATCCGTTGTAGCGTCAATTCCCCTAAATTTCCGGTTTAGCTCGTGCATTTTCCTGTCACCTATAATTGTCACTTCCAGCTCGACCCGCCCCTTAACTCCGCGTTTCGAGAGAGCCGAAAGAACAGTGGCTTGGATAGCCGCCCTGTTCACTTTATATCTGGGATCAGAGGAAACAATGATGTTAACCATTAATTAGTTTTTGCTTTACTCTCTGTTGCACCAAAGCAGATATTCTTGCTCCATCGGATCGACCTTTGACTTGCCCCATAACTAAGCCTATTACCTTACCCATCTCGGAAATACTGGCAGCGCCTGTATCAGTTATAGCCTGTTCGACCAGTTTAGTCAACTCCTCATCTGAAAGCTGTTGCGGGAGATATTCTTCAAGGATCTTCGCCTCATTTTCTTCCTTATCAGCAGCTTCAATTCTCCCGCCCTGTTTAAACCCGGCTGCAGCTTCTTTTCTTTTCTTTACTTCCCGTTGAACAACCAAAATAATTTCATCATCTGACAACTCACTTCTTTCACCCTGCCTTTTCTGAATTTCCGCATACCGTATTTCAGACAAAAGCAACCGCAAGGTACTAACCTTTAACTGCTCCTGTTTAAGTTGGGCTTCTTTTAAATCAGACTGAATTTTATCAAAAAGTGTCATTCTCCCATCCTTTTCGCCCTCATAATTTTCCTGGTCTTTTCTGCCCTTCTTTCCTGTCTAATTTCTGATTTAGTTTTATGGAACTGCCTGTCACGGTATTCCTGGACAACATTTTCCAGAGCCACTTTTTTTTGGAATTTCCGGATGACAGAATCCGTGGTATCATTTGGACCCCGTCTTATTATAATTGACACAAAAAACACCTCCCTTTATTAGTGCTGGTGTTATTTTACACTTTTTAGGAATTTTTTACCAGAGTTTTGAGAAGATCCAAGGTTCTAATCTGACGGAGAGAATGTTTTAAGTGAAGTCTTGGCTCGGCCGCTTCAAATTGAGCCTTCATTTTTCCGTCCTGAATTTTATCAATTTCTGCTTGAAGCTCGGCATCTGTAATTTCCACTTTTTCATTCCGGGCAATCTCGGCAAGCCCCAGCTCCATCCTGACATTCTTTTCAGCCTGCCCCCTCCATTCAGTTTTTAACCCTTCTAAGGTTTTGTTTTGGCCTTTTAAATAATCTTCAAGAAGAAGTCCCATATCAGCCACTCTCCTTTGCAGCCCCACCAACATTCTGTTTAACTCATCTTGGACTAGAATTTCCGGTGCGTCACAAATGGTCATTTTTTCTACCTCCTGTAAAATTAATTCTTCATAGTCCAGTTCATTGTTATATTTTGCTTCATTTTCAAGATCCGTTTTGATCTTTGTTTTCAATTCAACCAAACTTTGCGCTCCAACAGCTTTGGCAAAATTATCATCAGGCTTGTCCGCCGAAGCCATAGCGGAGGCGGAGGTATTTGACGCGGGCTGATTGAATGACATCGAACCCGCTCCTGTTGGATTTGACATAACATTTCCAGATGGTTGATTGTCATCCGAAGTTTTAACGTAGGAGGACCTTGTTTTCCATCTTTTAAATAGATCATCCACTAATTTTTCAACATCCGCATCCATGATTTGTTTAACAACCGGTCTTGTCACAGCGATGCTTTTATAATTTCCTACTTTGACTTCCGGACGTCCGGTTACTTGGGCTTTAAAAGTAAGCTGGCCTCCTTTGACAAACGACACCAGCTGGTATCTGGGATAATCAATTGGCACAACATCTGTCCCTTTTAAGGCTTCAATCAAAAGAGAGGGCATTACAACCTTTAGAAATTCCTCCTGAAATTTACTCCCTAAATTTTGCTCGGCCATAGAAATAGGAACTTGGCCTTTTCTGAAACCCGGAAGCTCAAGCTCTCCTGCCAATTTGGTTAAAGTTTCATTCCAGCGACTTTCAAGATCTGTCCAAGGCGCGCTAATTTGCACTTCAACTATAGATTTTGCCTGTTTAACAATATTCTTAGTTAACATACCTTGTGTAATTTACCAAAAACCGGGATTAAAATCAATGAGTAAAGTTAAATTTCTTTTTCTTTAGAAGAGGGTCCAAATCCCCAATCCTTAGTTCTAACCTGGTATTTTCCGACATCACGCACTACATTACCTTTCCAATCTATCACAGCACTTAATTCAACTCTACCTAATTGCGGATCTTCTTCAACCCATCTTACTCTCGCTTTTCTTTCTCCATAGTAATCAGCATCGTGCCCCAGTACATTACCACCTAGCGCCCCTTGGAACGAAATAACACGGTCGCGCAAACTACCGGCGCCAATTGCAACCTCAACTGTCTCACCTTTTATTAGTCTTTTAATAACACCTATTGGGAACATACAGGGATTATATTACTTAAACAGAATTTTGTGAATCCTCGGATATGGATTTAATAAGTTCTTGTTCACTCATAAATGAAGTATTTTTTTCATTTCTTCTTTTTACCTCCGGTTTATCTTTAACCCGTTTGGAAATTACCACACGGTATGGAATGCCAATCAAATCAGCATCGGCAAATTTTTCCCCGGCCGAGATATTAACCCTATCATCAAAAAGTGTTTCCACATCATGCGACTCCAAAAGTTTATAAACTTTTTCAGCCTTGTTCAGAACTTCCTTATCATCCAAATCCAAACCAACTAAGTGAACTTTAAAGGGCGCCACACTCTCGGGCCAAATAATTCCCTTGTCATCGTGAAAAACCTCAACCAGCGCTCCCATGATCCGGGAAACCCCCAAACCATAACATCCCGCTGAAACAATTTTGGAATTACCATCCTGGTCTTGAAAACTAAGATTAAAAATTTCCGCATATGATCTTTTTAGTGGAAAAATGTTCCCGACCTCAATTGCTTTTACTTCCTTATATTTCTGACCACAAGAATTGCATCCCTCGTCTTTACAAACTTCCTTGTTAATAGCCACTTTGCACCCCTCACAGACATAAACAGTGTCTTCTCCAGCCGAAACTGCAACCTGAAATTCTTCAGACCAGTCGGAAAAAGTACCACCTGCTGCCCGGGTTTCTAAAACCGGAAGTTCCAACTTTTCAAAAATTTTAAAATAGGCTTTCTTAACTGTCTGGTAATATTCATCCCTGTCTTTATCGCTGTCGTGGAAACTGTACAAATCCTTCATCAAAAATTCCCGTCCCCGCAACAGCCCCCCTTTGACCCGCAGTTCATTTCTAAATTTAGTCTGGATCTGGTAAAGATAAAGTGGTAAATCTTTATAAGATTTTATATATTCGGCGAGAAGCGGATATATAATTTCTTCATGGGTCGGCCCCAAAACCATGTCAGTACCTTGAGCTCCCTTTATTTTAAAAAGCACATCAAAGGAGGAAAACCTGCCTGTTTTTTTCCAATTATCTCCCGGGTGCAGTGCCGGCATCAAAATTTCCTGACCTCCAATTTTATTCATTTCTTCCCGGACAATTTGGGAAATATTATTCAGAACTCTCCAACCCAAAGTAAGGTATGAATAAACCCCGGCCATTTCCTGGTGGATAAATCCGCCCCTAACCAGGAGTTGATGATTTATAGACTCCGCTCCACTTGGAGCCTGTCTTAAAGTTTTCGGAAAAAGTTTTGAATATTTCATAGCTATTTTATTTTACTACTTTGTGAATGTTCTTTAAAAGAAGAGTTTTCGGATGTCGGAAAATGCTACTAAAATTGAGAGGCCAATTAAGATAGCAAACCCTAAGGTATGAATAAATTGTTCAATTTCCGCTTTAACTTTTTTGCGGGTAATCAGTTCAATCAAAAGGAACAACAATCTTCCTCCATCCAGGGCCGGAAAGGGTAAAATATTTAAAATTGCCAGGTTGAGTGAAATAAAGGCCACAAAATTAAGATATGGGATAACAGGTGAGTCTGTCTTTAAAATTTCAGAGGCGACTCCGGTTATGGCAATCGGCCCGGATACAGTTTCTGAAACAGGAGCTAAATCCTGGGAGGAAATAGCCTGACCAATAAATTTACCTAAAACTACAATGGAATAAACCCCCAAATTATAACTGTAAGTTAAACCCGACCCCAATTTTTCCGGCAAAGTTTCATACGATAAATTGATGGCCTTAACTGTCCCCAATGATATCCCTATTGCCCCCTGTCCTTTGGGAGGATCTAATCTTGGAGTTAAACTTACTTTTCTTATTTCGTCTGCAGGATTTTGAAGATTTAGAGTAATTTCACGGCCTGTAAATTTCTTAGTCAAATCAATCAACTCTTCACTTTTTTGTAATTTAATGCCATTAATTTCCAAAATCCTATCCCCCGGAGAAATTTTCCCTTCTGCGGGAGAATCTTTTGCCACATTCCCCACCAAAATAGTTGACTGTGTCACCTGCTTTGCCCCAAAAAATTTATAATCCGTAAGGGCAGGAAGAGAAGTTTTAAACCCTTGCGCAAAAAGCACAACCCAAAAAAGGGTTGCAGCAAGCAAAAAATTAATGCTGGCACCTGCCACAATAATAAGAATCCGCTGCCAGGTAGGCTTTGATACAAAAGCATCTTTCCTTTCCAGATGTTCCTTATCCATTCCATTTTCCCCAAACAACCTGACAAAACCTCCCAAGGGAATCCAATTTATAGAAACTAAAGTTTCCCCTACTTTTTTACCCCAAATCCTGGGAGGTATTCCAAAACCAAATTCTAAAACTTTTACCCCAAACTTTTTGGCCAGTAAAAAATGCCCAAATTCATGAGCTACTACTAAAAATAATAATGTAATAATAAAGATAACAATAGATAAAATCATAATTGTATGTTCTCGACAAGCTCGAACAATACTTGTACCGAGCGCATCGAAGTATTCTTCGAGCGAAGCAAAGCGAAGTCGAGAAGCTACCTTAAACTATACTTGTACAAGCTCTTCTTCTTTAACTTTTACCATTTCATCAATTTGAGAAGATGTTTTATCTATCATATCCTGCAAAAGTTTGGCCCGTCTGTCAAATTCATCTTCTCCAAACTCTCCTGCTTCCATTTGTCTATCCCAGGAGGCGCGAATGTCTTGTCTAATCTGCCGCAATTCGATCTTGGCCTGTTCCATTTTAGTATGGGCAAGTTTGATAAATTCCGCGCGTCTCTCTTCCGTCAATGGCGGGATCGGCAAACGGACTAACTGCCCTTCATATGACGGGTTTAAGCCCAAATTTGCCTCCTGAATTCCTTTAACTACATCCTGAACCACTCCCGCATCCCAAACCTGGACTGTCAAAAGATTTGGCTGGGGGGAGGAAATTGTTCCCACTTCCAAAAGTTTCATTTTTGCGCCGTATGCCGAAATTGGTAAATTTTCAATCAAGGTGGGATTGGCCCTTCCGGCGCGGATGGTGGAAAGTTCGCGCTTAAAATGCTCCAGAGAGTTTTGAATTTTTTGATTTGTTTCTAGTAAAACATTATCCATATGACGTCTTGACGTGAGAAATGAGATTTTCTTGATCTTGAATCATCGATATCTAGATATCTTGATATCAAAAACTCAAATTCCCATTTCCCATTTCTCACTTCAAAAATTCCAAACTATTCTCCCAACGCTACCCTTGCAAACTTTCCCACTTTTATATTCTCCCCTAATTTTCCAATGAACGATTTAATTAATTCTTCAACAGTTTGAGAATTATCCCTAATATATTCTTGACCTAATAATTCTTCTTCTGAAGAAGGATTCATGGAAGCAATTTGCAAAGCCAGTTCATGGGCCAGGTTTTTAAAATCTTCCGTTTTGGCAACAAAGTCTGTTTCACAAAGCAGTTCTACTAAAACCCCCACTTTTCCGTTATGAGAATAGACTTCCACCCAACCGGTTTTAACTTGTCTTTCTGCTTTCTTGGCAGCTTTATCCAGACCCTTTTTTTTTAAAACTTCTTTGGCCTTTTCCAAATTGCCCTTAGCAACTTCTAAAGCCTCCCTGATGTCGGCAATCCCTGCCCCCGTCTCGTTTCTTAAATTCTTGATATCTTCTGTTTTTATATTCATATTTTAACCATACGCTAAACGCTATTCACTAATCGCTAACATTATTCCGGCCTTGAACTTTCCGCTACTTCCCTCTTTTCCACCATCTCTTCTGCTGCTTCTACATCTGCTTTCAAAGCTTCATCAATTTCTTTTTTAGCCTCTTCCTGTTGTTTTAATGTTTCTTTTTTTAACGTAAGCTTACCCGCTTCATCCATACCGGCCTGATAGGCTTTAGCAATTGCTTCAGCAATTATCTTGATAGATTTAGTGGCATCATCATTGCCGGGAATTGGATAATTTATATTTGAAGGATCAGAATTGGTATCACAAATAGCAACAATGGGAATATTCACTCTTCTGGCTTCTGCTACGGCAGTTTTTTCATTGACTATATCTATAATGAAAACGGCATCGGGGATTTTTTCAAGATGGGCAACTCCTCCCCAATCCCTTTCAAACTTAGAAAGTTTTCTGGCAATTAAAAGCTGTTCTTTTTTTGTATAATGGGAAAGTTCACTTTTTTCCTTTTTCTCTTTAAGATCCAAGAGTTTGTTAATATTTTTCCTAATTTCTTCAAAGTTTGTTAAGGATCCTCCCATCCAGCGGAAATCAACATAAGGAGCTTTTATTTTCTCTGCCAACTCGGCAACAATCGGTTGGGCTTGTTTCTTGGTTCCAACAAAAAGTAAAACTTTACCATCTCTTCCCAAATTATAGACAAATTCAGCCGCCTCTTTTAAAAGTTTTTCGCTGGTTTCCAAATTGACAATATGGACACCGTCACGGGCACCGAAAATATATTGGGACATGTGCGGATGGCCGCGGCGGACTTGGTGTCCAAAATGGACACCAGCTTCTAACAATTCCTGCATTGAAGGGGTTGAAATCTTCATGTTTTCCTTATCCTTCTCAATTACCGGTATAGTCAGGAAAACTTAAGGTAATTGATGATTGATGTAAGAATTCTAACAGCTTCAGTTTATGAAGTCAACAGAGGCGGCAAGACGAAGGGCGGAGGGGTCAACTCTCTCAATTTTTTATTAAAGACGAGAGCTAAAACTGCGGCTTTTTGGTATCTTGTTTTCAATTCTAAACAAAATTCCCCGTTAAGGTATTTTATGGTTTCAGCGAATAAAGCATTAGTTCTTAACATAGCCGCAATTTGTGCCTCAAAATATTTCCGATCCGTAGTAATTGGATAATTTTCTATTAAAAACTGAATAAGAGCCTCTGGATCTCCCCGGTTTACCTTACCTACTGCTCTAACCACTTCAATATCATCAGACGGTAAACCCAGGAAAGCATTAGTTTTACCCATATCAAGTGCGGTATGGTGGTCAAGACACATCGCGAATTCATTATATGGCTGGTAAATAACCTCATGCAGAGGATGCCTGAGGCTTCGTTTGTTTGCAGGGCCTGTTAGACAACGGGGATAAAGGTGGTCTGTATTTATATATGTGGTATACATTGACGCCCCACACTCAATACAGTGCCCAATCCCACCTAAGCCTTTTTCAGATAAGTCATCCACCATAACAAAAATCTGCCCTTTGGCAGATAATAATTTTTAACAGATCAGTTATCTTTTGGTCAAGAGGGAAAAATTAGTTAAATTGATATATTGACATGTCATTCACTATGAGTTAGATTTTCTACAACCTCCCAACAAACAAATGTCAGAGTTTGATAGTCAATATCAGAACCTCCTCAAAGAAATAATGGAAAAAGGTTATGAGGAGACCAATAAAAGAACCGGCCATATAGTTAAAGCTTTACCGGGTAAAACTATCGAGGTAGAGCCAGAGGATGGCTTTCCTCTTCTGGCTTTAAGAAGAACCCCTTTTAAAGGTATCATAGCGGAACAAATATGGTTTCTAACAGGTAGCCGAAGGCCGGCGGATTTTTTAGATCATTACACTACAAAAATCTGGGGAGATTTTACCGGACTCGATGGGACAGTTTCTACAGCCTATGGTTGGAGATGGAGACATCATTTTGGTAGAGACCAGATTGGTTTATTACTTAAATTACTTGGGGATGTAGACCCTTCATCCAGACATGCAGTTGTTGTTACATGGGATCCTGCAACCGACGGTTTAACTGATAGTGCCAAAAAAGCGAATGTTCCTTGCCCATATACTTTTACTGCAAACATCATGGGAAATAAATTAAACTTACATAATATTGTCCGTTCAAACGATATGATCTTGGGTTTCCCTTCTGATGTCGCAGGTTTTGCGCTATTACAACGAATTCTTGCCGCCAGACTTGGAGTAGGAGTTGGTAAATACACCCACTCTATTTCTCATGCTCATATCTATGATAATCAATTCGAAGTGGCTCGGGATCTCATCGGCCGCACTTGTGATCATCCTCCTATTCAATTCGTGGCAGAAAGGAATTATTTTGAGAGGGCTGAACGGGGTGATCATAGTTTGGTTGATGAAATTTATGCAAAGATTAGCAACCAATATCATCCCTTAGGACCAATTAAACGACCAGATATTGTTAAGTAATCTAGATGGAAAGGCCGAAAATAATCGCTATTGCTGCCTGTAGTATCGATGGATTTATTGCAAGGGCAGATGATGAGTTAATCAGTTGGAGCTCAAAAGAAGATAAAAGGCTCTTCGCTGAAGAAACGAGAAAAGCGAGGGTGGTTATTATGGGTAGTAGAACTTTTCAGACCCTTCCCAGGCCTCTGGATAGCAGGTTGAATATTATTCTGACTTCCCATACCCAAGACTGCACTGATATCCCGGGGCAACTGGAATTTATAAATCTTCTCCCAGAACAGGTGGCTCATGAACTGGGAAGGAGAAATTTTCAAACTGCATTTGTTTGCGGGGGCGCTAGAACTTACACAGAATTTCTAAAGATGCAACTTTTAGATGAGTTATGGCTAACAGTTGAGCCGGTAATTTTTGGAAAAGGTATTGCAATTTTTAATGAAACGGTATATGGTGTTGCAAACCGATTGATTGATACCCGACAATTAAATCGAGACACTGTCCATTTGAGGTACCAAGTATTATATGGCCAACACTGACAACCGAGTCGAACTTTCACCAGGCATTCTTATTAAAGACCAATTCCTCGAATTGATGCGGGCTGGTTCCTTGCGGTTTGAGCCCGCTCTGGATAGTTTGCAAATCGGACAAGTTTCCATTGACTTGCGTTTAGGCTTTACTTTCATGGTTCCTAAATTATCGAGGATGACAGCCCGAGGACGGGAGCTGTTTAGCATCACGCTGGATGATGACGGAGTAGAAAGATTTGATACTGTGCAGTTGGAACCTGGACAAGAATTTCAAATGGCACCCGGGGAGACGATAACAGCCTCAAACCTTGAGAGAATAACTATGCCAGTTAACGCGCGAGCCATTATGTACCCGAGAAGTTCAATTAATAGAAGAGGGTTGTCTGTCGGCCAGACTGGTATTATTGATCCTGGTTATGAGGGCCAATTGTTAATTCCTCTCACTAATAAAACTCCCCAAATTATACACTTATATCCTGGGCAAAGGTTTTGTCAGATAGAGTTTTCACCTCTTTCACAATCGTGTGAGTTGGTTCAAAGCAGGTGGCATAATAGTGATATAGTAGTCGGATCAAAGCCTGAAAAAGTTGGAGATGAAAATTCTCTAATCATTGCAGGTGATATAAAAGGTCTCAAAGAACGATACAAACTCACTTTCCTTGAAGATTAATCAATATGCCCCAACCAGTCGAAGTAAATAGTGGAGGTATAATTATTGAAGCAGATACGACCACCGAGGTTTTAGATTCGGTTTGGACAAACATCAAATCACGCGGTAAAGAATACACAAGTCAAAGGGGTCAAGTTAAATCCCTTAAAGCTGTTACTATGATAATCCATCGGCCACTTGATGAAACCAGTAATTATCCCTATTGGAATCAAGTCGAAGACGTTTGGTATCAAAATAATTTTGTCAGAAAAGGAATGTGTTTGCCTCCTGAAATTATTGAACCACATGAAGATATTTATCCTTATAAATATTCCTGGAGATCGAGATATTATGACGGAGGTACGGGGTATGTTAAAAGAGTAGTGAGCACTTTACGAGGTCTAGGTTATGACAACATTAGTTTTCAACAAAAATCAGAACTTGAGGATTTACTGAAGGCTTCCTTCCAAAGTTGTCATCCAGAAACAATAATGGCTGTCTTGGCCTGGAAAAGAAAAGCCTTGCTAAACTTTTATTTGCGCAATCCACAAATCTTAGATCTAGAGCTACAGGCTGATCGGAGAGATACATTATTATCAGTTATCGAAGAGGTTAAACAAAACCCCAGTTCGAGAAGGGCCATAACTCCTTCATTCACATATGAATCTATTGATCACAGTGGCGTTGCTGGTGGAGTTCCTGTTTACCAAAATTACCAGCTGTATGTTGATTTTGACCGAACGGGAAATCCTACTGGTTTGATATCAATGCATTTACATCGGGCTATGGATGCCATGGGAGGCACCCAACTTGACATAAACCATGATAAAGAATGGGGTTTAATTGCCAGTAAAAGATTAGGGGCCCCCCTAAAAACAATCATCATTTATTGCAATGACATCTACCATCATGTTCCCACAGAAGGCGCCAATATTCATCTCGCTCAAAAAACAAATATTAAAGATTGGTTATTTTCAGTTACCGATGCTTATGATCCTAAAACTGAAGATATTGAAAAAAGGCTAGCCTCCAAAGTTTGCCAAGATAAAATCAGCCATACTTTAAGACAATTTAACAGCTAGACTTGGTTAGAACCTGGAATTATTACCTCTCCCTCACCGTTATCACGGGGATGCACTACAACAGGATAAAGGGAATTTTCATTTGTTTTTACTCCGCATTCAATCATGGTTTTTTAAGTTAAATTTTTCAGCTACAATTTGCCAAATATCTCTGTGAACTTCTTCCCAAGATTGATTGGCAAAGACTTTTTTCCAACCATAACGCTCTGCCAAGAAGAGATGGGTTACGCGTGCCCGTTCACACTTTACATCATCTGCTTCATTGCGATGATTCTCCTCCCTACTTTGTAAAAACCTTTCTCCATAAAGAAGTATGGCCAAGTTTTCCTGCAATAAGCCGCTGTTCATTTTTTCTAAATCCAAAAGGGGAATTTTGCCTGCCATGCCCCAGGCTATACCTGTTCCTGTATAATCTTCCGCCACCACCCATTTGCCCCGGGAAAGATGTCCCAGCAAAGTCGGCTCAAAATCTCGCCTGTTCCGAGCGTAAAGCCCTTGCAAATCTCTTTCCTGCATAGGTACCCCTTGTCTTAATACAGCATTTATTTCCGGTCCCGTTGGTTCTAAATCATAAATTGGATATTTAAACCCTATTGTTTCAAGACCTTGTCCCTCCAGAGCTTCTTTGAGTATTGTTGCCTGACGGGTTTTACCTAAATTATTAATTCCGTATATAGCAATAAATTTTCCTTCTTGCTCCATATTATTTTCCCTTCAAGAAATCATAAACCAACTGACTCCATGTTTCCATATTTGGCCTGATTTTTAGCATTTCTCCTAGCGTTTGGAGCGACCCTGACTGGTGCTCGTCACGGATTTGGATCTGATCAGAATTTCCGTCAAGTAAAATAACATAACCTAGATGTACTTTTCCCACTTCATTGGAATCATCATTTAAAAGTCCTAATGGTCTATTTTTTAATGATCCATTGTAGTCTATTTCTTCCTCAAATTCCCGACCAGCCCAAGTAGTAATGGCTCCACCAGCCAGATCTTCCTCCCTGATATGACCTCCAATTCCTAAAGAATACAGATTATGCAACCTTTCATCCCCTCCCCGATCAGTTCTTTGCATCAAGAAAAATCGATTCTCATATTTAAAAACCATATAAGGAATAATTTGCTTAAATCTAGGATCATCTTCGATATCCCCCCGCCTTTTTAGTTGCATGTTTTCCCGAACTAGTCTCTCAAAACCCTCTATACCATCACTTTTAATTCCGTACCATGGTCTTGGAACAACAATGTCTCGCGGTACAACCAGTACTATTTCGTCGTCTTTTTCTTTACCCATTTTTTTAAGTGGGCAGTTTTAGTTTAGACAAATCAAGAAGTTTTTCCGGGACTGAAGATGGGTCAAGACGGAAAATAGGGGCTTTTATATCTTGAGCAATATTAAAAACAGGGCAAAGAACAATTGGCCAGGTTGGAACTAATCCTATCCAACGGACAGTCTGACATTGTTTCATTTGTAAGATGGCATCTTTCATTCTTTCTGCTTCAGGGTCCTCAATATCATCAACTACCACAATCTCTGGTTTAGAAATAATTTCTCCCAAAGGAGAATCTGAATAGGGACCAAATCTACAGCCTAGAGGTCTGTCACGAAGAATTATCTGCTGATAATGGATTGCCCGGACTGGTGGTAATTTTCTAACAAGTTTTTCCCTTAATTCCAACATTCCTCTTTTCCCATCAAAAATAACAAATAAGAAGGGATTATTTAAAGCTTGCTGTATCAGGGGTGAAGGGTCATCACTGAGAGAAATTACTTGTTCGCATGTTTGATCAAGATGTAGCTGTATTGCCGTCTCTACCATATTTAACAAAAGCCCTTAATATCTTTACAAGTTTTTGGCAGTGTTGTCAATGAGGGCTTTTGCCCCTTCTTTAGGTTTTGTCCAACTGGCAAATTTGCATTTGGGATAATTTTTACATCCGTAAAAAGGCCGGCCTTTTCGGGTCTTACGAAACAGGATATCTCCACCACAATCAGGGCATTTAACATCAATTTTTTGTTCTATATTTTCCGTGTGTTTACAATCAGGGAAACCCGTACAGGCCAAAAATTTTCCAAACCTGCCAAACTTTATCTGCAAAGGCTTACCGCATTTAGGACATTTCTTATCAATTTTTTCAGTTTCAATTTTAACTTTCTCTGCCTTTTCTTCAACGGTTTCCAGTTTTTTTTCAAAAGGTTCATAGAATTTCTTGATAACAGGCTGCCATTTTGATTTTCCATCCGCGATGTTATCAAACTCATTTTCCATTTCGGCAGTAAAAGAATAATCAAAAACATCCGCAAAATATTTCATCAGGAATTTTATGACTCCAATGCCAAGCTCTGTCGGGAAAAATTTCTTCTCTTTTTTTTCAACATAATATCTTTCCAAAATTGTGGAAATGATTGGTGCATAAGTTGAAGGTCTACCTATCCCCAGCTCCTCCAGTTTTTTAATCAGTGAGGCTTCAGTAAAGCGGGCAGGTGGTTCAGTAAAATGCTGATTTGGTAAAAGCTGTAATAACTTTAGAACTTCGTTTTGGGTAAGTTCGGGCAAAATTTTTCCGCTTTCTTCCTCTTCCTCGTCTTGCGACTTCCCGTATACCTTAAGCCACCCATCAAATCGAATCACACTTCCCGTTGCCCTAAATAAGTAGCAGTGTGATTCGTCCTGAGCGGCTAGCGAAGGATCTCTTGCAGTAATATCAATGGAGGTTTGATCCATTAAAGCCTCACTCATTTGCGAGGCCAGCATTCTTTTCCAAATCAGCTCATATAATCTTGTGTGGTCACGAGTCAAACCATTCTGGCTTCCGGCATCCAACATCTGGTGTTCGATGTCCGTGGGCCTGATTGCTTCATGTGCTTCCTGGGCCAATTTTGACTGGGTTTTAAAAATGCGGGCAGTTTGGGGCAAATAAGCCTTGCCGATATTTTGCTCAATGAAGTTTCTGGCAGAAGCTAAAGCCTGGGTTGACAAATTGACAGAGTCGGTTCTCATATAAGTAATAAGCCCATGCTCATACAAAATTTGGGCCAAGGACATAGTTTTTTTGGCAGAATATCCCAAACGGTTCGATGAAGTTTGTTGCAAAGTCGAAGTGGTAAAAGGCGGAGGAGGCGTTTTCCTAACTTCCCTTTTTGTAACTTTGGAAACTTTATATTCTGCTCCTTCCAAAGCCTTAAGATGTAAGTCCGCTTCGTCTTTAATCTTAATTTCCAGTTTTTTACCATTTAGTTCAATTAAGGAAGCTGTGAGACTACCGGGCGAACCGGCGGAGGGAGGCTGCCCCCGAACGCTGCGAGCCTTAGAGTCGCCGCAGGCGACCGTATCCGAGGGCGCCACAGGCGACCGCAGGACGCTTGCGTTGGTGAGCAAGTGAGCGGGGCTGCCGACTGAAGCTTGAGCAGGATCTGTTGTTATAAGTTCCGCTTCTATGCTCCAATATTCCACTGGTTTAAAGGCTTTAACTTCTGCTTCTTTTTCTACAATCAAACGGAGCGCCACGGACTGGACACGTCCCGCCGAAAGTCCCCCCTGAATTTTTTTCCAGAGAAGAGGAGAAAGTTTATAGCCTACCAACCTGTCCAGCACTCTTCTTGCCTGCTGGGCATCAACCAGCTTTAAATCCAAATCACAGGGATTTTTAAAGGCTTCTTCAATCGCCTCCTTAGTGATTTCATGGAAGACAACACGTTTCACCCCTTCGCCATCACTTTTCACTTCAGAATTGCAAAGCAATTCTGAAAGGTGCCAGGCAATTGCCTCCCCCTCCCTGTCAGGGTCAGAGGCCAGCCAAAGTACTTTGGCTTTCTCTGCCAATTTTTTCAATTCGTTAACCCTTTTGGTTTTAAGTTTAGGAATTACATATTTTGGGGCAAAATCATGTTCCACATCAATACCTAAATCCCCTTTGGGTAAATCCCTGACATGCCCGTATGAGGCTTCAATTTGATATTTATCGCCCAGATATTTAGAAAGGGTGCGGGCTTTGGTCGGGCTTTCAACAATTACCAGATTTTGCATAATTTAACTTTCCCGTAATTGTACCCGTCTTGTCAATACCAAGGAGTAATTATATCTAGGTTCTGGATCGACGACGTGCTTGTCGCTGTTCTTTCCAATAAATTTTCAAATCTTCAATCAGTTTTTCTTGTGGCCTCGTTTGCATTAACATTCTTACAGCGCCAGGGGACAATCTTGTATGTCTAGCCAGTCTCTTAAGTGCACCCGGAAGAAGTATTCGAGGTTCTGGTTCCCATTGGCCAATTTGGAAATCTTCCGAAGTCGTCTCTTGTGCATCTCTCTTCGCCTCAATCACCATTCTAAAAAAATACTTTACTATATTAACGAATCTTCTGTCAAGTAAAACTTTTCCCCTTTAGGAAGTTTATTTTGTAAAATCATTACTGATAGTTTTGCCTCCAGTGTATCTTGAATTAACCTTCGCAGAGGTCTTGCTCCAAGGACTGGATCAAAACCTTTTGATGATAGTTTGACAATCAAACTATCATCAAATTCCACTAAAAATCCTTGTTCTTTTAACTTATTTTGTAAATCAGCAAGTTTCAGCCTGACAATTTTTTGCAAGTCTTCAGGGGATAAAGGCTTAAACAAAATCACACTGTCGAAACGGTTCAATAATTCCGGTTTAAAAATCTGCAGCAGTTCATCCCGGACTTTTGGCTCAATATCTTTCAGGGTTTTACCGCTTGCCATATTTTCAGCAATGGTGAGAGATGCAGCATTGGAAGTGGCGATTATTATTGAGTCTGTAAAATCAACAATTTTCCCCGCGCCGGAAGTTAATCTCCCGTCCTCCAGTACAGCTAAAAATAAATTTAAAATTTTCGGATCAGCTTTTTCAAATTCATCAAGCAAAATTAAAGAATATTGATGAAGCTCGGCAGCTTTAGTCAGGGCACCTTCTTCTCCTGTTTTACCAATCAAGCGTTCCAAACCATCCTCTCCCTGGTATTCTGACATGTCAAATCTGGCAAATTGGCCTTTACTTTTAAAATATATATCAGACAAGGTCTTTGCCAACTCGGTTTTTCCCACACCTGTCGGGCCGACAAAAAGAAATGAACCTCGTGGCCTGTCTTTATCAGTTAAATTGGCAGCACTCCGCCTTAGGGCATTTGCCACATCAGAAACAGCCTCCTCCTGGTCAATCAGTCTCATATGAATCATGTTTTCCAAATTTAAAAGTTCTCTCTTTCCTTGTTCTTCTGCTTCACCGACAGGGACTGCCGCTTGTTTTCCGACAGCTTCTTCCACATCCGCTTTTTTAACCCAATTATTTTTTGCCAGCACAACTGCTTCCTCCAATATATGCAAAGCACTATCAGGCAGGCAGCGGTCATGTATATATTCGGCGGCAAGTTCTGCCGCAGTTTTAATAGCTAAAATACTGACATACACTTTACGGGATCTTTCCAGCTCAATACATTGGTTTGTCAGAATTTCAACTGTTTCAGAAACGGTTGCCGGGGGCAGCTCTACTTTGGAAAAAAGCCGGGCAAAGGCAGCATTTTTACCTATGGTATCAATATACCCTGAATCTTCTGTGGCGGTAATAAATTGAATGTCCGAAGACTCAAGATACGGCAGCATCAGATCATAACTCCTTTCAAAACTTTGAATTTCCGGAACATAAATCACCACATTGCCCGAAGCATTACTTTCCTCAAAAATCTCTTTCAAATCCTGCGCCAGGCTACTTTCTTCTGGGGCCTTTGCCAACAGCTTGGTTAAGTTAAGCTCCACTATCCTTTTGGAAGCTATTGCTTCCGGAGCGTCCCCGGTAATAATTTGTTTGGCCAGGAATTTAACAAGCGCATCTTTACCTACACCTGCTTCTCCCACCAAACACACATTCCTGCCTTTTTCAAAAGATAAAATGTTAATGAGTTGTAAAACTTTATCTTTTCTTCCCACAAAATCGGGAAATTTATTTTTCAAAGCCTCGCGGGTTAAGTCTTCTGACACTGCATCCAAGGCAGGTGTCGGTATGCCAATCCAACCGCGGTTGACACCTTTTAAATGCCGGACCTTAAAATCCTCATCCCAGACGAAAATCGTTCTCCACGCCCGATCTCTCCTCTGCAAAAAATCCAATGCATAAGTTATGTCGTCAATTTTCAGATTTCTCTTCAATAACTCCTGTTCGGCATTGGGAGCTGATAATAAAAACCCCGCAAAAAAATGCCTTGGTGAAAGATATTCTGCATTAACTTTTTTCCCAAGCTCCAATGTTTTCTGCAAAAGACTCTGACTAGCAGAAAAATTAGGGAAATCGGTAAAATCTTCTGCCTTTCTTTCAAGGAAGGCCAGAAAATTCCCCACTTCATTACTTTTTAATAATTTACCGGGGTTGACATCCTTCCCCACAAAACTGGCATACCAAATTTCATCATTGCTTTTAATCTGCCAAAGTTTTTTGGGCGGGTGGGAAATAATATGATTTATAAAAAGTACCAGCCCGGAAAAAAACATTATTTTGAAAGTTATACCCAAGGTATCCGATAAATAAAATGCCGAAAACGGGAGAATAAACCAGAAAATGGCCAAGACAAAAATTGACAAGCTTACGCTAACCATTGCCGAAATACCTATAAAAATACGAAAGAGGCGGAAAAGAAAGCTTAATATTTTGCCGACAATTGAACTGTCGTGAAAAAGAGGCACAAACAAAAGCTTTAACATTAGCCCAACTGCCAAATCTTCTTCCAGAAAAGCAAGGGAATTTTTCCAAACCCGCAAAAAAAATGACAAGGCATGAAAGTACCAAAACTCAATTAATTTTAGGGGTAGGTATTTCATTTTATCTTACCCTGACTAAATTTCCTCCAGTATCAAGCTCAACAAAATGTTCTGCCCTGCCCTCAAGGTATGCCGGACACTGGTTTTCCGGCAAATCATCAATCAGCTCGCGGGGGGAATGGACAATATCCACTACCCACCCCGGCATTAAATCGTTGGTCAGACATGGGCCGGACGACATGTCTATCTTTTGATTAATTCTTGCTTTATATAAGTCAATCGCCGCAGAAATCGCTGTATCATAGAGGGCAGAAGACCTTTTTTTGTAAATTGCCGGCTTACTGGTTTTAACCACATAAGCTGCAACTATAAAGATTGCCGTCAAAATCAGCAAAAATAATTTGGTCTTCCGGCTCATGGGTTTATATTATTATTTTAACAAATTCTAATATAATTTCCTCCACCCAGATTTTTCACCAAACCTTGTATTTCCATTTTAATTAAAGAAGCGGAAACCATCGAAGCGGGCATTTCCAGTGCCCGGCAAATCTCATCCATATGTTTTTGCTCATTTTCCAAACTTCCTACAATTCTCTTTTCCAGTTCAGATAGCGTTATTTCAACTTGATTATTGGCCATTAGAACTTGAGACTTTTCTATCCCAAGTTCTTCTAAAATCTCATTAGCAGAAGTGACAAGCCTTGCTCCCTGCTTGATCAAAAGGGACGGTCCCATTGAAAGATCGGAGGTAATTGGCCCCGGCACGGCAAAGACATCCCGGCCCTCTTCAAGCGCCAGCTTTGCCGTAATCAGTGAACCTGAATCTTGCGCGGCTTCTGTTACCAAAGTTGCCAAAGATAAGCCCGAAATAATCCTGTTACGGGCAGGAAAATTTCCGGGGAGTGACAACGCGTCCGGGGGGAACTCGGAAATTACGGCGCCAAAACCTGTAGCAATTTTTTGGGCCAAAGTAGTATTTTCCGGCGGGAAAATTTTATTCAAGCCCCCACCCAAAACAGCCAGAGTCCGGCCCTGATTTTCAATAGTAGTTTTATGTGCCTGGGTGTCTACTCCCCGGGCCAGGCCTGATACAATTGTTACTTTATAACCCACCAGCTCCCGGACCATCTTCTCGGTAACCAGTTTCCCATACCCTGTAATTTTCCTGGTTCCAACAACCGCAATTGACCGTTTGTCCGAGGGTAAAATTTCTCCCTTGTAGTAAAACAAAACCGGCGGGTCATAAATTTCTTTTAAGAGTTTGGGGTAATCCAAATCAAAAATTGTCATCCATTTTATCCCGGATTTTTGTATGGATTCCATGTATTTTTCCGGATCAAGTTTTTTCCTCGTTTCCACTAAAAGAGTAGCTACATTTTTGGGGATGCCAATTTGCAAAAATTCGTATTCTTTTGCAAACCAGGCCAATTTCGGATCCTTAAAATATTCAAGAACTGCCTTAAGCCTTATCGGCCCCAAACCATTAATGGAATGCAAAGCCAATAAATATCCAACATTATCAATATCCATAATATTTCTAAACTTTTTAATCTAACTTTATATTTCTAAAATATTTCTAGACTTTTTAATCCAACTTTTTAATCTAGTCAGCTTAATCTAGTCAGCCCTAATTAATATTATTCCATATTCCATAATTCCGTCTCGTCTAAAGTATGCGACCGCATAATTTAGTCAAGTTCAAAATAACCTCTAACTACATCTTCTCCATCAAATATCCTGGCATGGATTAGATTAACATAATCTTCTAAATGATAAAAATGTTTAATGAAATCAATTTCATCTTTGCATTTCCATGGAGTCACCATGACAGACTTTTGCAAAGGATAAAAACCCAGCTCCTGCATTTTACTCCTTAGAATATTTCTTCCTTTTCTGTCTTTTTCAGGAATATCAAAAATCACTATCCTCCAAATCCCATCCCATCTACCTTTTTTTAATTTTATTTCAGATAGTTTATAATTTAAGACTTTTCTTTCTCCATTTTCCGTTAAAGTTATTTTAGTTTTATCTCCGTCATGTGACATGGAAATAAGCTTTTGTCTCTTTAACCTTTTTATAGCTCTATCTATGTCGGAAGGATAAAGTCCTGAAACTTTCAAAATGGGTTTTAAAGCATACCCTAACCCCGGAGCTACTGCTAATGTAGGGACAAGTAAAGTTGCACCGGCCAAAATTAAAATGGTTTTAGTCAATTCCCCTCTATTCATGCCATAAAAATTACTAGTCTAATTTAGACGATCGCATATTATTGGAGAATAGTCAACTAAACAAAACTAGGTTGTTATAAAAGGCTCAGGAATTATTGTTAATGGGATGGGAAAGGTATATAATCCAAAATATATGAAATTAATTGAAAATCTTTTGGCAGACAACTTTAAGATTGTAACCAAAGAAGATGCGCTACATAACTTACATGATCAGTTTATGGCAACAGTTCGCTCCTCCTCAGAATTCAATGGTATAGCAGTAGGAGAAGCCCACGATGAGTTGAAAAGAACCCGTTTAATAATCTACTTGGCAGAATCCGACAGACCATTAAAAGATATTGATTACCTTGATATATCCGAACCATTAGCTGCAATGGCTTTAGTTTTAAGGTCATACAATGTATTCGTTGATACAATCCATGTAAGGCAATCCTGTAATAAATCATTGGCTGAGAAAGT
>CAYRCR010000003.1:55603-63211 GCA_964422835.1 uncultured Gammaproteobacteria bacterium
TCTGGAAATTTTTTCCGCCCGATAATCTATTCCCCTAACATTTTAGCTGAATCAGAAGCTATCCCATTATCCAAATTTTTCAAATTATTTTTGTCAGGATTGAAATACCAGGTATAAATATCCTTCGCGATTGGAGCTGCTACATTTGACCCTTCACCTCCTCCTTCCACCAAAACCGTCAGGACAATTTTTGGATCATCAACCGGGGCAAAAGAAGTATACCAGGCATGGGTGCGGTCTTTTGGGTCTCCGTATTCGGCAGTACCGGTCTTTCCTGCCGTGGGAATAGAAAAATTAAAAAACGGCCAGGCAGTTCCTCCTTCTTTCGGCACAGCAATAAGACCTGTCCTTACCAAATCCAAGTCATCCCTCCTGGCAAAAATTTTTTCATCCGTCTTAAAATTAAATTCCTTACTCACCGAACCGTCAGGATTGGTAATTTTAACTGCCAAATGAGGACTTAACTTTTTACCGCCGTTTGCAACCAAAGCAGTTTCGGCTAAAACCTGCAAAGGTGTGGCTAAAATAAAACCTTGCCCAATAGCCATATGCAAAGTGTCGCCGGGATACCAGACATCACCGATATTTTTTTCCTTCCACGCGCTATCAGGGATCAAACCTTCTGCTTCGCCCGGCAAATCAATTCCTGACTTTTTGCCAAATCCGAATTTTAGAGCTTCTTCTCCCAAAAGTTTTTCACCCAACATTTGCCCGACTTTATAAAAATAAATATCGTTGGAACGCTGCAGGGCCTTGACTAAATTAACCATCCCCTCTTTCCGGCCATACTGCAAAAAATACCAGTTGGGAAACGACCACTGTCCCAAAGACATTACCCCTGTATCTTCTACTTCTGTATCTTTATTAATTTTCCCCGAAGTTAGTCCCGCTAAAGCCGTTACAATTTTAAATGTTGATCCCGGGGGGTATTGCCCGGCTATGGCGCGGTTTAAAAGAGGTGAGTTGGAATCTGCCAAATAAGCAGTGGTATTATCGTTTTTTTCAGGGTCAGTAAAATCATTATTGTTATATGAAGGATAAGATGCAAGGGCAAGCACTTGGCTATTCTTCGGGTCTATTGCCGCCGCTGCGCTACAACACGAAGATGCTTTCTCCGTACCCTTTTTCAAGGTTTCAAAAACTTGTTTTTGCAGGAAGGCATCAATTGATAATATGACATTTTGCCCCGGGACAGGTTCTACTCTTCGGATGGTCCCGATTTTTTTCCCTGATGCATCTATTTCAATAATTTCCGCGCCGTCTTTTCCACGAAGGACATCTTCATAGGTTTGTTCAATACCGGCCCGGCCTATTCTATCCCCATTTTTATAAACCTTGGAATTTTTCAACTCACTTTCCTGAATCTCCCCCACATATCCCACAATATGCGCGACAGATTCCCCCTGGGGATAAAAACGGATAGCATCTATTTCAATTTGTTCAAAAGTGGGATCATTTCTACTCTCCAAATTTAAAGCCTCGTCGCGGGTGATAATCTTTTCCCCCAAGCGGAATCCCGGATTGCTCTCTGCCAGGACCCTGCCTTCCCTATCATAGATTACCCCCCTGGGGGCATGAACCACTTTCAAGGCAACGCGGTTCTCGTCTGCCCGCACCCGGGCTTCTTTTCCTGAAATCACCTGCAGATGAAAAAGACGCAAAAATATGCCGAAAAAGGTAAAAAGAAATATCAAGCCAAAGATTAGAGTTCTCCAGGGAGATAGCAAATCCTCATCGGCCTTTTTCTTATACTCGGGCAAGAGAATATCTTCCCATTCTTCAAAATTTCCCTTTCCTCTAAAATGGCCGGGCGGCCCTGTTACCTTCAACATTTGATCAGGGAAAGCAAAACCTAATTTTCTAGTTTTTTTCATCTTCCCATTTTCAATTTAATTTCTTTTCCCGGGACAAACCTTTCCTCCCAAAACCTGACGGCAAAATATACCGGCAGGATAAAGGCAACCTCCATGGCCACTAAAATAAAGTTGGGACTGACACCTTGTAAAACTTTTAAAATATGAGCCAGTATAACCAAAAAGGCAGCTGACAGAAAAACTAAAACAGGATTGGTAAGAAACGGCGACTTACGAAGCAGGCTCGCTAAAAAAACCGGGAAAATATAAAAAATAGAAGGAGAGCCCAGTAGCTTTCCTGACAGCAAAGAAACTAAAATCCCAAATGCAAAAGCCAGAAAGTAGTTTGATTTATCAGAAGACACAAAAGAGCGGGCTATTAAAGCAAGCAGGATAAAATCCACAGGAATCAGTGAAGCTTGCAGAAAACTTAAAATTATCAACACAGCAATAAAAATTATCATGGACTTTTAATTATTGCCACCACATCAAGCTCTAAAATATTATAAAGGGACTCCACTTTGGCAGTTTTAAAAACTTCATTCTGGCGGGTATTAACCTCAACCACTTTGCCTAATATTAAACCTTTTGGCAACTTTCCTTCAGTCCCATCGGAATAAACTAAATCACCCTTCATTACTTCCTCCTGATGTAAAATTTTATCCATTAAGGCCTCTGAACCAAACTGACCGCTCAAAATCCCCCGGGCACTACTGTCTTTCCCCTGGGAAAAAACAGCTATTTTGGAATCAGGGTCAGTGGACAAAAGCACATCTGAAGTTCTTGGTGAAACTGATTTAATTTGGCCAATATAATGATCTTTAAACACTACTGCCTGTCCCACCACTGCCCCTTCGTTTGAACCTTTGTCAATTGTTAAATAGCGGGTCAGACCTATTGGCCTGGCCGGAAGCAGGTCAAAAGTTTTTGGGGAAAGTTTATTATAGGAATCTATTAAACTTTGAGTTTCACGAAGTTCCGTCCTTAAATTGGAATTGTCAGCGATAACTTCCGCAAGCTGTAACCTCAAGGCTTTATTTTCCTGGGCACTGCGGCGCGCAAGAAATAGAAATTCAAACTGGCGGGAAATATTCTTTCCGGTTTGGTAAAAGCCATACTGGATCGGCACGGTTACAGTCTGGATGGCAGTTTTGGGAAAATTTAAGAAATTCAAATTATCTAAAAAAAGCAAAAGGAGTGAGGAAAAAAATAAAAAAATGAATATTTTAAGATCAGCCAGAATTACTTTCATCAAAGCTAATATACCATAAATTTACTTCTCTGTATTGACAAAAAATTGACCTTATTGTATCGTCCAAAAAGCTCTTATTAAATATGGCAAGCCCTGATTATGTGGCAGAATTAATACTCAAACCCGCAAGTGATGGAAGATCCTGTCTTTGTTTGTCCGAAAAACCACCTTATCGTGTATCTTCAGGAGGTTATCAGCCGCTTTATGTTGACCTCCGTAGATTTCAATCAATGCCATGTCAAATAGAAGAGCTTACTGTCTTGTTTCATCACAAAATAGTAAAACTATTGACAGGAGAGCCAGGGATCCACAGCGATTTCTCACTTTACGCGATAGCAGCCACAAAATCCGGCGGTATTGTTCCTGCTGACCGGATTGCCCAAAAAATGGTAATTCCAATGATTACTGTCAGTCCCAAACCGAAGGAACATGGCCTAACCGGCTCCATCGCTGGGATACTTGAAGAAGGAAAAAATTATTTAGCTTTAGATGATATTACACGTACAGGGGGATCGGTCGTTAAGGTAATCGAGGCCATCAGGAGGGAGGACGGCATAGTTACTGATGCCTTAAGTGTTCTTGACTATGGATGGCCGGAAACTGCCCGGAAGTTTAAAGAAATAGATGTAACACCTCACTGCTTAGTCGATCTTCCCACTCTAATCGCAGCAGCCATCAGGAAAGGTCTAATAAACCAACACATGGCTTCTGTGATTGAAGAGTGGCAGAAAGATCCCTGGGCCTGGTCTGAGAAACAAACTGTTTACGGGCAAGTTGATGGATTATAAAGAATTTGAGTCGCGTGTTTTAACTCATTTTGATTCGGAAACTGTTCATAATTTAGTCCGCACAGGACTTCATTTTTCAGAAACTTTCCCTTTAACTTTAAGCCTTTTAGAAAAATTAAATCATGGAGGAGAAAGATTTACTGACCCAAGGCTTAAAGTAAACCTGGCAGGAATAGATTTCCCAAATCCAATTATGGTGGGCGCAGGCTGGGACAAGGAAGCTGGGTGTGTTTTAGCGCTTTACACTTTGGGTGCCGGAGGGGTAGAAATTGGAACAGTCGTAGAATTTTCCCAATACGGAAACCCCAAACCAAGGCAATTCCGGATTGCTCCGGGCATTGCCGTAAACAGATGTGCGTTTAATAGCCCCGGCATGGAAAAGGTTGCCCGCAACCTGGATAGATATTTAAACTCAGGTATCCCAATTGGCGTAAATATTGGTCCTAATAAAAATCTCGCGGGTGCCGGTATTCCGGAAAGCCTTAGCAGGATAGTCAAAAGGCTTGATCAATACGCTTCATATTTCACCCTGGATGTTTCTTCACCCAATACCCCGGGACTCCGGGACTTACAATCCAAAAAAGGGCTGGAAGAAATTGTTCAGGCAATTGAAACGGAAAAACCGGTCTTTATTAAAATTGCCCCCGAACTGCATTTTGAAGAAGTTGATGATGTAATTGATGTTTGTTTACAAAATAATTTGGCCGGAATTATTGCCACCAATACCGTCGACAGAGTAGAAATTAAAATAAAACACGGTATAAGATGGGCCAATGAAAAAGGCGGCCTGTCGGGAGATGACCCTGAATTTAGGGCAATGGCCACGGAAAAAGTGGCATATATTTATAAGGAAACGGGAGGGAAGCTGGATATTATTGGTGTCGGAGGAGTAAAAGATGCCGGGATCGCCCTTGAAAAAATCATGGCCGGAGCAAAATTAGTCCAGGTTGTAACGGCTTTCCGCGGCGAAGGCCTGGGGGTTTTGGGAAAAATTAACAGGGAAATTATTGAATGGATGGAAAGATATGGAGTAAAAAATTTATCTGAAATTGTAGGTGCCACAAACCATCTTTATAAATTCTAGCCTCCAAAGGCCAGACCTTGCAAGACTTGCAAGAAGGTTATAAGAAGAATGGTCTTCGCCTGGCATATTCTTCAAATATACAAACAGGATGAAACTTCCGCTTATGAAGTTCCTCAAGAATCAACTCCGGGGGAGTTCCAGTTAGTATTTTTTTACAACCATCAACCATCATTTTCAATTAAAATGCAGACTCAATTTTCTAAAACCTGATGGGCGGGCTGTGTTTACTGGCCTTCCCGCAACTGATCTGGACGCAATTGCTCAAGAACATGTAATTAAAGAATTCGGAATGTATGGTGTAACCGCCATAGTTGCCCTAGGCTAAACTAGAACCCAGAGTTGCAACTTAAAAATTAGAAGCTATTTGTTCTAATGATTTAAATCATTAGAACAAAAAAACTTAAATAATTTGAATTATTTAAGAAAAATTTAGTTAGCGAGGCAAAAATGGTATTCTTACCCCTACATCAGCCTTGACCCGAGATTAAGATTAAATCTGGCCCTAAATTCAGAATCAAATATAGTTCTAAATGAGTATTCCCCTTCATATTTCCCATTTTTCAGTTCTCCCTCATAATATATCGGTTGTTTTACGGCAGAGCTTGATGATTTACTGTCATCATAAGTTTTTAAAAAACTGGCATATTGTCCATCAATTTCTCCTTCAAAATGAGCAGTTCCCAAAGAATCTTCGATTATTCCAGAAAATTGTTCTACCTCAGCCCGTTTATTCATAAAAATTTCAAAAAGCCCCCGCATTGGACACTTTACGTCCCATGTCCCAATATAATCCGGAGTTTTATTTGCTAAAATTCTACCCTCTCTTACAGCCCTATATTTTCTTAAAAGTAATTCCCTTTCCAAAATAATTTGTCTTTCCGGGGTTGATTCGGGCAAAAGATGGGTAAAATTGCGGGCGCTTAAAAGGTCATACATTACTTCGTAACCCTCCCGTCTGTAATTCCCAATTCTTATTCCTTTACCCTCAAGAAGTTTTCCCATATGAACCATAACATCTCCATGGCCACGGCCAATAATTGCTCGTAGGGGGTGCAGCTCACTTAATCTTTCTATAATTTCTTCTTCCCTTTCAACTTCAAAAATATATTGTGCCTCGATTCCCGCTCTATAACCTTCTGCAGTCAAATCGCCAGATGCTAACACCCTATCAAAAGACTCGGAAAATGCTTCAAAGCCATCGCCACAACCCATTTCCGCTACTTTGGCCACAGCTCTTTTAAAAATCCTAAAACTGTCCAGATAAACAATATTGAGACCACAATACCCGCACACTCCTTTTATTCTTTTCCAATAAGCTTTAGAGTGTTTGCTAATCAGAAATGGTTCTCCATTAATCTTATAAGTTTCTTTTCTAACCTCCTTGGGGTCAAAATCCTCAATTCCAATAGTAGACCCTTTTGGAAGACTAAGAAGATCTATCTCAAGTTCGGCGCTTGGCAAGAGAAAGTGGTCTTGAGAGAAAAGACCCATTATGTCAGTTCTGAAACCATGGACGACTCCATACATTCTCTCAACTGTGGGTGTTTCAACTACCATTTTCTATCTTAACCCTCCCGTAACCTTCACCCTGGATAAAAGATCCAAGTCTTCCAGGACCCTGCCGCAGCCGCGGACAACCGTGGTCAGTGGATCATCTGCCACCCAAACCGGCATTTTTGTTTCCTCGGCAATTTTTTTATCAAGCCCGCGGAGGAGTGACCCTCCGCCTGTTAAAACCAACCCCCGTTCCAAAATATCAGAAATAAGCTCGGGAGGGGTTTCTTCCAAAACCTCCACGATTGCCCCGATCATCTGATTTATAGTTCCCATCATTGCCTCCCTTATTTGTTCCGAGGAAATTTTTATTGACTTTGGCAAACCTGTTTGTAAATCCCTTCCCCGGACCACCGCTTCTTTTTCCGTTTTGAGAGGCATGGCCGAGCCGATTTCAACTTTCAGGTTTTCGGCAGTTTTCTCCCCAATTAAAAGCCCATACCTCATTTTCATATAATTGACAATGTCAAGGTCCAGTTCATCCCCGGCAATGCGGAGGGATTTAATAATGACTGCCCCGCCCAAAGAAATTACCGCAATTTCCGTGGTCCCCCCTCCAATATCTACGATCAAATTCCCCTCCGGTTCCTCAATGGGAAGACCTGCGCCGATTGCTGCGGCCATTGGCTCTTCAATTAAGTAACAAACCCGGGCTCCTGCAGAAAGCGCTGCGTCTTGTACTGCCCGTCTTTCCACCTCCGTTACGCCCGAGGGAATACCGACCACTACGCGGGGACGAGGAATTTTAATAGAGCGCCAATTAGAAGAAGAATGCACCTTTTGGATAAAATGTCGCAACATAGCCTCTGTTGTATCAAAATCGGAAATAACCCCATCGCGCAGGGGCCTGATTGCTTCAATAGCCAAGGGAGTCCGGCCCAACATCCTTTTTGCTTCTTTACCAATTGCCAAAACCTGTTTGCTTTTTTTGTGGATTGCTACAACTGATGGTTCACGGATAACTATTCCCTTACCGCGGACTAAAACTAAAGTATTGACTGTCCCTAAATCTATGCCAACATCATGGGAAACAAGCTGCCAAAATCTGTCAAACATTGCAAGATGAGTTTAGCATAC
>CAYRCR010000004.1:0-57807 GCA_964422835.1 uncultured Gammaproteobacteria bacterium
CCGCTATGGCTCCTGTTATTTTAACCCTGTTAATCGGGCTGATACTTCTTATTGCTTTGTTAGTCCAAATGGTCAAGCTGTTTTTTGCCCTGCTTAATTCATACATCCAGTTGTTGGTTTTTACCATTGCCGGCCCTTTAATGATTGCCTTTTCTGCCATTCCCGGCAAGGGAGGGGGCATGTCTTTTTGGATCAGGGGGACGCTGGCCAATGCTTTGGTTTTTCCGGCAGTTTTTGCCACATTTTTGTTTGCGGGTTTAATTTTAGCCAACACCAATCCTGCTGACTGGCAAGTCTCCCCTCCCCTTTTTGCCGGGTTCTCGGCTGAAATTTTACGGGTCATTTTGGCCTACGGCATAATTTTAGGCACTCCTGCTATCCCCGGGATGATCAGGGAAATATTTAAAGTTAAGGGGCCGCAGGCCTTTGCCCAGGCAGCCATGGGCGGAGCCATGGCGGGGGTAGCTGTAGGTAAAGCTGGTTATGGGGCAGGAACTGGTAGATTCAAAGAGGAAGCGGAAGCTTGGAGTAAAGCCAAAGCTTCAGAAAGAGCATCTGGTACAGCTGCTCCAGTTACCTATAAACCTTGGTACCGTATTTTTGGAAGGTAACAACAAGCGATGGTATTATATTACTCCCAGTAAAATTAGTAATTCAGTAATAGGGTTTATTTTAGGGAAATTGCTTGTTTAAAAAATTCACGCAGCATGGCCATAAATATGCCCGGAGGATTAGTTCTATAAAATGCCAATAAGAGAAGCTGGGTAGCCTGATCATTAGGCTTGCCATCCAATAATAATAATTTCTTCTTAATATCTTTTGCCTGTTCATCAGTCACCATGCCCCTAGTCCTTAAATTATCTACAGATACACTTATATCATCAAAATTAATATTTTTTTGCTTAAACCTGCCAAATCTATCTTTCATCTGGAAAGAAAGGAGTCCTAGGGCAAGTTGAGCAAAAGCATCTTCCCTATAAACTTTACCTTTTGCTCTTTCTTGATCAGGATCTAACCCATCCTCTATGTCTTTAGTGATAGATGGGAAATTTTCAAAAGAACCACGCAAATCAAGTAAAACTTTTAATGACGGATCTCTGGCTAGCTTATCAGGATCAAGCAAACCCGCCCTAATTTTATCAGCCATCATTAAATTAAAAGCATAAAAAATCCCGGTAAGGGCATTCTCACCTTTGGTTGTCCATTTAATTTTAGTTGGGTCAAATTTATATTCTGCGTCCATTTGAATAATTCCATTCCGTTTCACAATAATCTTTTCTTTTATATTTCCTTGTTCGTCTTTTTTAACTAATATTTTATCCTGATCTGGATTAGGTTCACCTTCAGGGACGAAAGCCGGACCATCTTTAAAATTATTTGGATCTGTTAAAAATTTTTCATCCAAAAAACTTGATAAAAAATCTTTACTGCCAAAATAAAGCGATGGTCTAATTCGAGGTTCTCCTGCCCTAGCATTTTCTGTAAATAATGAGGAATAGAGTAATCTTTTAACGGCAAATTCACCCGTACCGGCGAATGATTCACTAGAACCCCAAATTATTTTTTCCTTCAGTTCATTCCAATTCTCCATTATTTCAGCCGGGCGAAGTGACAAGAGCCTGTTCCGATCCTCTTCGTTAACATCAGATTTAAAAACAGGTCTATCAGCCAGTGCTGCCCGCATCCACATTCTCCAAATTGTTTCCGCCTGCCTTACCGACCATATATATTCCTGGACAGCTAATTTCCCTTCGGTGCTGTCTAGTACAGTTTCCTGGGAAACAAAATCATCCTCCTTGGCTCGATCAAGCGCCATCTGTTGCCTGATTTTTTCTATCTGGAAGGCATTGGCCAGCGCCGGATTATTTTCCCTAATTACTGTACCTTCCGGCGTATATTCAATTTTTTGGGAACGAGTCTCAAAATCCATAAATGATTTGGCTACATCTTTATGGGATAATACCGAGTCTGCAAATGTCATAAAACCTGCTGTTTCTATCAATTTTGTAAAAGCATCAATAGTCCCTCCAGCATTGGGTGTTAAAAGCCATGCTTCGAAAATTTGAACCCTGGCCCGGAAAAATTTTTGGGCTTCAATATCCAGTCGCGGCAAAACAGAAGTAATACTTAAGTAATTGGGGTCATAGGCCAATGATTGATATGACCGGCCGGATGACTCTAATTTACTCATTCGGCTGGATAGCCATTCAATTTGTCCTTCTTTATCTTTGGGCGATTCCTCGCTCGTCACAAGTTCACTTTGAACCCTATTTCTATAATAATCCTTTTTTAACCCATGAAGCTCTTCGGGTAATTCTTTCTCTTTTTCCTCTGAAAGCTCTTCTTCGATCAAAGTACTCACTGAAGGACTGGGCATTCTTTTAGCCCGACCTTCCTCTACAATAACATCTATCAATTTATCCAATTGATCCAATAAACCAGCTTGTTTTGCCTGTTGTATAAATGTTAATTTGGCTTGATTAAGTTGATCTAATTTTTGTTTTAATTCAGCTATTTTTTGCGGGTCCCGCTCAAGCGCAAGCTGGCTTATGGTATTATGACTAGCCGCAGACACCTCTTTGTAAGTTGTCCCCGGTAATGTTCTACTTAACTCTGTATCACCTGGTTCACTCATTCTTTTTCTTTCCATAGAGCATGGTATTATATGCCCTACTTTTTCATCTTTCAAGTCAATAGTACACCAGATATTTCAAAAAAGAAATACATTATATATAAAAAGCATCGAATTGGTTTAGATTGCCCTAATAAGACCTCATTTGAGCCCCTTGAACCCATAATTTTCACGCGGTAAGGTTCATAGTAGATGGAACACGCTGTCCCGCAAAATGTCACCTCTTTTGAGTTCCATTTGGTTGGGGATATGACCCTGAAGCAATTTGCCTACCTGGGTTCCGGGTTGGGGATTGCTTTTTTGGTCTATTCAACCCTTTTCCAAACCCTACCCTATGTGGCAGCCCCCATTATAGTTATATCGGCCCTCTCGGGTGTTGCTCTGGCTTTTTTGCCAGTTCTTGACAGGCCCCTGGATCATTTTGTGCTGGCTTTTTTCAAAGCGATTTACTCCCCGACCAAAGGGGAAGTTAAACTTCCCCCGGGTACAAACAGGCTGCAACTGTTCCTGAAGCCGGCTCAACCGGCACCGGATAAACCTCAACAGACACCAAAAATTGTACCTGTCAACCCCGGCTTGACACCAATTTCCCCCATACCCGATCAGGGCAAGAAAATTATTGAGCTTTTGCAACAAAATGCCGTTTTACAAAAAAAACTACTGGAAGTTGAACAAAATCTGCAAACCTTAAAACAGACCACCTCTATCCCCCGGCCCCCGCTTCCTGCCTCCCCGCCGGCCGGCGGGCCTGTTCCAACGCCTATTTACCCCAAACCCCCCAAAGCCGTGGTAGTAGAACCTGTCAAACCCGTCAAAACCCAAATGCTCCTAACTTCATTCCCCAACGTGATAAACGGGGTGGTGGAAGAAGACGGTGATTTCCTGGAGGGAGTTATTGTCATCATCCATAACAAAGACAATATTCCGGTCAGGGCCCTAAAAACCAATAAACTAGGGCAATTTTCCGGTGCTACCCCGCTACCAAGCGGAGTCTACACTGTGACTCTGGAAAAAGAAGATTATAAATTTGATACCCTGCAAATTACCTTAACCGGGGAAATTTTATCGCCCCTGAAACTTAAACCAAGAAAATGACGCCAAGTAAGCATTTTTTACCTATTGAAGATATAAGAGGCGACCTGATTATTTTAAAAAACGGCAATGTCGCCCTGGTGCTTTCCACCTCGGCTGTTAATTTTGCCCTGCTTTTCGAAACAGAACAAATTTCCATCATTGAATCTTTTGCGGGACTTTTAAATTCCCTCTCCTTCCCCATCCAAATATCAATTATGTCACGGCGTTTAGATGTATCCTCATATCTGACAACACTGGAACAAGCCAAGGCGCGCCAGAGTAACCCCTTGCTCCGGGCTTACACTGACCATTTCCGGGGCTTTGTAGAAAGCATCATTAAGGAAAATAATGTTTTGGATAAACAATTTTATGTCACAATAAGCGCTTCCGGAACAGAACTCGGCATAGGTAGAATTAACCTCCAGGAAAAACTTCGGCGGGCAGCCACCATTTTATCACCCCGGAGAGACCACCTTATAAAACAGCTTTCCCGGCTCGGGATAAAAGCCCAGCAGCTCAATACTGTTGAGTTAGTCAAGCTCTTTTACTCGATTTATAATCCAAATACAGAGACAGTAAACCCTCCTGCCACATCTGCCACTCCCCACCCCAAACTAGCCCGGCTTGCCCCACCCCCGCCTATTACCCCATCTCCCCCCACCACTGCCCGTCCGGTAGGAGGACCAACCAACAGCCCCCTTTCTCCCCCTTTTGTTGTGGAGGAATTGCCGGATGAATAACATCCAGGATACTATTGCCCCGGAAAGCTTGGAACTTGATTTTAACCATCTCCGGCTAAATCAGACATTGAACCGCACATTTTTTGTATCAGGCTATCCCCGCTTTGTTGAGCCAAACTGGCTGGAGCCATTAATAGATTTTGAACACTCTCTGCGTATTTCCATGTTTATCTATCCCAGTAAATCAGCCGGAGTATTGGAAGATTTAAAGCGGAAAATTGCCGAGATGGAAGCCACTATTCAAACAGACACAGAACGCGGCCGGGAAGTTGACCCTTCGGTTTTGGCCAGTTTAGAAGACGCGCAGGAACTCCAGGCCCAACTGGTACGCGGTGCGGAACGCTTTTTTGAATATAGCCTTTATGTCACAGTCCCGGCGGGCACGCCCGGCGAGCTAAACAACATTTCACAACTTGTTTCCTCAACACTGGGCAGTATCTCTATTACTGCCAGGCCCGCTACTCTGGAGATGAACGACGGTTTTACCTCCACCATCCCTTTAGGCGAGGATCCTCTTTACCTCGTCCATAATATGGATACCACCTCCCTGGCCACCACTTTTCCTTTCACCACCTCCGAGTTGACTTCGCCTACCGGCGTAGTCTATGGGATCAACGAGCATAATGACTCCCTGATAATTTTTGACAGGTTTTCCCAGGAAAATGCCAATTCTGTAATTCTCGCCACATCCGGGGCCGGCAAATCCTATTTTGTTAAATTGGAAGCTCTCCGGTCTTTAATGCTGGGAGCCGAGGTGATTATTGTTGACCCGGAACGGGAGTATGTTAATTTGGCAACAGCCATTGGGGGTGACTACATCAACTTTTCCACCTCCTCGCCGGTCAAAATCAATCCATTTGACCTACCAAAAATGGAAACCAGCGAAGAAGATGAGCTGGGCCGCAAGATATTATCTTTAACCGGGTTTTTAAAACTGGTGCTGGGCGACTTGACTCAAAACGAGGCTGCCCTGCTGGACCGGGCTCTAAATACCACCTACCGGCAAAAGGGCATAGTAGCGGGCAAACCTTATGACAAAATTGAACCGCCTTTGATGGAAGATTTATATAAAGTGCTTTTAGGCATGGAAGATGCAACTTCCCAGGGTCTGGCCGCCAGGCTGGAACGGTTTATTAAAGGATCGCTGGCCGGCATTTTCTCTTCCCGCTCCAATATTGAAATTAAAAATCAATTAACTGTCTTTTCCGTGCGGGACTTGCCTGATGCCCTCCGGCCGCTGGCAATTTACTTGATCCTGGATTATATCTGGACCAAAATCAGGCATACACAAAAAAAGAGAATCCTGATTGTGGATGAAGCTTGGTATCTAATGAAATACCCCGACTCTGCCAGCTTCCTTGTCGAAATGGTCAAGCGCGCCCGCAAATATTTTCTGGGGGTTACTACCATCAGCCAGGATATTGAGGATTTTTGGGGGGCAAACCACGGCAAGGAAATTATTGCCAATTCCTCAATGCAAGTGCTTTTTAAGCAGGCTCCGATTTCCATTGAAAAGATCGGCGAGACGTTTAATTTATCACAAGGGGAGAAACGTCTGCTGCTTTCTGCCGGGGTGGGCAGGGGTTTGTTTTTTGCCGGCAATATCCATATTGCCATGAGAGTTGTGGCATCAGACGAAGAGCATAAATTGATTACCACCAACCCAACGGAAATTTTAGGAAAATGATATGGCAGTCCTTGACCTCAAAAACATTGAACCTAATATTCTGCGCAAAACCCTAGATCTGGTTGAACTTTACAATAAAAATAGCAGATTTAGGGAAACCTTTGATAAAAATCTTCCCAATAAATGGGCTACTTTCCGTGGTTTACCTCTTAAAACCTATATCAAAGTATTAACCACTACCACCAGGTATAAACGGTATTTTAATGAGATCAAAAAAAATTCCGAGGCCACTAAGGAGTTATTTTTTAATTTCTATAAAGATCCATCGGGTTATGCCAAATTGCACAGGGATTTTACCCTCAACCAATTTACATCCGGACTTACGAAAGAGGAGTTAGCCTTGGCTAAACAAATCGAAGAAGTACCTCAAAAAAGTGAGGGGCATAAAAAGCTGGTCTCCAGACTGCATGATAAAAGTACCGGGCAGAGTCTTACCTCCTCCATTAAGAAAATTTTAGGACAAAAGGAGGAAGAGGGGCAAATTACTGAATTGGAAGATGTTGTAAAAGAAACCGTAACCCCAACCCAAACCCCTTCCCAAATAGAAAGTGCAGAAGTTCCAGTGCTACGCGGTAGCCCAGGATTCCAGATGCCATCCTTCGTCAAAAATTTAGCTTCAGGTGCCAAAATTTTGGCTAGGAAGTTAATCGTTAAATTTGCCCCGAATATTTTTTCCGGCACAATTGGGGGTCTTGTTGGCAGTGCGCTCTTTGGCGTCAGAGGCAGCTTAGTCGGTGCAGGTATTGGCCTAGTCTTCCCCAACGCTTTAAAAAACAGTGTCTTACGGGGATTTTTAGGAGCAAGCACTAAAGCCGTAGTTGGGACAGGCACAAAAGCTGCCGGGGCTGCAGCAGTAAGGTCTGGTCTTCTGGCAGCAGGTGCGGGAGGAGGCCCGGTCGGGTGGGTTGCTACCATCGGAGTAACACTGGCTACCAGCAAGACAGTCCGCAATGTGGTAATCGGGATAATCGGAGGCCTTTTTATTCTACCTTTAATCTTGGGCTTAAACAAACAACTGGCATTTTTTCCTCCTCCCGGAGCAGTTGAGACGGCCGTCCTTCCTCCGGGATATCTTCCTCCGGGGTCTTCCGAGCCGTCTTCTGATATTTCCTCCTGCCAGTTTGTCCGAAGTGATCATAGCCCCAAAGGCGCTTCCTATCAAAGCACACAACTACTTGCTTACTTTCAGGAAGCTTCAAATTTAACAGGTATCCCCCCGGCTCTTTTGGCAGCTTTTATGAGGGTTGAATCCCCCGGGCTTACTTCTTACACCGACGAGGCCCTGTCAAGATACCAATGTGCAGAAAGCCCTACCGGAGCTTTAGGGGTAATGCAAATCCAGCCTGCCGGTACTGTCGGCCACTCCCCGGGAGGTGTGGCCCAGGGGGCAAAACTTTTAGGGCTTACCTACAACAACCTGACCCGGGCGGATTTTTGTGACATCCGCACAAGTATCATCATGGGCGCCGGTTTTATGCTTTATAAAATGGGTGTAACTTCCTGGGATCCTGCCTGGACAGGAGATAAACAAATGATTGACAAACTGGTCACAGGTTATTATGGATGCCTAAATTACGGCGGCGGCGATCCGACCAAATGCACCGGCCCTTACAACTATGGGGATGACGTCTGGGAGAGTATCCAAAATTGTAAACCGGCTGCCCCATTACCCCCATCTTCTGCCACTATCTCCTCATGCCCGATTCCGGGAGGGGTAGCAACCTGTGGCAGCCTTAACACTTCCAGGGCAAGTTGCAGCCATTGCGGGGCAGGCTACGAACCATATACCACAGCCTTTTGCCCTCCACCCTGGGGTAAAGCCGGTTACGACGGGACCCAGTACGCTCTTGATATTGGCGGAACTTCCGGCCAGGAATTTTTCTTACCAACAATTGACGGCCGTGTTATACAATGGACATACATCAGTGAATTGGGTGGTACTAATGGGCAAATTCAAAAATACATCGGCAAAAACGCCATTGGCGACTCATATCTGCTTTATTTCCATCATACCCAAAGTGGCAGTGGTAACGGGAAATCCGGAATCTCCGGGGATTTGGCAGGACAAATTTGCCTGGGATGCAATATTGGCAATACCCACCTCCATGTACAATTGGCTGACGGATCAGGCAGTTGGCTGGATAGCGCACAATATTTTTGCAAATAATGATTAAAATATTTTCAAATTTTAAAATAATGCTGGTTTTGGGGGTAGTAATTTTCGCCGCGCTCATTGCCATCTTAATTTGGCAATCATCAAAGGGCCGGGAAACCATTATTACTACTCCGGTTACTACCCCGGTTATTTTTTCGCCAACCCCCGTCCAATCATTCCGGGTTGTTTCAACCAAACCAGCTCAAGATTTAAGTAAAATATTCATCCCCATCCAACAGATAGAAATTGAGTTTAATCTTCCAATTGATCCAGCCAACCTAAGCTACACAGTTAATCCGTCTACCAAAACTAATATCCGGTTTAAAGAGGGATCGGATAAAATTATGCTTTTATCTCCCGATCTAATGTGGACAAAGGGATTGACCACTATCACAATTTTAAAAGGCACAGGTTCGGCGGACGGAATTAAATTACAGGAAGATTATATTTATAAAATTAATACGGACTTTCCGGAAATAGCTCCGCCTGACTCGGAAGGTCTGTAGTACAATTAAAATATGAGTAATTTAAAAAAACTGGTGATTGCAGTAATTGCCATAATCGGGGCTATTTTAATAATTATTTCCCAGCGGGGTTTATACTCCCAGCCTGTCTCCCAAATACCCCAAACAACCCCAACCCCCCAAACAACCTTAGATGAAAATCCCAAAGTTGTTTCAACTAATCCCGACCCATTGGATGGCATTACCCTCTTACCTAATCAAACTATTGAAATTACTTTCAATAAGCCTCTGGAAAATGTCGGCGAGTTTAAGTACCAACTTGACCCGGCTGTAAACATCAATGTTAAATTATCCAATGATAGAAAAACTGCAACCATCACTCCTGTGACTACTTATAAACTGGGTGCCGGATTTACCATATTTATCAAAACAGATTCTAAATTCGACGGGGGTAAAAGGCTCGATCATGAGTTGATTTACCATTTAAATACCATCGGCTACAAAGGGGTTTAGAGATTAACGGGCATAATAATATAAGAAAGATCTTCCTCCCCGACAGGTTTAAACATGGCCGCTGATAAATTACCGGACAACTCAATACTGACTTGACCGCTCGTAGCAGCAGTCAGGACGTCCTGTAAAAATTTTGTATTGAAGGCAATTTCCAACTCTTCCCCTTCGGCAGACGCCTCGATTTCCTTTTTTTGGCTGCCCAATTCCTTGGCTTCAGAGGAGAGGATTAATTTATCTTTTTTATTTTGTAATTTAACTACATTGGCTTCACTGCGGGCCAGTACCGACGCTAATTTAACCGCTTTTAAAAATTCTTCCCTATCCACTATTACCCTGGCTTTAAAATTTTCCGGAATAATTTTTTCCCAGGCCGGAAACTGGCCATCAATCAGTCTGGTTGAAACCTGGGTTGTCCCAAAAGAAAAAACCATCTGGTTGCCATCATCAGACGTGGCGATTTTTACTCCATCAGGTTCACCCCCCAAAATATTCTTTTCTTCCAAAATTAGCCTTATTACCTCCTCCAGTGTCCGGCGCGGCACCAAAGCGCGGAACAGTGCAGATTCCCCTGTCGGTACTAATTTATGGGCAAGGCGATAGCCATCCGTTGCCACAAGCTGCAGTTTTTTACCTTTAATTTCCAGTAAAATTCCTGTTAAAATCGGCCTGGAATCATCGGCGGCCGCGGCAAAAGTTACCTTTGGTAAAGACTTTACCAAAACCTCTGTTTCAATTATCACAGCTTCTTTACCGGAGAGTGGAATTGAGGGAAATTCAGAGGCTGAAATACCATTTAAAGTAGAAGAAAAAGTTGGAGTGGAAATTTCTATATTCTGACCGTCGGATGAAAATTCCAGTTTTTCCCCGGTTAAATTTCCTACCATCTCCACCAAAGTTTTGGCCGGTACCGTCACCTCCCCCTCTTCAATAATTTCTGCTGATATTTTCTTGACTACCCCTATTTCTAAATTAGTGGCGGAGAGCTTCAATTTTCCCTTTTCGGCGCTGATTAAAATATTGCCCAAAACCGGCAAAGTAGATCTGACACCTATTGAGCGTGCTACCGAGGAAAGGCTGGGGAAAAAATCCTGCTGAAGAATACTAAATTTCATTCCTGATCCTTTCTAGTAGTGACAAAACGGTGAACTTCTTCTTCGGTGACTTTAATCAACCTAAAATGGATCCGGCCATTTTGTACTAAATTTTTAATATGTTTCTCTTCGTCTGTCAAGGTAGGAAAATTACCGGATTTCACTTCTATAAAATCAATCCGCTCGTTGTTTTTAATCCCAATAAAATCAATCGGCCAGCCTAAAGGAATAATCCGGTCATAATCCAAGCGGAGCTCGGCATAGGTTAAAAGTTCGGCCATTTTACCTTTTTGAGGATTAATTGAACCCTGAATGGTTTGTAAAACTCTAACAGGCAGATCCTGAACATTTTTATATAAACCAATTAAATCTGTTGGAATTTCCTGGTTTCCTTTTCTATGTAACCTGCCAAATAAATAGGCAACTAAAACAATTAAACATATAACAACTAAATAGACCCAATTAGTATCCATTATTTATTTATCCACAACTTACGTGAAATTACTTTTATATCTATAATCAGTAGTAGTACTAATAGATATGGTGTATATGTGGGCATATTAAAAAAACAGGCTTAATTTTTGCATTAATTTCGTGTGTAAAAAGTATACCATAAATGTGGATATCTTGGTGGATAAGTTGTGTATTGGTGTGGATAAAATCATTATTGTAAAGATTGTCTGACTTCCAGTAGTATTCTTTGGAGTTCCCTGTCTTTATCCCTGTTTTTGGAAATTTTTTCCACTCCATGCATAATGGTGGTATGGTCCCGTCCCCCTAAAAGTTCACCGATCCGCTCGTAAGGCAATTTACACTCTTGGTAAAGGAGGTACATAATAAGATGCCGGGGTAAGACTAATTCCTTCTTGCGCCTTGGCCCTATTATATCAGCCATTTTAATATTGAAATACTGGTTAATTCCTGAAATAACTTTTTTATAATCTAATTTTTGCCCCGCCGCGGTTGGATGTCCAAGCAGTTTTTTTACTTCATCAAAACAAACAGGTTTGCCTGAAAGTTTTAAAGTCTGGATAATTTGGATAAGTTTTCCCTCAAGCTCCCGGGCATTGGTGGGCATAGCCTCGGCGATAGCAGTTAAACATTCTTCGGCAATAGATTCCTTTCGTTCGGCACATTTGGCACGGAGGATCGCAACCCGGGTATCAAAATCCGGATTTTGAATATCAACCATTAGTCCTCCCTGGAAACGCGAAGCCAGGCGGCTTTCCAATTTTTGCATTTCCCCGGGTGGCCGATCCGATGTTAAGACTATTTGGGCGTTTTTTGCCTGGAGCTCATTAAATGTATGGAAGAACTCTTCCTGGGTGGAATCACGCCCGGCAATAAACTGTACATCATCAATTAAAAGCAAATCACAGGACCGGTATTTATTTCTAAAAGGATTAGTTTTTTTAGTTTGGATGCTCTCAATAAGATCATTAGTAAAACGCTCGGAAGAGCAATAGATGATTTTTATGCCGGGATTCTTTTTGGCTAAACTATTGCCGACCGCCTGCATTAAATGGGTCTTGCCTACTCCGGTTCCGCCGTAAATAAATAGAGGGTTATAAGAAACACCCGGATTTTGGATGACTGCTTGAGCTGCGGCATAGGCTAAATTATTGGAAAGCCCCACGACAAAAGATTCCATAGTATATTTTGGATTTAAATTTAATACGGCAGTTTGGGACTTGTTTGGAGTAAGCGCGAAATCTATATCCATTAAATCTTCTTTTTGGATAAGGCCCGGGTTGACTTTAAACTGCACCTTTATTTCAGGGCCAAAAACTTCCCCCACGGCTGAACCTAAAACATTTGACAGTTTGGTTGAAAGCTGCTCTTTAATATAGGCAGATTGTACTTCCACTGTTAAAACCCCATCCCCTGCCTCGGCTTTTGTCTGGGCGAACCAGGCCTTAAAATTAGAGGTAGAAACCTGGTTTTTTATTATTTCCAGAACTCTTCTCCAGTTATCCACAGTATGTAATTTAGTGGATAAGTTATCCACATGGCAATAGAGCTAAAATATCACGAAGTGGATCAAGTTTTTTCCAGGTTGATAGTTTTTAGTTCATCAAGTATAATTTCTTCATGCCGAAAAGAGTTTATCAATTCGACTCGATTTTTCAACTTTTTCCCAAAGTAAAATTAGTTTATTTGTTTGGATCCAGGGCTGTTGGTCAAGAAGGTCCCCTAAGTGATTATGATTTTGCAGCCTACATAGACGAACAGGATGTTAAAAAAAGATTTAATGTAAGGTTAGATTTATTAGACAAGCTTTCCCGGGAGTTAAGAACTGATAATATAGACCTGTCCGTTCTAAATGATATTCAAAGCCCGGAGTTAAAATATTCGATCATATCTAGTGGCCGGTTGATTTATAAGAAGGAGCCTTACAAGGTGTTGATTGAACCACGGATCTTAAGTGAATATTTTGATTTTACTGATAGTCTCCAAAGATATGGTTTAACTAAAAATATATGACGGACAATTTTATTATTGAATCCAAGATAAGCTCGATTCAAAAATATCTGCAAATTTTAAAAGGATTCCAAAACTATTCTCAGAAACAAATAGAAGGAGACGTCCATTTAAGGGGGTCAGCTGAACGTTATCTTTATTTACTGACTCAGTCCGTGCTTGATTTGGCAGAGGCTATAATTTCTTTTAAAGATTTACGCCGCCCGCAAACATATAGCGAGTCTTTTGATATTTTACATGAGGAGAAACTTATTTCCCCGGACTTAACAGAAAAGCTGGTGAAAATGGCCAAATTTAGAAACATCATTTCCCGTGATTATGAGGATTTGGATTTTACAATTATTTATGACGTTTTACAAAAGCATTTGCAGGATATTGAAGAATTTTTATCTGTGGTAGAAGATAAATTAAACATTCATTAGTTTTTATCCACTGGTGAACTTATTTTAATTATGTTAGAATTTCTCCATGCCGAAAAGAGTTTACCAGCCCAAAAAATTAAAAAGGCTAAGAAAGCATGGTTTCCGCGAAAGGATGCAAACTTCTGATGGGAAAAAAGTTCTAGCCAGAAGAAGGGCTAAAGGCCGGAGGAAGTTAAGTGTATAGCGTTCAGGGTATAGCGTATAGTTAAAACAATAATTGTTTACAACTAAGCGCTAGACACTAATAACTATACCCTATTTTGTATGCTTCCTAAAAGTAAAAGATTAAATCTCAAGAAGGATTTTAAATGGGTGGCATCTGGACAAAAAATAGAAGATTCCCTAATGAAGATTTTTTACAGATCTTGTGATCCCTCGACTCAGTTTACCCTGAGCTTGTCGAAGGGCTCAGGACCTTCAGTTGGGATTGCATTATCAACCTCGGTTTTTCGAAAAGCAGTTGATCGAAACAGGGCAAGACGCTTAACTTCCAAAGCGTTTGAGGGACTTTATGATAAAATACCCCGGAACCTGAATATTGTGGCTATGCCCAAGGCCGGAATTCTGGATAAAAAGTCTGGGGAAGTAATAAAGGACTTGGAAGAATTACTAATGAAAAACGATCTTTTGAAGTGAGAAATGAGAAGTGAGAATTTGAAATCTTGAATTCAAGAATTCTTGACATCAAAAATTCAATATCAAAAATATCCCACATCTCACGTCAAAACATCTAATTATGAAAATACTTGTCATTATTTTAATAGACTTTTATAGAAACTTTTTATCCTTTGACCGGGGGTTATTGTCATTCCTCTCTCCGGGTGGGGCTTGCAGGCAGTCTCCTACCTGCTCTATGTATACAAGACAAATGGTTCTAAAGTATGGTACAGTTAGAGGGTTGTATTTGGGAGTTAAAAGAATATTATCATGCAGGTAATCGGAGATATTTTTAATCTTTTTTTCTACGGCCCTATTTTAAATGTATTAGTGGGGATTTATCATGCTTTGAATTTTGTCCATCTTCCCGGGGCATTGGGCTTTGCAATTATTCTAATGACTGTTTTAATCAGACTGGCAGTTTGGCCGCTAATGGCCTCTCAAATGAAATCTGTTAAAAAAATGGCCGAACTTAAACCCCACATTGATGCCCTGAAGGAAAAACATAAAGGTGATAAACAAGCTTTTGCCAGCGCCCAGATGGCCCTTTATAAGGAACATGGGGTTAATCCGGCCGGCGGGTGTCTCCCCTCTTTATTACAGTTCCCGATTATTATTGCCCTGTATCAGACAATATTTGCTTTTTTCTCCGATGGGTCGGGTTTGGAGAAAATTAACCAGGCTTTATACCTGCCTGCCTGGCATTTGCCATCTGCCCCGGACTTAACCTTTTTTGGCCTGAATTTGGCTACCAAGCCTTCGGATTTTTTGGTTTCCGCTTTTATTCTGGTCCCGCTTGTTACGGCCGGATTGCAATTTGCCCAGTCAAAAATGATGGCTCAAAAACCTGTGGCGGTTTACAAAACAGATAAACCAAAGGAAATAAAAGAAAAGGGGAAAAGCGAGGATGCTATGGCAGCCATGCAGGGCCAGATGATGTATATGATGCCTTTAATGGTGGGATGGTTTGCTTTCCAGTTCCCCATAGGCATTGCCCTTTACTGGAACACTTTTACTATTTTGGGAATTGTCCAGCAACATAAGATTTCGGGCTGGGGTGGATTGGAAGGATGGATTAAAAAAGTGCAAAGTTTAACCCCTCGGCTTCGCTCGGGACAAGAGTGAAAAGTGTAAAGTTTTTCTTCATTGACTGATCCCAAGATTTAATCTATACTTACTCCTCATGGAGGATAAAGTTTCAGAAGTTCTGGAAAATATACTTGGCATGATGGCCCTGGAAGGGTCTTTTGAAGTTGAGGAAAACAAAGAAGATGTCAGGGCAACTATTGAAACAGCCGATCCGGGGAGATTAATTGGTTTCCGTGGTGAAACCCTGGATGCCCTGCAGCTTCTGGTCAACCAGATTGTTTCCCGCCAAAACCCGGACAGTGATTTCAAGAGAGTTGTGATAGACGTGGAAGGTTGGAGAAAGAATAAAGAGGAAGATTTAGCTAAACGCGCCAAGGGTTGGGCCCAGGAGGTTAAGGAATCGGGCAAAGAGATGGAGCTTGAGCCCATGCCTTCATGGCAGCGGAGAATTGTTCACTTGGCAATTGAAGAAGTAGAAGGAGTAACCTCAGAAAGTATTGGTGAAGGCTGGGATAGACATCTGGTGATTAAAACTGCCGTGGAAAAATCTGCTCCCAAGAAACCTGCTAAAAAATCTTTCAAAAAAACCCCAAAGGCTGTAGAATAATTTAGTGGGAAGAATCAGGAAAATTTCCGAACAAACTTTATGGCAAATATTGGGTCGGGTTGTATCCACTGTTGTTTCTATTGTCACCTTGGGTTTTATCACACGTTCCCTGGGGGTATCTAATACCGGAGTATATACTTTAGCTCTTGCTTATCTGGCCTTTTTTAACTTACTGGCGGATTTAGGTATTAACGCTCATATAGTACCCTTTCTTTTACTGCCTAAGTCTTCCTTGGAGTGGCGTAAGTTTTTAGGACTCCGGATTTTTCTTTCGATACTGCTTTTGGCTTTCTCTGTGATTTTAATCTTATTTTGGCCAGGACTTGACCCGTTATTTAAGGTTGTGGTTTTGGCGGGAAACGGGTTGATTATGACCTATGCCATCCATTTGACAACAGTGGCTTTTTTTCAAAGTAGGTTGCGCTATGACTTATCTGCCCTTACCCTTATCAGTTCTTCCCTTTTTACATTGATGATAATTTACCTTGTACTTGAATTAAATCTGGGAGTTTTAGGGGTGATGTTTGCTCAACTATCCGGTTCGGTAGTGATGGCATCATTAGCCTTAATTTTGGTGGGCAGATTTATCAAACTCTCCCCCATTTTTAATTTTTCTTATATGGCAGGGATTTTTAAAAACAGCTGGCCGCTTGCTTTAACAATGATAGTCAATATGGTTTATTTCCGGCTCGATGCGTTTATTTTGAAGTTTTACAAAAGTTTTGCCGAGGTGGGAGTTTATAATGTGGCTTATCAGATTTTTCAGGCGGCTCTTTTTATTCCCGGCTATATCATGAATAGCGCCTATCCCTTACTCATTTCAGATTTTAATGAAAATAAAAATAAATTCCTGGCCAATCTGAAAAAATCAATGTTTATAATGACCGGGTTGTCTTTTGTATCAACTACTTTTGCCTATTTGCTGGCGCCGTTTATCATCAGTGTAATTACGGGAAACCATAATTTTACCGGTTCTGTTTCAGCCCTCCGTATTTTATCCCTTTCGTTTCCGGCTTTTTTCCTGACCTCTATTTTGATGTGGGTACAGATAATCTTTAAAAAATACAAAACTCTTCTGCTAATCTATCTTCTGGGATTTTCAGTTAATGCTCTGGCTAATTTTATCTTTATCCCGCGATATTCTTATCTGGCAGCCTCATGGATAACTGTGATGAGCGAATACTTGATTTTAGTGGTGCAGGCAGCCATACTGATACCTGCCCTGCGGAAGAAAGACTTATGAGAAAAATTGTACTTTTTACTGATGGAGGTTCAAGAAATAATCCGGGCAAAGCTGCTGCAGCTTATGTTATCTATGAGGATGGGCAGAAAGTATATGAGGATGGCAATTATTTAGGAATTGCCACTAATAATGAGGCGGAATATGAAGCAGTTAAATTGGGTTTGGGCAAACTTATGGAAATGGGAAGGGCAGGAGTAGGAGTGGAAGTAAGGTGTGATTCGCGTTTGGCGGTGGAACAACTTAGGGGAAATTTTAAGGTCAAAAACCCCCGGATGAAGGCTTTGGTTGAAGGTGTCAAAACACTTGAACAAAATTTCAGTAGGGTTTCTTATGTTTTAATTCCCCGGGAAGAAAATTTTCAGGCAGACTTCCTGGTTAACCAAACTCTGGACAGGTACCAATAACCTGAACCATTAATATACCTTTCCTCTCTCTTGATTTTATATAAAATAAGGCACATCATGTGTAAAAATGTATTAAAATATCATAAAGAATAATATGATAAACCTTTCACGAAACACACCAATAGCTTTAGTCGTGGGAGCGGCAGGGTTTATCGGTTCCAGTGTGGCAGATAAACTCCTGGAAAAGGGTATCCAGGTAGTGGGGGTGGATAATTTATCCACCGGGAAAAAAGAAAACCTTGATACCGCTTCCCGCTCTAAAAAGTTCCACTTTCTAAACCAGGATATGGGCAGTTTGCTGCCGGTTGATTTGCCCAGGCTTGACTATGCCTATTTTATTATTTCCGAAACATCTGATAGGGACGATTACTGTGGGGCTTTGGATAATTTTTTAAAGGTTTGCAATAATTTCTTACCCAAAATTGTGCTTACTTCATCGATTGATCTATATGGGGAAAAGGGCGAAAGTGCGGTTTTGCAAATGGCGGAAAGACGCATAGCAGAATTTACCAAAGAGAAAAACGCCAATGCCAGGGTGGTGAGACTGGCCTCTGTTTTTGGACCAAGGATGCATTTTAGGGGAACCGACCCGATTTTGAAACTGATTTTTGCCGCAGCCACGGATGCTTTACAAAAAGAGCCCACGCCTCTGGATTTTACCACCCGTGCGCTGTATATTGCTGATGTTGCGGACTTACTTCTTAAATCAACCCTGCATGGGGCAACCGCCCAAAAAATCTACGACGGCGCGAGGCTTGTTCCTGTGAAAGTAGCAGAAATTAAACAGGTGCTGCTTGATCCTGTCTGGCATGAGATGAAAAAGTTTGAGCCGACAGAACTTCCTCCCTGGAATAGTCCAAATTTGGAAAAAACCGTATCGGAGCTTTCCTGGAAACCTAAAGCCAAACTGGTTGAAGCTTTGAAAAGCACGTTGCATTTTCTGCTGAATAATCCCGGATATTTGGAAGCTCAAGGTGGCGCAGGCTGGCCGGAGCAGGAAGAAAAGGCTGACAACGAGAAAAACAAAGAAAGGGAACAACTCATAAAAGAATTCAGGATGGGTGAGAGGGAAGTAAAAAAAAATGTGGACAAAATCAATATGGAAGGGCCTTTTAAGTTTATGCTTACTCTGGTTATTTTAGCTTTATTTACTGCAGCAGTTATTTACCCGGCAGGCGCCCTTGCCTGGAATTACATTTCAATAGGGCAATATACAAAGCAGGGGGAGAATGCCTCCGGGGAACATAATTTTGCCAATATGCTTTTCCTTTTTGAAAAGGCAGATAAAGCTGAAGCTGAAGTAAAAGGAGCCCTGGCTTCTTTTAAAAGGTTAGATGTCGGGGGAATATTGCCGGGAAATATCACTTCAGACCTTGATGTTTTATCTGCCAAACGAAGTACCGCCAGGGGAGAAAGGGAAATTATGGAAGCCTTGCAGGTTATTTCAGGTGGGGGAAAAGGTGATGAAATAAGCCGGCACCTGGAACGGGCGGATGCTTATTTTGCCAAAGCAGAGCAAAAAATAAGTAATTTAGGCGGTGATACATTCTATATCGAGAGGGTAAGGAAAGCGGTTGCATTTTTACCCAAAATAATTCCGCAGTCGGGGGAGAAAATTTACCTGATAGTTTTGTTTGATGAAAATAATTTGAAAATCGGAGGAGGGGAAATTAAATCATTATCAGAAGCTAAATTTAAGGACGGAAAACTTCTGGAAATAAAGGAAGATAGTATGAATTTGAATAAACAGGTTTTATCTGTCATGGCCGAGCCTGATTTCCCAAGCTCCGCTAAAACAATTTTGGCACTCTTTCAAAGCCAAACCGGTCGGGCAGCGGATGGAGTGATAGCCTGGGACAACGTTGCAGCCCAGGATTTAAATGAGTTATTTTATCTTCCGGGCAGGAACTTCTTATTTGCCCTGTGGGGGCCAAACGAAGCATTTGCCGGTAAACACACGGTTGCATACATGGTAGATCCGGAGATAGAAAGTTATCTGTTATCCGAAAATTTTGGGGGCCGGATGTTTCTGGAACCAAAAGAAAAGGATGGGATGAGGCGGGATTTTTTGTCAGTGTTGACGGAAGGAGTACCTCTTCACAAAATTGGGGTGGAGAAAATAATTAATACTGACGGAAAGGTTACAACAAAACTGGTTTTAAGTAGTTTGGGCGCAAATTTTGGCAAGGTTAGGGTATACCTTGAGGTGGGGGAGCAGCTTATAAACTTAAATGCCAAGTCTTTGTCCGATTTTGGCAGGGTAGGGTATGAGTTTGAAAATGTGGGAGCAGAGAATTTAGTTTTAGAGTTTACCAGCCAAAAGAAGGCGGATTTTACAAAGGGAAAGCTGGATTATATTCTTGATATAGCCAAACAAGTGGGGGCGGGCAGTACTCCTTTGGAATTTAAGCTGCGCTATCCGGCAGGGTATAGTGCAAAATCTGGAGGGGGAGAGGCTAATATTCCCCAGGAACTTTCCTTTACCTCGGATCTTGCCCAAGATAGAGACTTTGACATTATCCTTGCGCAGTAGCTTCAGATATGTTAAATTACGTTGTTACGGGTATACTTAATATATGGACAGAATTCCTTTAAAGGCTGTGGAACGTGAAATACTTGGTAAAAAAGTGGCCAGGCTCCGCCGTGATGGTTTAATCCCGGCCCATGTTTTTGGCAACAAAATTGAAACTGAACATGTGTCAGTCAATACTTTGGAGTTTAAAAAAGTTTACAGTGAGGCAGGGGAGACAGGTTTGGTTGATTTAAAAATAGGCGGCAGAAACCTGCCTGCCGGCAGGCAGGAAGTCCGTCCGGTACTGATCCGTGAAGTCCAACTCGATCCTTTGACAGATGCTCCACTTCATGTTGATTTTTACCAGGTCAATTTGTCGGAAAAAGTAACAGTGGCGGTTCCGGTGAGCCTAATTGGGGACGAACCGGAGATTGTCCATACCGGCGAAGCTGTTGTTATCCAACCTCTTATGGAAGTTGAAGTTGAGGCTTTACCGGATAATTTACCGGAAAAAATTGAAGTTGATATTACTACACTTCGCGCCATTGATGATGCAATATTGGTTTCTAGCTTGAAGGTGCCGGAAGGTGTGACAGTTGTGACTGACCCTGAAGCGGTGGTGGTAAAACTTGATAATGCTGTGACAGAAGAGATGAAGAAGCTAATGGAAGAGCAGGCGGCAGAACAAGCTGCAGCGGCTGCCGCCCCGCCAGCCGGCGGGGAAGCTGCTGCTGAGGGAGAAGCTCCTGCAGAAGGTGAGATTACGGAAGGTGAAGCTGCGGAGGGCAATGGTCCTGAAGAATCGAAGGGCGAGGCAGAAAAAAAACCAGCCGAAGAAAAATCCAGACAATAAATTCATTCATGGAAAGAATAAAAGTGCCTGATTGGCACGCTTTTTTATCTGATGCGGAAATGACAGGCGCATTAACACATACCCCCCCGGGTAAAGCTCCTAATTCATGGAAAACTACACTAAGAATCATCCAAATTTATGGCAGAACTCCATTGACAGTGACAGATTTAAGTGAAATATTTTCTCCGCGGATAAGCCGTCAGGCTGTTGACGTCCGTTTGCGTACAGGTGTCCGGATAATACATGGGAGGCTGCCGCAGGGAATTCAGGGAAAATATTCTTTAGAAGGTCTTTTAAAATCCAAACCGGAGTCCCTTTCTAAGAGGGTTGCCAGATCTATCAGAGTAAATGGTTTGGCTGGAGCGGTGGTTGAGGGTATGAATAAAACAGGGGGAGATGTAGCCCAAGCTATGCAAGTATTGGACTTCACAAACCCCCGCCAAAAAATAGTATTGAAAAACAGACTAAGAGCCTGGGGACTGCTGGGAAAATCAGTTGTGGCGGAAAGTCTTGATTTAATTGATAAATTAAGGGATTCCGGCGTACCGATTGAAGAAAAGCGGCGGCTTCTTGCGGGTGTTAAACACCATACTTTACAAATTCATAAAGGCGGGGAAGATCCCCTTTTTATCTCAGTCCAAAAATTGACACAAAGAGCCAATTTGACGTGTGGTCCGGGTAGCATGAGAATGAGAGAGATTGTTAATTGTCTTAGGAGAGCAAAATTATTAGGGTCCACACCTCATTATATTGATGGCCGGGATGTCTATTATCATTTTGTTTTAGCCAAAGATACAGAACCATTGAAAGTGTTAGCCGAGACGTTTTTTGAACCCCAAGCGGTAAAAGTGAGTTAAATTTGCGGTAAATTCAGGCACAAGATTCAACAGGCCAATGGGCAAGCAGAATTGATCCTTCCTGAGAAAATTTTTGCCAAAGTTCCTCAGAGATAAATGGCATGAATGGATGGAGAAGCAATAAACAGGTTTTGAAAACATACTCCAAACATGGCTGAGCTTCATTTCTCCTTTTTTTTGACCATTCCACATAACTATCGGCAAACTTATGCCAAATAAAATCATAAAGTTCATCAACCGCCAAATGGAGTTGATAATTTTCCAGGTGTTTAGTAACTATATCCACTAATCCATTTAGATATTGGATGATTTCAGTATCCTCATTGTGTGAGAAATCAGAAGAAGTTTTGGCATCTTCCGGCTTTAATTCGTAAATAAACTTGTAAATATTTTTTAGTTTTGTGCCAAAATTCCTGAAGTTTTTGCATCTTTCATCCATTAGCTGCCTTGAGGTTTTACCATCCCGGCCGGGGATGGAATAAGTGTAAAGCGCCATCCGGACAGCGTCCGTACCCCAAGCCTCCCGTAGGACATTGGGGTCAATGCCGTTACCCAAGGATTTGGAAAACTTGCGGCCCTCAAGGTCGCGTAACATGCCATGGAAGAACATGTTTTTAAAAGGGACTTGTTTTTTAAAATATAGGGAAATCATAATCATCCGGGCAATCCAGAGATATTTTATTTCCGGGGCAGTAATCTCAAAATCCCAGGGAAAATATCTTTTCACTTCCTCGCTCTTCTCTGGCCAGCCCAAAGTGGAAATGGGCCAAAGGCCCGAGGAAAACCAGGTATCAAGTAATTTTTCTTCCTGTACCCAACCCTCACCCGGAGATTCCAGTGACACTTTTATCTCATCGCCCCGGTACCAAATGGGAATCCTGTGTCCCCACCACAAAGACCTTGAAATACACCAGTCATGAATATTTTTGAGCCAATCGGTTAAAATCTTGGCATAGGATTTGGGGTAAAAATTAATCTGGCCCGCTTTAATGGCCTCTATTGCCGGTATGGCCAAAGTCTCCATTTTGACAAACCATTCCTCGGAGATAAGTGGTTCGACGACGGTTTTACATCTTTCACAAACTGGCACCGAATGAGTGTATTCTTCCTCTTTTTCAATAGCACCGCTTTCTCTTAAGATTTCAACCGCCTTGGTTCTTGCTTCCTCGATTTTTAAGCCAGCTAAGTCTCCAGCAAGTTCCGTCATCCGGCCGGTTTTATCGATTGCATGTAAGATGGGTAAATTGTTGTCTTTGCCTATTTCAAAATCCAAAGGATCATGCCCCGGGGTAATCTTTAAGGCTCCTGTGCCAAATTCTTTATCAACCCGTCTGTCTTCAATTATCTGCACGCGATTGCCCCCGACCCCTTTTTCTTTATAGAGGGGTTTTTCAGCTTCTTGCCCAATATACTGTTTGTATTTCGGATGATTTGGGTAGACTGCAATTGCTACATCGGCGTAGATAGTTTCAGGACGGCCTGTGGCAATTGTAACGTATTCATTTGTACCTCGGCCAACGATTCGGTACTTTATGAAATATAGCTTCTCCTTTTTCTCCTGGTATTCCATTTCCACATCTTCAATGGCAGTGCCGCATTTGGGGCACCATTCTACAATGTAGGTCCCTTTATAAATAAGGCCCGCGTCATAGTAAGTTTTAAATTCCTCAAAAACTGCTTTTTGCCTCTTTTCATCAAAAGTAAAAACTTCCCTGGACCAGTCAGCAGAAATTCCAAAAACTGTCCAGTTACTCCGAAATGATTCATAGACCTCGTCTTTAAACTGCCAGGCCCTTTTAAGCCAGGCTTCCCGGCCTAATTTTCTTTTTGATAATCCCTCTTTAGTCAAAAGTTTTTCCAGGGCTCCCTCGAAGGCAATGCCGGCATGATCAACTCCGGGTAAAAGCAAAACATCGTATCCCTGCATTCTTCTGAACCGGGCTGTAGCGTCCAAAATGGCATGTTGCATGGCATGGCCCAAGTGCAGTTCCCCTGTTAAATTGGGGGGAGGCATGAGGAGTGAGTATGGTTTTTTTAAAGATGAGGGGTCAGCCCGAAACAGGCCATTTTCTTCCCAAAATTTATAAATGGATGTTTCATCCATTTTCAAGCTCTGCTTATACCAGTCTTGTTCCGTTTCCTGATTATCAGTTTTCATAAAAATGTGTTATTGCCAGTAAATATGGGAGGGTTGCATGAGTTAACCACTCATCACATTCACCCGGTATATATACTCCTCCCTTACTGATTAAATCTACTTGTCCGAGTTCTACGTTTTCGTCTTCATTCGTGATGACAATTGGTTCTGAAAGTATTAATAATGATTGAAATTGCTCTTTGCCCATACAGGGCTAAGTATAGGGTTTAGAGGTATTATGGTCAACTGTTGCCTAAATTATCTTTCTATCCAGACAGTGACAGGTTGGGGTTGGCTTGGAGGGTTAGGGGATCGGCTGGTTTAAAATTATAGAAAGCAGCCGCTGCGATGTAAGCTGCATTGTCTGTACAAAGAGATGGGGGAGGCATGAACACAGTTCGCGCTTGCGCGCTAAAAACCCCGGCATGTGGTATTTTTAATTTAGCCTTTGCAACGAGCTGACTGGACAACATTTGGTTGGCAGCCACCCCTCCGGCCACGACAATTTGGGTCACATTATTAACTTTTGTGGCCTGAATAGTTTTTGTGATCAATACATCAAGGATGGCTTGTTGTATAGAGGCGCAGAGATTATTCATTATTTGTTCTCGCTCGGGGTCCTGCCGCTCCAGTTTCCCGTCGTCCGTCCTCATCGTCATTGCGGGCGCGGCGTCGGGAGCCCTCTTGCGCGTCACCCCTCGCTCCATTTCCTGAACTAAATTAAGTACCGCTGTTTTGAGTCCCGAAAAAGAGAAGTCAAAATCTTTGGAATTAATCATTGGCCGGGGTAATTTGTAGGCTTTGGGGTTGCCTTTTTCTGCCAGTTTGGAAATAATGGGGCCTCCGGGGTATCCTAAACCCAAAAGCCTGGCGCACTTATCAAAACATTCTCCGGCCGCATCATCCCGTGTTCCTCCTAAATATTCATACTTGCCATGACTCTTAAAGAGAACCAGGTCTGTATGCCCTCCGGAAACAAGAAGGCCAATACAGGGGAAGCTGGGGGTTATAGGAGCTTCTCGATTCGAAGACTCTCTCGAAGAAGAACTATTGTTCGAGCGCAGTCGAGAACTTTCCTCTTGTTGTATCCAATTTGCATAAAAATGACCCAGTAAGTGATTGACCGGCACTAAAGGTTTTTGCCAGATTATGGATAAGACCTTGGCAGTTTCAACACCAACGAGTAGTGAGCCGATCAGTCCCGGGCCTTCTGTTACAGCAATGGCATCTATTTTGGAAATGAGATGTGAGAGGTGAGATGTTTTTGATATCGAATTCTTAATATCAAGATCTCTTGACTTCAAAGAATCAGGTTCACACTTCTCATTTCCCACTTCAAAAGCTCTAAGCAGTGTTTCTTCAATAACCGGAATAATGGATTTTAACTGTTCCCGGGCAGCCTGTTCCGGGATAACCCCACCATATTTAGACTGCAGATCAGCCGAGGAGGCGACGATATTGGATAATAAAGTTACTCTATCTCCCTCTTTTTGAACGACTGCAGCAGCCGTTTCATCACAACTACTCTCTATTCCCAGGATTATTTTTGGTTTCATGTTGCTATTGTACCAAATCCCAAAAATTTTTAACCCCGACGGTACTGAAGTCTTTTCTTTAAAAGATTTTCGCGGTACCCGCCCTCTCTTTTGTGTTTTTCCTCAACAGCATTAATTTGTTTATCTAAGTCTTTCTAAACGGACGATGTCCCCAAAATCTTCCAGGACTTCCACGCTTGAAGCTTTGGCTACATCGTATAATTTGAGCTTGGAAGATAGACTTCTTTCTGCCGAACCTTCGACTATATTTTGTTTATAGGAACGGAGGGCCTGTTTTATTTAGTCCCTTTGCCTGGAGTCTTCATATTTAGAATAATATTTGGGTACAAAATCCCAGCCTAAATCAAAAGCAAGTTGGGCCAACTTATAGCTAATGAGGGATCTGTGCCCAGCCTCTGCCATAAAATCAGCATAGCATAAAAAATTTAATAGAATTCGGGTTGTGTAATTTGCTATAATCTAGTCAATGGGTGAGATAGTTCTATTTCCGTGCGGGATAATTCCATTTCAAAGACCTGAAGTTAAAGGGTGTGTTAAAGGGCTTGAAGTTGAAGGAGGTTTTTATGTTGATCCTGAAGCTGAAGGGAGGATCACCCAAGAGGTTTTGGAGGAAACTAGAGGAGGTGCTTTTAATATAGGGGGGTTGCGGGGGTGTCAACGGTGGGCGAATTCTTCAGCCCCCAGAGCTCAAATAATTGAGTTTAGAAAAGAGCCCGAATTCCCCTAGCCAGAAATATTACAACAATCAACGATCGTTCAGTATTGTAAGATTTATGACACAATCCCATCTCCGAGGCGGGAGTTTCTGGATTATCCCCCGAAATCGTTGAGTTTTATATTTATATAACGGGCTCGTTTATGAGATTAATCTTAAAGAGAAAATAATTAAGTGATTGACATAAAAATTGTTTTAGGGGATTAGTCTAGTTTCATTACGCTTCAATTATGAAATTCAGGGTTGATGAAAGAATATTTTAAATTAAAATTCTTTTGGGTCAATTAAAACAAGATCAAAATTGGGGTAGGTTGAGGTATAAACTAGCCTGGTGGGGGTTTCAATGCCCATCGCTTTAAAAATTGGCGGATATATCCTTCTGGATATTGGGGTTGCAGAAACATATATTTTGGATTTTGAAAAAAATATTTACGATAGATGGATTTCGGTAAGTTTAATTAAGAAAATCCGCAACAATAAAAAATTTCCTTCTGCCAAAGGATTAATTATCCAAATGAAAAAAGATGAATCAGAAGCAAAAAAATATTTTGAATACCACGGCGTTTCCAGGAAACTTTAGTTTAAGATTAAAGTCAATAAAAGAATGTATATTTTATACCATTAAAAGAATATATTAGGATTGGTAAATAAATTAAAGCGGTTAATATTAAGAATATTTTATGTGTGTAATTCTTAGTTAATCTAATATGAATGACTAATCCTGTGACGGCGTAAATTTCTAGGGTTGGAAAAAGATAGAATACGGTTAAAAGTAATATTATATCCGGTATATTAGACCAAAAATAATGATACGGTAGAAAAATAAAGCTTTGGGAGAATTGATGAAGAAATGGATTATTGATTTTAGGCGTTCCCGCTTCTTGTATGGATAGATCTGGTAAAGTGTAAAGACTCCCAGCTCCGTCTATAAGCATACTTAAATAGAAGTAAAAACCGATAGAGAAGATTAATAGAACCAGTTTAAGTGGAAATATTTTTGTCATATGATATTTATTATACAAAATATATGATCAATAATCATAAAAAGTGTTGACATTTGGGTAGTATTTGGGCTAAAATGAAAGTTTATGAGCAATAATAGATTGGCAATTTTTGAAGGTAAAAAAATCCGCAAGTATTGGGATAAAAAACAAGAAAGATGGTACTTCTCTGTTGTGGATATTATCCAGACTTTAATTGACCAGCCGGAATTTCAAATTGCCCGCAAGTACTGGAATAAGCTTAATGAAAGGCTTAGGAAGGAAGGAAGCGAGGTGGTGACAAATTGTCACCGACTGAAATTGGAAGCGTCTGATGGAAAAAAGTATTTAACGGATGCTGCAGATGTCGAAACTTTATTCCGCATCATTCAATCCGTTCCTAGCCCCAAAGCAGAACCAATAAAACTTTGGCTTGCCAAGGTTGCGCAAGAAAGAATTCAGGAAATGGCGGATCCCGAAAAAGCACTTAATAGAAGCCGTGATTATTGGCAAAGGATGGGCAGGAGTGGAAAATGGATTCAGCAAAGGATGATGGGGCAGGAAATCCGCAATAAATTAACCGATTACTGGAAGAATAATGAAGTGAAAGAAAAAGATGAATACGCAATTTTGACTAATATCATTCATGAGGAGTGGAGCGAATTAACTGTGAAAGAGCACAAAAAATTAAAGAAATTAAAAACTGAAAATTTACGCGACCATATGACTGACGCAGAACTTGTGTTTACTGCTCTGGCGGAACTTTCTACCCGCCAAATCGCAGAGGTAGATCAAACCAAGGGTCTGGAAGAAAATAAAATTCCGGCTCAAAAAGGCGGTAGAATTGCCAGAAATGCCAGATTGGAACTCGAAGAAAAAACCGGCAAAAAAGTTGTCAGTAAATTAAATTATCTCCCCGGACAAAAAAGGTTAAAATAGAGGAGATGATAACCCCAAAACATATTGGTTTTGTTAAAGATGCCATATTTTTATCCAATACTTCCTTGCGGGATTTTATAAAATGTCCCAGGGCGTATTATTTGAAAAATATTTACAAAGACCCACGTAATGGTTATAGGATCCAGATTGCTTCCCCTTATCTTACTTTAGGGACTTTAGTCCATGAAACAATCAAGTGGTTTCTGGACAGTAGACAGCAACTTCCCCTATCTTCCCTGGAAGAACAATACCGCAATTTATGGCACAGATTCCAAGGCAAAAGAGGAGGTTTTACATCCAAAGAAGAAGAGGCTTCATTTGGTAAGCGGGGCCTTGAAATGCTTTCAAATTTCGGAGAGAACTGGAAAAAGCTTGAAGCAAAAATGCCCCCTGTTTCTTTTCCCAAATACCCCCTGACTGATAATATTATTTTGACAGGCAACATGGATTTTGTGGGAGCCTTGCCGGACGGGAGCTTGCATGTTGTGGATTTTAAAACCGGAACCCGCGATGAGGATGACCCCATTCAACTCTACATTTATGCCATTTTGGCTGAAAATAATTATGGTAAGGATGTGACTTGTGCCAGCTTTTGGTACCTTGACCGGGACGATACTCCCAAAGATATTGTGCTTGATCCCCTTGAGCCAAAAATTGAGGAGTTAACCCAAAGAGGTTTGGAGATTGAAAAGGGATTAAAGGAGGGGAAATGGGAGTGTCCCCGCGGGGATGAAGGGTGCTTTGAATGCCGGGATTATGAAAAGATTTTAGCAGGTAAAGGAGAATGGGTTTTTACAGATCACAACTTCAAAAAAGAAATTTTCTTTTTATCAAAATAGTTTTTTAAGAATAATTCGGGATCCCCATCTTTTTAATTAATTTTCTGACTTCGTCTCTGTCGGCATTGACATATTTGCTGTCATACTCTTCTGCTGTTAATGTCTCGCCATTTGCATCTATCAGCACCGGAAATTTTAAAGCCATTCTTAAATATTTAACATCCGAATAAAAAACTTGTTTGCTTTTGAGTAAAATATGGTCTTTATCTATTTGATAATTTATTTGTAACCCCAGATGTTGATGTAGTTTATCTATGTCCTCGCGGGCGGGTTGTCTTTTGATTGCCTTTCTACAAATGTTTTTTTGGGAGACGGGACAAGACGGGGAACAATAATATTTTTGTCGGATCCATTGGCAGTTATAGTCCGGTTGGTTGAAGAGATAACTTATGGCACAGGAAGTTTTCTTAAAGTAAGGAATTTTCGCTTTCGCTAAAATAGCATCAACCATGTTTCTGCTTTCGGGCAGCATTTTTTTGCATGAATCATGGATGTTAAGCCCAATGTCATGTTTTGGGTCAATAAAAATACCCTGTTTGGCCATGTACTCAATAATGTTGACATCCAGTTTTATGGGAGAGCGGACAATGCAATGAAAGTACTTTTCGCCTAAATCAACTATTTTCCGGGCACAATTTTCGGAATCGTTAACGCCGCGGATAATGGGGCGGTAATAAAGTACCTTTTTTAAGCGCGATTTTGACAAATTCTTCATGGTCAGAAGCCTTTTTTCTACTACCACTCGTTCATATTTTTGGGGCAGGCAGGAGAATGTCACAAAGATAATCGGCCGGATATTTTTATATTCCTGCAGGCGGGTGATGATTTGATCCGTCATGTATTCTTTGGTGATCAAACCGACGATATTGGTAAGCTTCATTCTTTCCAGGCCGTCAAGTATTTCAAAAGTGGTCCCGGTCACACCAGTTTGAAACGGATCAGTGGCACTGTTGTGAATGGCCAGAGGAATATTCGGGTGGTAATATTTATGACTTTTTAAGTTGTCCAAGATTTCAGAAACCTCGCAAAATTTTTCCGGAATAAACTTATTCCTTATATCCCAGCCGTGTTTATAGCAATAGACACAGTTATTGCGGCATCCTGCAACGGCATTCAAACATAAAAAGTTTTTAGCCAAAACAATAGGTTTGAGCTTAACCTTTAATTTTCCCCTGGAGGTTTGTCGTTGGGTTTCCCGAACCTTATATTTGGCAAGACTTGTCCGAAGCTCCTTTTTCAGGTCAATGTTGCAAGTATTGGCAAGGCTGATAAGAGAATAAAAGGCATCGCCCAACTCTCTGGCCAGATCCGGATTATAAATGTGGCCCCTTTTACCGTAATCGGTCAATTCCAAAACTTCTTTGGCAATTTCCCCCACTTCACTTGAGAGATCAAGGCAACAAAGTTCCGGGGTATTGGCAAGATTTAATTTCTTGCTAACCTCTCGGACTTCTTTTTGCAGACTAATCAACATAAGTTATTTTTTTCTAAAGCGCGAGGTGGCAATTTCCAGCATGGTTGGGGTATGTTTGGCTACAAGGTCAATGGAGGCGCGTATTTCTTCGGGCAGTGTTAGGAAAATTTTACAGCCTTCTTTAAGCCGTGCCAGCCTGATATTGCCGATAGAGTCCATGAGGGTGTCAGGGTAAAAATTGATCCAACACTGTTGAAAATTACTCATGGAATAAGGATGATCAGGAGGCGCGTAATGCTCGCGCGGCAGAAAGTCGCGGAATAGGCTTGCTTTGAATGTTTTATCCAACACTTCGGGATGCTTTTGATCAGCTTCCCAGAGCACTTCCCAGCTGAAATGCTCCAAGTTTGCTGCCCAATCCCAAGGTTCCGGTTCCGGCGGGACAATGTATTTTCCCCTTAAAGCTGCCACAACGGCCCCGCTTAGACAAAAATGCGCCCATTCAGCAATGGTCGGGCAGCGATTTTCTCTAATACATGAAGCTACCAGTGCTCTCTCCAAACTAAAATCAAAATCCCAGTTATGAGGTTCCTTATCAAACCATAGCCTGTCTTTACTCCAACAAGTTGGAGCTTTGTATAAAAGTTTCCCGGGCAGTGTTAATGTATTGGCTTTCGTTAAACATTCCATTTGGTTATTCCCACAAACAGAATAATTTTTTACCAGATTTTTATCCAGTTCATAGAATTTGACTCAAAAAGCTTTGACCAAGTCAAACTTGGCTTCGCCATGATACAATCCGAGCATGCATCCTATCAAAAAACAAATTTTACATGCCTTAATTACCAATTCCTTTTTATCTTATTCCAAACTTAAGCCTGAAGGGCTGGAAGGAAATATTTTTATGTATCACTTGAAGCAATTAACCAATGATGGTTTGGTACAAAAAAGAGATGATGGTAAGTATGAACTGACCCTGGAAGGCCAGAATTTTTCTGACAGCTTAAGTTTGAAAACTTTAAATCCCCGGATCCAGCCCAAAATTGTCACTTTGCTTGTTTGCCAGAACAATAAAGGAGAATTTTTGCTTTACAAAAGAGGCAAACAGCCTTTCTTGGGCCTTATTGGTTTTCCTTATGGGAAAATCCATCTGGGGGAGAAAATTGCTGCGGCGGCAGAAAGGGAACTTTTGGAAAAAACCGGACTTAAAACAAAACCCGTGCATCGGGGTGATGTTTACCTGACCATATTCAAAAATGGCCAAGTTTTTACCCAGATGTTTTGCCATGTTTTTACGAGCAAAAATACCAAAGGGGAATTGATACAAAGATCAGAAATAGGACAATGTTTTTGGGAAAAAATTAATAACCCCAAAGACCCAAAATTTATGTCCGGATTTGCGGAAGTTTTTTCTTTGGTCAAAAAGAGAAACAGGGGATTATTTTTTACAGAGCTTACCTATAACCTGTAATATCCAAACGGTTGCTGGTAAATGGCAGGAAAGTTAGAGATAGATGGGGTGTCTCATTTCCCTCCTCGTAAAGATATCTAAGATCAACATGGTCTAACCTGGTAGGTAAAAAACCAAGAGTGCAATTACCCGCACCTCCAAAAATAGGAGTGAGCCTTTCCAAAATTCTGCGTTTATAAGGAAGTAAAGGAGTTTCACCTTGAATTTCTGTGAGGATGATGTGAGTAGCTGTATTTCTTGCGCTGGTCATCGCTTCTTCAATTTGACTGGAGTTTTGGTAAAACAGTAGAGCCAAATTAGGAGGGGGGGTGATTAACATCCCAACACCTACACTTAATGATACTGTCTGATAACCTTCCGTAGATTGTGCAGCAGCGTCTTTTAGCCCTTGTGCCAAGTATGAAAATAGAGTGAATCTGACTTCAGAACTGATAATTCCCGACATTGCTTTTATATCAGTAGCTTCAACAACTGTGCTTTGTTCATAGTGTGGTTGTTGCGCCATAATTGCATCGGCAATTGATTCGCACGCTTGTTGTCTGATCTGGGCTCTGGAAATTTCAGTTGTCATAATGGGAGGATTATATAGTAAATCAAACCCGCGGTCAAACTAGCCCAAGGAAATTTCTGCTAAAGTGTTGTGAGTATGGAAGCCGTGTTCGGGGATTGACTCAAAAAGCTTAATTGAAGAGATGATGATCGGCTCAAATTGGTTTACCAAGGCAATGCGCTCAAATTCTGTTTGGACTTGTGGTAATAATTCGTATCCATTGGAAGTTTTAGCCACGGCAATATGCGGGATATAACGGCGTTCATCAATATCCAGACCGAGGGCAATTAGCCCATCCTTAATCCTTTCTCTGACAATGAACAACTTTTCAATATCCCCTTTGACACCCACCCATAGGGTCCGGGGATTATCGAGGTGCGGGAAGCCGTCAATATAGGCCGGAGTAACCAGAAAAGGGGGAATATCTTTGACGGCATTTTTGATCACTTCAACAAACGTTTCTTTCATTTGATCGGGCTGTTCTCCAATAAAAGCCAAGGTTAAATGAAGTTTTTCATTATCAGTTAAACGGGAACCGGGGATTAGCTCCCCGATTTTGTGCTGGACAACCTCGAGTTGTTTTTTACATTCTTCAGGAATTTCCAAAGCTATGAAATATCTCATAAGTTGCTTAAGTTGCCTAAGTATCTTGGGTAACTTAATAGTATTATACCAACTATTCCTTTGTCCCCACAAGATAGATTGCTTGCCAGGGTTTGTATGATGAAAACCATTTATCTGAAATTATAGTTTCGCTATCCCTTTTAACTGTTCTATAAAATGTAACATTGGCCCCCCAGGCCGGCCAGTCAACCTGTTTGACTTCTCCGCGGGGTAAGGTTGGATCATCCTGGCGAAGCTCTGGGGGTGGCGGAGTCTGATCTGCCACAACTGGTTTGGTAATTGAAACAGTTCTTCCATCCGGTGCCCCATACAAGTCAACATATAAACTGGTTCCATAGATATAGGCTTGAACTAAAATATGGGCACCAGTGTCATTTTTAAACTGGAAATCAACACTTGGTGCAAAAACCGTGGCATCAAGACCGGGGGGGAAACCCTGCTCATAATATCCTACCCGGTAAGCATGGGCAGTGCGCTTGACGATTGGCAATCCAGAGTTAAGTGCTGCCCGAAATAAAGTGGTTGAAACTTGGCAAACTCCTCCGCCGTCATCCAAAACTGTCCGGCCTTCTTTTATCACATAGGCTTGTTTATAGCCTGATGCGGCGGAGATATCGCCGACAGTCCTGTTGAATGAAAAAACTGCCCCGGGGGCAATTAAGGTTCCGTTAATTCTTGAGGCTGCCAATTTGATATTATAAATCCTGTTTTCAATAGAACCCGCGAAATGCGACAGTCCTCCTCCCAAAAGTCCGGTAATACCAAAAGAATTAGTTTCGGCAGTACCGGTTTGGGGTTTGGTTACCTTAACCGGCAAGGCAATTTCAGCGGATGCAGAGGCCACTGGGTTTAAGAGAGTTTGTGATAGCATTTCCGCGGTTTGTGAAATATCAAGCTCTTTTCCTTCTTCAGCCGGTTTAAATTCCCTGACTCTTTTGGTGTTTGGGTCAAAAACAAACTTAGCATCCTGGACCGGACGGTTAATTTGCAAAGATAGATCTTCTAAAAATTTGGCAACTTTTTCCCGGCTGATAATGTCTTTTCCCTCTTTAGTGTCTAAAAGGGAGAGCAGGATTTGCTGGTTAATTTCCAGGGAGTTTTCTTCAAAACGTAAAGTTAGTGTTTTTCCGCTCATATTTTCCAGTATTTTTTGAAAATCCTGTGCTTTCTCTGTTGTAAATTTGGGTTGGGAGGAACGGGTGGGTAAATTTTTTGGGGGAGATTCTGTCAAGTTGAGGTAATTTTGGATTTGCGAAATGAGTATTTCTCTGTCAACTTCCAAGCCCTCCTCTGACGGGACAACAGTAACTTTTTCACCCAAAATAATTTGGGCAGGCTTTGGGTCCTTTTTAATTTCCAGGTTGATTTGGTTCATTTGTAAAGTCAGGGCATTTAGGTTTCCAAAAGATATTTTTGGGGTAATATCTTTGCCAAAAAGCAGGATGTAAGTTGCCTCATAGATATTTTTGAAAAAATCACTGCCGTGGCCCGGGGAATATGCATCTTTTACAGCCTGTTCAATTTCTATTTTAGGAACAGCTTTTTTAAGGTCTAAAGTGAAATTTTGGTTTTGGTAAGCAAGGGGGAGGATAGATACTTTTTGATTGTACTCCCGCGCCAGAGTTTTTTGAGCTGTGAGGGTAGCTTGTCCCCCTACATTGGTTCCCGAAATTTTTACTCTGGGTAAGATTTTATTACTGAAATAAAAAATGGGGCCTAGAAAGATATAAATTAAAATTATACATATCAGTAAAAATTTTAGATTTAGCCGTATTTTTTTTATCCTTTTTAACGTAAATTTCATATCAGTATTGTAACAGAAATGATATAATTTGGGCATGAAGAAAATCTCTCTTTTGGTTGTTGTTTTGGCAATACTGTCAGGAATTGCCTTTTGGCGGGTTTTGCCGAGACTTTTGCAAGGAGGAAGTATTAGTCAAACTAATTTAATTGTTTGGGGGTTTGATGAGGAAGAAACAGTAAAACCACAGCTTATTCTATACCAACAAAACAATCCCGGCGTAAATATTACATATGTCAAACAATCACTCTTAAATTATGTGCCCCGTGTACAGACTCAAATTAGTGCTATGCCGAAAGTTATGAGTGCCCCGGACATATTTTTATTCCATAGCTCATTTTGGCCGGCTTTTTTGCCCCTCCTGCAGGAAGTACCGGATGCTGTTACTGTTTTGCCGATTGTCAGCCAAACTTTAACGGCTGACAAAAAAATATATGGTTTGCCAAAAGAGGTATCAGGGCTGGCAATGTTTTATAACATTGATATTTTAAAAGGGGCAGGTGTTGGGGTGCCCAGGAGCTGGTCAGAGTTTACCGAGACGGCGAAAGCTGTAACAGTTAAAGACTCGGAGGGCAAAATCCAGACAGCAGGTGCAGCCTTGGGAACGACAGAAAACGTTTCTTTTTGGCCGGAGATTTTGTCCCTGTTATTTTTGCAACAACCCGGGGCAGATCTTTCCTCTCCCTCGACTTCAGCCGGAGCAGATGTGTTGAAATTTTACACTTCCTTTGTGCTTGACCCGCAGAAAAAAGTTTGGGATACAACCCTGCCTTCTTCTTCAGAAATGTTTGCCCAGGGAAGGTTGGCTTTTTATTTTGCTCCAAGAAGTGAGGTACAAGTTTTAAATGAAACTGCTCCGGGTTTAAATTTTGCTACGGCTGTGGTGCCGCAACTGTCCGGGAGGGTCATAACCCAGGGAGGAGTTTGGGTTTGGGGGGTGTCAAAAACAACCCAACACTCTGCGGAGGCTTGGGATTTGGCAAAATTTTTAAGTTCGGGAAATCCTCCTGATTTAAAAGATCCGAAGCTTTCAAGCTTTGCTCTCCAGGGGCCATATTATAAAGGATGGTATTTAAATTCGGGTGTTGGATGGATCAATGATGAAATGATTAAAAATTATGCCGGGGCCGTCAATGGAGTTTTGCAGGGCAAGGATGCTTTGTCTTCCTTGCAGGTAACCCAAGCCTCCATAAAAGAAACTTTAAAAACTTATGGTGTGGCAAAATGAATATGGATTGGAAAGAGGCATTTAAGAAAGGAACAGAATTGACTTTGGCGACATGTTCTTTGGATAGGAAACCAAATGCCAATATTGTATTGTCCTTGGGATTTGTGGATGGTAAGTTGCTCATTGCGGATGCCAAGATGGAAACAACTATCAGAAATCTGCAGGAGAATAATAAAATTTGTGTGGTGGTAAAAGAGGGTGGGGAGTATTTTAAAATAAAAGGAAATGTTGAGATTTTTGAGTCGGGCAGATATTTTGATATTTGTAATGAGTCGGATAAAAAATATTCCACCAAACATGCCATTTTAATAACTATTGAAGAAGTTTTTGATTTGGACGAAGTCAAAAAGATTGTATGAAAATATAGTATAATAGCTTTATGCTGGCAATTGATTGGACTCACATTTATAAAAACTACAAAGGCCTTTGGGTGGCCTTAAAAGATGATGAGGTAACTGTGATCTCTGCTGGAAAAAGCTTGAAGGAAACTTCAAAGAAAGCTGAAAAAAAAGGCTTTAAGGAGCCCATTTTCTATTACGTACCCAAGAAATTAACTTATTTTGTCGGGAAAGTTGCAAAAAGTGAAATTAAAATATAGGCGGGTAGATTTATTTTCCCCGTTCTCAAAAAAGCAGAAATTATTAAGACCAATAATTCCGGTTAGTTTAAAATATAAACAGCACTCGATTCATTACGAAGCTTTGATTGACTCAGGGGCTGATTTTTGTATTTTCCCGACAGGGATCGCCAATAAACTGGGCTTGGATTTTAAAAAAGCACAAAAAATTTATTTTTCAGGGGCAACAGGGGAGCCAGTTGTTGGTTTTGTCGGCAAGGTAGCCTTACAAATTGGAGAAACCACTTCAGAGACGAAGATCGTTTTTACTGACCTTGATGAAAAAATGGCCTTGCTTGGCCAACACGGTTTTTTTGAGCTATTCAAGATTAAATTTAATTTTAAGCAGGAAGAAATAGAAATTATCCCGTATAATACTAATTAAAATGGAATTACTTAAAATTGTTGTTTTTGTACCAATAAGTTATGTCAATATTGTACTTGGAGCAATTGGTAACGCCGGGGCGGGTCTAATTGGCAATTATTCTCATTGCACCTTTTCTATTAAAGGGATAGGAAGATTCCGGCCGCTCGAAGGTGCGAAGCCTTTTATTGGTAGTGTTGGGAAATTGGAGGAGCTAGAAGAGGAAAGAGTGGAATTTGTTTGTCCAAAAGAAAAAGCTAGAGATGTAATTTCAGCCATTAAAAAAGTTCATCCATATGAGGAAGTGGCCTTGGATATTTACCCATTATTAGATGAAGAGGATTTATAAAATATCACACATCGGATGTATGATATTGTCCGCTTGACATACATAGAATTTTATGTATAATTATATGTAATATGAATATACCTTTGGGAAATTTTGTTTCTGTATCTGATGTTCAAAGAGATTACCGCAAGGTCTTTGATAAAGCCAAAAGGACCAAAGAAACGGTCATGGTCCTCCGTGACAATAAACCTGATGTGGCAATTATTGATGCCAAAGTCTTAACCGAAAAAGAAAAGAGACTGGAAGAACTGGAAATTGCAGACACCCTTCGGGCCATACGCATTAGCAGGAGAGAATTTAAGAGCGGCAAATTAAAGGAACTATCTATTGGAGGATTAGCTAAGCTGGCAGAGTAAAATGCGTTTATGCAGATTTTTTACTCTTCGTATTTTGCAAAGCAAATTAAAAAATTAACCCCGGAAGAAAAATCATTGCTTTCTAAATTTGAGAAAAAATTCCGCCAAAATCCATTTAGTCCAGATTTAAAAACACATAAATTATCAGGAAAACTAAAAAATTATTGGGCTTGTTCAATAAATTATAAAATAATGGTGATATTTGAGTTACAAATGAACAATAAAATCATCCTGGTTAATATAGGTGGGCATAATATTTATAGATAAGATAGAATACGAGTATGGCTGAAGTTAAGGTTTTAATTGAAGGATACACAAGTGCGGATTCTCCTGAAGAGTCATCATGCTCAACTGTTACTCTAATAAAAGATGGAAATTTAGTGATGGTAGTCGACCCGGGAACCCTAAGAGATCAAAAAAACTTGGTTGACAAATTAAGAGAAGAAGGTTTGGGTGTAGATGATGTAAATGTAGTTTGTATAACCCATTCCCACATGGACCATTACAGAAACATCGGGATGTTCTCTAAAGCTAAGGCTTTGGATTATTGGGGTTTGTGGGATAGGGATACCGTTGATGATTGGCGGAGCCAGTTTTCAAAAAATGTGGAAATTATTAAAACGCCGGGACATAATTATGACGGGATAACTCTTTTGGCATCTACGGAAAAGGGAAAAGTAGCTACTTGCGGTGATGTGTATTGGAAAGAAAATTATCCAGAAATTGACCCGTATGCCTCTGATATGAAGAAGCTAAAAGAAAGTAGAAAAAAGCTTTTAGAGTTGGCAGATTATATAATCCCCGGACATGGGAAAATGTTTAAGGTGGAGAAATAATATGGCGAAAAATATTTTAATTTTTGGAGCAAGTACTACATATGGAGCTTGGGACATTGAGGGTGGTTGGGTCGCAAGACTCCGGAAGTTTTTTGATGAAAAAGTTATTACCTCAAATTATCGGGACCAACATCTTGTTTATAACTTAGGAGTTTCAGGAGATAAAAGCAGGGATATTTTAAAAAGGTTTGAAGGAGAGATGGAGGCCAGATTTGATCTTGAAGAAGAAACAATTATTCTATTCCATCTTGGGATTAATGATGCAATATTCAATCAGAAAATGAATAGTGTGGAGTGTTCTCTGGAAGAGTTTAAAGAGAACTTAACACGGCTGATAAACTTGGCAAGAAAATATTCACAGAAAATTGTAGTTATTGGATCAATGCCAGTCGATAAAAGAGTTGACCCAATGCCCTGGGCTCCAGGTAGGTCATATAAAAATGAATATGTCAGTAAATTTAATGAAATTATGGAGGAAGTGGCGAAAGAACAAGATATCTATTTTGTAGAAATTTATAAGCGGTTTATTGATAAAGATTATTCAGATTTATTGGCAGATGGGGTGCATATAACTGCTGAAGGGCACAAAGCATTTTTTGAAATTGTCAAAGATTTTTTGCTGGGAAGCAATATTATTTAACAGTTTCCCACTATCTGCACTTCCCTTTCCAGTTCAATACCAAAACCATCCTTAACCTTTTTGGCCAGCATTTCAGAAAGCTCAAGATAATCGATAGTCCTGCCCTTTCCTAAATTGACAAAAATATTGGCATGCTTGGAAACCTGGACATCCTTAATCCGTTTTCCACAAGCTCCGACCTGTTCCAGAAGATATCCGGCCGGAATTTTGCCATTCCTAATTATTTTTTTAGGGATTAAAGGCAGGAATTTTTTATCCACTTTTTCAACTAAAACATTTTTAAAAAATGACCCCGGGCAGGGGGCTGTAAAAGAGTAATTTTCTTGCCTTTTGGCCAGGGTTTCATCCATCTCTTTTTGTAAATCTTCTGCCTTGCCTTTGGGAAAGTTAAAATGGGTATTCAGAATAATATATTTTCCTTTTTTGAAGATGCTGTCGCGGTAGGAAAATTGGCATCCCTTTTTATCTAAAGTAATAATGCCCGTTGTGAAAGGTGAAGCTGAAGGGTCAAAGCAGACAACTTTGCTGATATGATCGGCAATATATTGTCCATAGGCTCCGCTATTGCCAACAATTGCCCCGCCTAAAGTGCCGGGGATACCTATCATATTTTGCATCCCCGAAAACCCATTTTTTACTGTAAACTTAACCAGTTCATTAAATAATGTACCGCTTTGAACCTGCAAGGAGAGTCCTTGGAGGCTAATGCCCTTATTTTCATTTTTGATGATAAGGCCGGGAAAGCCGTGGTCGCCAAATAATATATTGCTGCCGCTACCTAAAATAAAGTAAGGTAAATTTTGGGCAATGGCTACTTTGGCAAACCTGATTAAATCATTGGCATTTTGGGCAATCTCAAAATACTTGGCACCTCCACCAATCCTTGAAGTAGAATAATTTTTCAAAGGCACATTTTGCATGGAATAATTATACAACACCGCGGGGCTTGACAGGCTTATAATTTTTGGCTAAAATAGCAGACGTGTTAATCTCCTGCCAGATTTTATGGGAAGAAAACCTAAAACTATACCCTATACCCTAAACCCTAAACCCTCGATTAGGCCTTTGGCGGGCTTTGTTTTAATTGAACCATCGGAAGCTGAAAGTAAAACTTCCTCCGGCATTATTTTGCCTGAATCTGCACAAGAAAAACCCAGCCTGGGTAAAATTTTATCCTGCGGTGAGGATCAAGTTTTAGAAAATGGCAAGACTTTAAAATGTCCTGTAAAGGCGGGGGATATGGTTTTCTATAAAAAATGGGGTGGGGATGAAATTAAAATTGATAGTAAAGAATTAAAACTTGTAAAATTCGATGATTTAATGGCTATTGTGGAGAAATAATATGACAGAAATAAATAAAATGAGGACGCAAGAACAACTTGAACGAGATTTAAAAAGTGTGAGATGGAGGAAAGAGGAATTGAAGCAACCACTCCCTCGGATTTGTAATTTGTCATATCGGGAACAAATTACTACCCAGGTGAGTACATGTGAAGTAATGGAACAGGTGTTAGAATATGTGCTTGGTCATAGACAGACATTACCTCAGGTACTTCTGGATACAGGGCTGAAAGAAACATCTGTTGCTCTGGAAGCTATTTTAGAAGGAGATCCCCCTGCTGCTGTTAATATTGGCGATAGGCGGATTCCTTTAAATGTTGCAGATGATTTCAAGGGGTTAAAACTACCTGTAATTGGAAGAGGGGATTTTAATATTTAGAAGGGATAAAATATGGCAGAAAGATTGACAACATTTGAAATTCCGGCTAGATATGAAAACTTGGATGTCTCTGACCTGGAGTGCCGGCGCGACGAGTTGTGGGGGGAAATATATGATGGTTGTTCAGGTCTATCTTTTAGTGACCCCACCCTAGGTGAGCTTGCTCTGCAAACAGAACAAAATATTGCATATTTAGAACTAAAGGCAGTTTTGGTTGTAAAAGGAGGAAGGCAGAGGGCAGCAGATTACCTAAATGCTGTTGTTATAGATCCTCTCCGTGAATCTTTGGCAAAAATAAACGGAATCGGGGGAATTCCAGATGCATCGACGAGCCGTTTACTAGGGAGAGTTCCTCGAGATGGTGAAATATTGGGTGGGCCGGTGAGAATTGGATTTAACCAAGATGGACAAAGAATAGATGGCTTATCACCAATGTATCCTTGCCCGTGGAGATAGTAAATAAAAAGGATAAAATATGGCAGAAAGATTGACTGATGAACAAAGAGCGAGTTTTGAAGCTTTCTTTGAGCAAGAAATAGCAACTGCGAGAAAAAATACAAGGGCCAGTATTGACCCATATGGATCAGTCTGGCTCTCCAACACTCCTGAGCAGCAAATAATGACCGGTTTATTAAATATTCAAGAAGGTTTACGTCTTGCCTTAGGAAAAGTTTCAATCGAGAATATCGTTGTCCATCGTACGGATGGAGATTTTCCAATTAAACCTAAGGAGGGGAAATAAAAACATGGCAGAAAGATTTGAAATAAAGAGAACATCGGAAGAAATAGCATCGGTATTTGATGCTACCAAAGCGCAATTTGAAAGTCTCAAAAAAGGGCCAACTGATTCTGCGATGGGAGAAGTTGTTGGATTCGGACTGGATGCAACATTTGCGGGGATATTAATGGAGGCCAGATTGAGAGAAAGAATAGAAGTACTGCGGTTTTTGCAGGGCGAGGAAAATGAAATTTCCAGTTTAATTTCGGTAATGAATTATATGAAAACAAAAGAATCCGCTAGTGTTGGTAAAGAAGAAGGATAAAGTATGGCAAATCAAGAAAGAAATTTTAGAGCAGCAGAGCCAGAAGGTATTAGAGAATCAATGACAAGTCTTAGGGATAGAATGGACGAGATAGTATCTTTTGTAGAACGAATGGAAATGTCGCTTGCCATCCCCCTAGTGTGTAGTGGAAGGGTGCCACTTACTGACTTGCAAACCTGGCAAAAATTAGGGTATGAACATGCAAGGCATTTTACTGATGTTTTGGATGCGCTAACTGAAGAGGTGTTTGAACAGCCGGCAGAAGCTACGATAATAGGTAATCCTCCGGAGGCCATAGAAGTTGGTGGACGGAAAATTCCTGTAAATGTGGCAGATTCTTTCAAGGGGTTGAAACCGCCTGTAATTGGAAGAGGGGATTTTAATATTTAGAAGGGATAAAATATGGGAGAAATATCAGACGGCGAAAAAGCATTAACAGATCTGCAAAAAATTGATCTTGTGCGTCAGGTTGATCGTGCAGAGACGCGGGTAAAAGTTGATATTAAAGCTATAGTAGGAGCTCCTTTTCATGCAGATTTGTTGCTGCCGCTGGTTTTAAGGCTTAAGCATTTGGAAATGTTTGGGCTCGGTTTAGGGCTTGGTTGTGGAGATTTGCCTGCCAGATTTGCGGAAAATGGTTTCCTTTTGGGAACAGGAATAAAAGTAAGAGATGAAGCCGCTATTTTACGAGAGAGGGAAGAGAGAGCGAAAATGAGGGAGGTAAATAGCCCGTAATTTTTTAAAAGGATAAAATATGGCAGACCAAGAAAAACAATTATTAGCAATAGATCCTACAACTGTATGCCCTGGAAAAGTGATGGGGCGTGATAACTACGCCATCGAAGATCTTCCGGTAGCTAAAGATCGACAAGGGCGGTGGTATTTCTGCCGGGGTTTGGTCACTGAAAGGTTGAATCCTTATAATAAATCAACAGGACAATTGGAATGGGTTCAACCAGGCACTAATTTACTGGACAGAGCTAAAGCAGCATATGACAAGATGTATCAAGACCCAAGAGGCCGGGTTGTGCTGGGGTTAGCGGCAGAAGTAGTTGGGTTGGGTATGACGGGGGATTTGAGATACCCGCCGGATAATCTAGGAATATGGGTGTTAATTGGAGAAGAAGATGGTTTGGAAAGTGCGGCAGCAAGGGTTGAGTCTGATGGGGGAGCAGATTTTATGTATATGGATATTAAAAAGATTAGGGCAGGAGAAGAACAAGGGTCAAAAGATGTAGCGGCTAGTTATGAAGCTTCTGCGCGAGGGCCGTGGGGATGTCAAGTAAGAGGATGTGAACCAGAACACAGAAGATGGTAAGTTTTTTAAAGGGATAAAATATGGCAAAGATTTTAAAATTTGATTCAGCTGCAAGGGAAGCATTACTTAAAGGGATTAATATCCTGACAGATGCTGTGGCCTCAACACTGGGCCCCAAGGGTCGCAATGTGGCTTTGGATAAAAAATGGGGTGCACCTAATGTAGTCCATGACGGGGTAACCGTGGCCAAAGAAATTGAGCTGGAAGACCCCTTTGAAAATATGGGAGCCCAGCTTATTAAAGAGGCAGCTTCCAAAACCAATGATGTGGCAGGAGATGGCACAACCACCGCCACTATTTTAGCCCAGGCCATAGTGTCCGAGGGCCTCAAAAATATCCAGGCCGGGGCCAATCCCATGATACTGCGGCACGGCATTGAAAAAGCCACTGACGCGCTTGTCTTGGAACTTAAAAAAATGAGCAAAAAACTGACCACCAGTGAAGAAATTGAGCAGGTAGCTACCATTTCCGCCCAAAATGAAGAAATTGGCAAAACTATTGCCGATGCCATTGCCAAAGTCGGCAAGGACGGAGTCATTACAGTTGAGGAAGGTAAGACCATGGAAATGAATGTTGATTACAAAGAAGGGATGGAGTTTGATAAAGGCTATGCCTCCCCTTATTTTGTGACTGATGCCGACAAAATGGAGTCTTCTATTGAAGACCCATATATTTTAATTACTGATAAAAAGATTTCTTCGGCTTCGGATTTAGTGGAATTTTTAAATAAATTTGTCCAGATAAGTAAAAATTTGGTTATTATTGCCGATGAGGTAGAAAGTGATGCATTGGCACTTCTCATTGTCAATAAACTGCGGGGCGTGATCAATATCCTGGCCGTGTCTGCCCCGGGTTTTGGGGATCGCCGCAAAGAAATGCTCAATGATATTGCCATTTTAACAGGGGGCACAGTCATTTCAGAGGAAGTTGGCAAAAAACTGGATGCCATTGACATGTCGGATTTAGGACAGGCCGGGCGCGTCACATCCACCAAAGATAATACCTTGATAGTTGATGGCAAGGGGGCAAAAGCTCAAATTAATGCCCGGATTTCCCATATCAGGCGGGAACTGGAAGCCTCGGATTCCGAGTTTGACAGGGAAAAACTACAGGAAAGACTGGCCAAATTAACAGGCGGGGTGGCAGTAATTAATGTCGGGGCGGCCACCGAAGTGGAAATGAAGGAGAAAAAGGAGCGGGTGATTGATGCCGTGGCAGCAACCAAGGCTGCCATTGAAGAGGGAATTGTACCGGGAGGGGAGATAGCCCTGCTTCGTGCGTCACATGTTTTAGATAAACTGGAAGTTTCCGGTGAGGAAAAAGTGGGGGTGGAAATTGTCAAAAAGGCCCTGGAACAACCATTCAGAAGGCTGGTTAAAAATGCCGGGCTTGATGAAGGTATTTCCCTGTCCAAAGTTTTGGAATCAAATGGGAATAATGGAATTGATGTGCTTGATGGGGTTGTTAAAGATTTAGTTAAAGCCGGGGTCATTGACCCGGTCAAAGTAACCCGTTCAGCCCTGCAAAATGGGGCCTCGGTTGCCATCATGGTGATGACTACCCAGGTTTTAATAACCGACCTTCCGGAGAAAAATCCGGCTCCTTCTATGCCCCAAATGCCCCCGGGAATGGAATACTAGATAGATGTCTTGAAGTGAGAAATGTGAAGTGAGAACTTGAAATCTTGAATTCAAGAATTCTTGACATCAAAAATCCGATATCAAAAGATTAGCAGAGATTCCCGCTACTGAGTGTAAAGAAGGGGTGGGGGTATCTATAAATCCTTTTTACTGAGCTAAATGTTCATGATCCTAGCTGGAACACACATCACTTTGTGACTTAAAGCTAACAATTACCTTTTGTTTCCAATACTGGGAATCCCTTAAAATCACGTAAATACCTTAACAGAGCCGACTGGTCATCAATAAGGTTAGCTGGTAACTCATAACTTTTACCCTCTTTTAAGAAAAGATAAGGGTAGTAATGACACGAATACTTACCCTTAGATAATTGAATACCTATTCCCTTTATATCTTCCCAAAGCACTTGATGTATAGCTTTTGAGCTTACTGCATTAAGTGTAAAATCCCCAACCTCTAAATATTTAGGTGTGACTTTTATGTATGAGCGAAAAGAAGCTAAAATAAAGATAATATAAACAGCAGTTAAGATCGCTAAAATTACTAACGCAGTCTGGGAAACTGGTCTTTTAGTGAACTTACTGATTAAAACTTCTTTTAAAGCTAAAAATCCGAAAAGAGCATAGAAAAAGTTAATTATCCAAAATCCTGCTTTTGAACCCCACACTATACAACTATCTACGTTCCCGCAATAATAACTCTCTTGGAGCTTACCAAGTAACAAACTTCCACTGACTGTTAAAATAACAATCAGAATCAACAATTGCCACTCTTCTTTAAGTAATCTTTCTAACATAGTCCTTAATTATGTATTAGAAAACAACGCACTAAACAGAAGCGATGCTACAGCCAAAACAACAACTCCCAACATAACATAAAGGAAAGAAAATAAAACCTTTTTTGAAGTCTTATAGGTAGGATTGTTCCAAGTTTTATTAAGCCCGAAAATAATCACAAAACCACAAAGTAATCCCGCTATACCTCCTAATATCTGACCAACAATTATCACAACTAAATAACTTAAACTCCACAGATAAGGGTGTTTGGATTTTACTTCAATATCTTTTGCTTCGATACTCTCCCCTTTTTGACTTTTAGTTACAATTTTATTTATTACATTAAAAACTGAGGTCGTTGTTGGTAGACTATAGGGGACAGCTTCATTTTCGGGAGCCCAAGCCATTTTAAGCACTTTTCCACTTCGTAAATTAACATCAAATGTGGTAGGAAAACCAAATCCCTTCCAAAACTGGACATCTTTTATTGAAGATAAAGGAATAATAGTTAAGGGGCTTGTACTGATAATAAGTTCTTTACCTGTAGCCACAACTTTATAACGTTGCGGTGTAGTAAGTGAAGCGTACCAAGGAGGATTGAGTAAAATAGTATTTTCGTATAAACGCTCTTTATTCCCTATATAAGTATTTAAATCTTCTTCTTGCTTTAGTTTTAATGACTTATTTTTTATCCGTACAGATAATATTGCACTATAATTCTGAAGACCAAGAATAATTAATAGCCCAAAAAGCATAGCAAGAAAGTAAATACCACCACTTGCGTTATTAGAGGGCATAATTAAACCCATTTGTGGTTGTATCTTTTCTATAAAATCACGCTGCTTAACATAAAACACAACCCATCCCACCAAGGCGGTAAGCCATACAAAAGCAACTTTAGAATACTGATCTGGCGTTTTCCCTCTTCCATAAATTAACGCCCAAGTTATTCCTGTTAAAAACAAAAAAGATATGAAATAGAAGTAATAAAAGCTCCAATTCAAGGAGCCATAATTCAAAGCTAAGGTAAAATAGCTGATATTTTGCCCATCTGTAGTTGTTATTCCAGACGGCAAAAACAAAAGGGTTGCTAAAATAAAAATCAGACCAAATGAAATATAGTCGTATACTTTCATTTCTTCCTTATTTTTAGTATAGCACTTCTCTTACAGATTACAGATTACAGATTACAGAGTACTACTATCTGGTAAAATAGAGACATCCTCAGAAAGGAAGATGTAATGAACTCGTGATAATTGATCCTGTGAATGACTTAAACAATAAGATTAGAGGTATTGAATTGCAACAACTATTTACAAAGCTAGAAAAGATCAAAAATATCCCACATCCCACTTCAAAAGTTCCAATATAGTATTATATAGGTAATGGCCAAGTTGCATTACAAAGAATCCCCGACAGAGAATGAAAAAAAGGCTTTTGCCCCGGTTTTGGCAGAGGATGAGGAGTTGATACTGGCTACCGGTTTGGGTCGTGCCTATCTCCGTTCCAAATTCATAGTCGGGATCATGTGGCCGGGGGGTATTTTTATAGTATTGGCTTTAGCTCTGTTCTATTTTGCCGGGTTTAATTTGAGTTTGGGTATCTTGGCAGGTTTAGCGCTGGGAGCGGTATTTTCCATGCTTCACACCATGCATGTCTACCATGCCAACCGCTACCTTTTGACCACCCGGCGGGTAATTATTAAGCAGGGTATTTTTGCCGTCAAATTGACCTCGGCCCTGTTTGATAAAATTACCCACATCGAGGTTGAACAGTCTTTCCTTGATAAATTAGTTATGAAACACGGCACAATCATTGTTAATACTGCCGGCATGAATAAAGCTGAAATTGCCTTAAAGTATGTAGATTACCCGATTGAGCTTAAAAACCTTCTTGAAAGGTTAATCAACAGGGAGAGGGAGCAATACGGCCGGGGGGTAGGGCCAATTACCACACTGGAAGGAGAAGTATTGGAGGATTAATTAGCTGAACCCTGCGGCGCATTTTTTCCTGAAGCAAACTTTGACCAATTTGGTATTTCCGGTAAGATAGTTTTCGGGTCAACGTACTTATCATTTTTGGTAATTTCAAGGTGTGTATGGGGGCCGGAAGTCCTCCCGGTCATGCCAACTTCTCCCAGGGTCGAGAAAGCCGAAACTGTGTCCCCGGCTTTGACGAAAATCCGGCCCATATGGCCATAAGTTGACCTGAAACTTTGTTCGTGTTCAATCACCACAAAATGTCCCAGTCCCCAAAAACCATAGGAGGTTTCTATCACTTTACCCGGGGCAATTGGCTTAATTGGCATGCCTAAGCCTGCGGCAATATCAACACCCGGATGCCAACTGGAATAAGAGGTTGTAAGATACCCGGGGTGGGGCAGGGCAAATGGAAATTCCAGTTTGGTGGTTTGGATATCCTGTGTTTGGGAAAATTGTTCGGCCCGGGCCAGGTTTTGCTTTATAGGCGGGATGGCCAGTGTTGGCTGATAACCCAAAAGGTAAAGGGCCAAAAAGCTCCCCAAAAGCGCTTTGGAAAATTTAAAACGGAAGATTATCGGTAGCTTTTTTAAACCCCTAAACTTAAAGCTTTTTTTCAAAAGCAGGCAAGTTAGGGCGACCCTTTTGCCTGATTTTTTAGGCAGAAGTTTTTGAATCTGCCGGATCACAAATGCAAAGTATACCAGCTCTCGCACCTAAAATCAAATCAAAAAGGTTTGGTATATAATAAATAAACGGTATGAAAACACTTTTAAAAATAGCGGTGCTGGTAAGTATTATTACTTTAGGATTACAGTTCGGGCTTAACCCTATACTTGATGCCCTGGGGTTTGGGGAGAGGGCAGGACTGCGAATAACTGCCAGTGCGCCCGGTAAGATAGAACTTGACGGTAAAGAGGTGGGGGATACACCATACCAGAATGAAAATTTAAGGCCGGGGGAGCATCAAATTAAACTTTCAGCAAAAGATGGGATTTGGCAGGGAGTGGTGGACATCGCTCCCGGTACTGTAGCTCTTGTTAACCGGGATTTGAGGGAAGGGACAGGAGAGGTTGTGACTTTAAAGAAAGGAGCGGGGGCTTACATTACTGCCAATTCAAAAGATGCGGAGGTAACAATTGACGGTGTTTTTGCCGGCAAAACACCTCTTTCTCTCCCCTCGCTTGAAAGCGGGGAACATGTATTTTTCCTCTCTGCCGACGGTTTTATCTCAAGGAGTATTAAGGCTACTTCGCCTCCCGGGATGAGGCTTTCTATCAATGCTGATTTGGCACTTTCCTCAACCTTTATTTTAAGTTCGCCTACCCCAATCCCGGAGCCTTTACTTACAGTCCTTTCCACTCCAACAGGGTTTTTGAGGGTGCGGGATAAAGCCTCACTTTCGGCTAAAGAAGTTGCCAGGGTCAGTTCCGGAGATACATTGACTTTGGTGGAAGAACTGCCGGGTTGGGTAAAAATAAAAACAAAAGACGGAATAGAAGGCTATGTCTCCTCACAATATATTAAGAAACAATAATTTATCCGCCCAGGTAATAGATAATAACTAAAACCGCTACCAGCCAAAGCAGTACCGCGGAAAGTAACGGCCGGTCTGTTAAGAGGACCCGTTCCGGGCTTTCCCCCTCTCTTTTTTCATAAATAATATAGAGGTATCTCATCACTCCGTAAATGACGAGTGGCACTGTCAGCATCAGGTATTTTGCTTCAATAAGCGGCAGGGAAGTGGTATTAAAAAGGCCGGCAAAAAATGGTTTAATGATAATCGGCGGCTGCTGGAAGGCAAAGAGTGCATAGGTCAGCCAAGTGGAATTGGCAAACATTGAAGTCAGGATATCAAGCAGCGCTTCCGGATAATGGAGTAAGGTCTCGCGGTGCTTGGCCGCAATTTGCTGGCTCATCAGCGTTAGCTCCGAACGGCGTTTGCCGATTGCCAAAAAGAGGGAAAAGGAGATGACACAAAGCAGGAACCAGACATTGAGATGGGCATTGATTGCCCAAACTCCGGCATAAACCCGCAGGACAAACCCGGCGGCAATTACCATAATATCAAGCAAAATTGTTGTTTTAAGGTAGGCAGAATAAAAAAGCTGTAACAGAAGATAGCCTAAGGCTGCGTAAAAAAGCGACGGGTCAACTCTGTATGAAAGGGGAAGCAGGGTGAGTATTAAAAGTAGAGCAAAACCGACGGCAAATTGAGGTGAAATTAACCCCGAGGCGATGGGCCGTTTTCCTTTAAAAGGATGTTGTTTATCCCGTTCAATGTCAAAAACATCGTTGATAAAATAAGTAGCAGTGGAGAGTCCGCAGAAGATAAGAAAAGCTTTAAAAATCAGCAGTAAGGATAGAGGATTGTCAAGTTGCCCGGAGAAAATAAGGCCTGCGAACAGGGCAAAGTTTTTTATCCATTGTCTGGGCCGGGATGTCTTAATACACCCCCAAATGAATTTATCCATAAAACAAATATCACAAAACCAACCGCCACTAAACACAATGCAAATATTTTGCTGTTTGTGTCAAATGTCAGGGCAGCTGCCCCTAACATAGCAGATACTGTCATGTAAAACAAGCTGATTCTTTGATGTGACCATCCTAAATTTAGCAGTTTATGGTGCAAGTGTCCCCTGTCTCCCCAAACGGGGGAATGTCCTTCAAAAATTCTTCTAAAAAAAGTGTAGATAAAATCAGCTGTGGGAATGCCTAAAACCAGTAAAGATATGGCCACTTTAGCTCCGGATAATATTGCCAGTGTCGCCAGCATAAAAGCCAAAATTGTTGAGCCGGAAAACCCGGGCAAAATTTTTGCGGGATGCCAGTTAAAAATTAAAAACCCTAAAGATGCACCTGAAGTGGCAAATGCCAATTTGGCAATGTCAATTTGGCTCATATCACCCATCAGATAAAATTTTATAGACAAAGCTCCCAATACTCCCGCAGCTACCATGGTAATTCCCGGCATTTGCCCGTCAACACCTTTTGACCAATTGATAATTTGGGTTAAAGCCACAATCCAAAGTATGGCCAAAAAATCGGCAATTGGTTTGTCAAACTTTAATATTTCCCCGCTTTGGAGCGGATTGGTGATAAATGAAATGCTGATGCCGCTGGCCACTGGTAAAAGGGCGGCCAAAGCAAGCAACCCCAGTCTTAAATACGGGTTGAAAGATTTGAGCTTATCATCGGCAACCCCTATTGCAAGAAGTACAATTAATCCTAAAATGATGCCAATGAGGTATTTTTGCATAGGTACAAATAGCATTGCTGTTGCCATGATTCCTAAAAATATTGCTATCCCCCCGGCACGGGGGATGATGCGGTTTTGGACATGGGCAGGATGAGGGCGGAGCTTTGGGTTGTCTAAAAGGTTAAAACGTTTGGCAAGCCAGATAGTTGGAGGTATGGCGATGGTTGTAGTGATAAAGGAGAGAAGGAAACTGAAAATTATATTCATAAATTATTTATATGAAAATCAGTAAAATATTAACTGCCGTCACCAGAATAATGACATCAATTAAACTCAAACCGATTGTCAAAACCCGCTTCAACACATATTGCAGGTGATGTAGTTGTGAAGCGATCAGTATATTGACGGTGGAAGTAACTAAAATAACTGCCGGCAGAAGGAATAGTTGTTCTTTTGCGGCCAATTGCCCTTCGCCCCAAAAAAGGGAATAAAAAAGCGGTACACGGTCCGGCAGGCTGCCCCAAAAAAATAGCAGGAGGGTTAATATGAAAATTGCCGAAAGAACGGAAAATAAGATTGGGATCTTGAAGAATTTATCAGATTGCCAAAAACGTAGAAGTTGTTTTTTCATGAAAGCCTGGCTTTATTAGTCACTCTAAATTCCATGTATTTGCCGAGCATCAAGGTGGTTTGAGCGTCAATGGCCGGGATGGAAGTAATTGTCACAAGGACTATTGGTACGAGAATCCATTGCAGGTAAGACCAGAGTCTTTTAAGAAAGGACCAGTTCCGAGGCCGCGGGGGGACAGTTTTTTCATGAACAAAATAAGTTGAGAAAAGGCTCAAAAAAGCTCCCGTTAGAATCCAGGAAGAAAGTACCGGTAAATTGTAAGCTACTGCAGATTGGGAAAAACCTGGATTGATAAGCGGAATAAATAAACCGGCGAATGTAACAAATAGTGCCAGGGTCCCCCATTTAAAATAGCTCCAGGTGATAAAAAATAATTTATCTGTTTTATCCCAAAAGTTTAAATCTTTATTTGAAAAATATTGCCTGATGATAAAAGGCATATGTTCTACTCCATAGGCCCAGCGTTTAAGCTGTAAATATTGGTTTTTGAAAGTTTTCCAAAGGGATATATCAAGGCAGGCATCGGCAGATATGAGCATAAAATGGGGGATAACTTTATAGTCACCCTTATAAAAATAATAAGCTTTCCAAAAAAAGCCGGAATCATCGTTGATTTTATTGGGAATCCAAAGGCCAATATTAAGCAGGGAGCGCATATTGATAGACAAAGAGGAGAAATTAATATATTTATCGCTTCCTACCATTTCTGACAATTGCCAGAAGGCGGTTCCTGCCGCCAACACCCGCATTGGAGTTGGAGCTTGCCAGTAGTTATTGTTGTACAAAAATGCTCCGGTAAAAGAGCGTTTATCCCTGATATTTTTTGGGGTAGATAAATATTTATGCAAAGCTCCGGCCGGAAACTCGTGGTGGATAACAAAATCAGCATCCAAAGTGGTAACAAATACATTTTCTACATTTATACCTCTTTTTTTAAACTCTGCTGCAGCATTATTAACTATAAAATTGCGGTTGGTAGCAGGGCCGGCCAGTTCCCCAGGTAGACCATAAGGGTGAACTGTAACAAAGGCCCCGCCGATCTTGCGGGCATTTTCCTGCCAGTATTTTTGGACTGCAGTAATCTTTTCCGGGTCATCACGCTCCTCCAACCCCACTCCGATAAAAATTTTGTCTTTCGGATAATCGGCATTGACAATGGCATCAAAGGCAGGCTTCAAGACTTCCAGGCCCTCTTTATAGGTTGGCAAAACAAAGAAATGAGAATATTTTTCCCATCCGGCAGGAAAGTCCTGTTTTATTTTTTTCAGCCAGTCTTGTTTATTGGCAAAGTCCATTTTCCGCCAGCCGATAAAGATCAAAATAGCAATCCGCATGGCCGTAATGAACCAGTAAATATCGGCAATGATAATAAGATAAGCAACGGCATATGGTAGTGTAAAGGAAAGCCAAATTGGTGAAGTCAGGGCAATCCAGGTTAAACCCCCGGGAAAAATTTCCAGGAGGCGCTCAATTCCTTTGTCGTGTTTGGCAATAAAGTCTTTTTCTGCTTTTTCGGAAAATATAAAACTTTCAACCAATAAATGATGGAAAATAATTCCCAAACCGGCCCCAAACAGGAGAATTGCTAAAAGCAGATTATTGGGGCTGCCCAGGATAATTTGACCCCACAGAAGCGAAGTTATACCTGCTAAGAATAAAACCGGGCCTAAAATACTATGGTGAATATTAAAATTTAAAGGGTTGGGGTGGATTTTTTTGAAGATTTGGGAGAGCACTTCTGTCACATAAAAGGCAAGGAGCCCTCCCACCAAAAATACTGCAATAAAGCGCATAACTTTAGATATTATACTCTAAATTAAACAGTTTGCAGGCATTTTCAAGGGTCGCCCTGGCAACTTCCTCCACGGCTGTATTTTTCATTTGGGCAATTACCTTGGCAACTTCCAAAACATTGGCTGGCTCATTTCTTTGCCCGCGCATGCTTTGTGGGGGGAGGTATGGACAATCAGTTTCAATTAAAATTTTATCCAATGGTATTTCCTTGATAATTTGCCTCAAGGTCTCATTTTTCGGATAAGTGACAATACAGGTAAACCCTAAATAAAACCCCAGAGCTAAAACTTTTCGGGCTTGCTCCGAAGTTCCGGTAAAGCTATGAAAAACTCCGCGGGTGCCTTCTAAATGGGGGACGAAGATATCTTGCCAACTATCCCTACTGTGTATAATCATGGGTAAATTCAACTTTTTGGCCAAATCAATTTGGGCAATAAATAACTTTTTCTGCAAAGCCTTTTGTTCTTCTTCTGAAATAGTAGTGGGGGAGAAATCCACACCTGCAAAATGGTAGTCCAGCCCGCATTCTCCCGCTGCGACTATTTTTTTAGGATTACTTTGATATATTTCTTCCAACTTGCCTACGTTCTCATGTATGGATACATCAGAAGGCATTTTGGTCACTTCATGTGGATGAAGACCAATAGTTGAATAGAAGATAATTCCTGATTGTGACTGCGGTTCACCCTGAGCTAGCCGAAGGGCTTTTGTACTGCTATCCAAGTCTGCTCCAATATTTATGACAGTTTCAACTCCGGCCTCCTTGCTCCTTTGTAAAACAGCAGGTAAGTCATCCCTAAAATCTTCCCAAGTTAAATGTGCATGGGTATCAATTAAATTCATAAGCGGGGGAAAAGGGCTGGGGCGGATTTTATCTCGCCCGAAAATTGTTTCAATATTTTTTCCGAAGTTTCGGGTAAAAAGGGTTGAAGGTTATATGCGATATCTTGAATTTCAAAAACTGTTTGAATAAGGAAACTCTTAACATCCTCGCCTTTTAAGTCCCAAGGTTTTCTTAGGTTAATTTCCTTATCGACCAGTGAGATTTTCTCCCAAATAAGGTATAAGGCATCATTTAATTTAAATTCTTCTAAGGCTAATTCTATTGGAACATCAAAATGATCACAAGGTAATTCATTGCCGATATTGATATTATTATTCTCACAAAGTTTAGCCACGCGGGCCACAAGATTACCCAAACCATTGGCCAGATCACTATTATATTTTTCATCAAACCAGGGAAAATCAACATCAGTGTCAGTGGAATATGGCATACTGGCGGTCAAAAGGTAACGTGTCCCATCAACTCCATATTTTCCAAGCAGGTTTTCGGCAGATATAGCATTTCCCAGTGACTTTCCTACTTTTTTGCCGCCAATATTGTAATAACCGGTAACAAAAATCTTCTTAGGTAAAGGTAATTTTAAGGCAAGTAAAAGTGCTGGCCAGATTACAGAATGAAACCAATTGTTGCCTTTACCAAGAAAATGTAAATCAGCCGGCCAAAATTCTTCTTTTTTGTATATTTTGGTGGCACTAAAATAATTTATTAAGGCTTCTACCCAAACATAGACAGTTTGTATCTCGTCCCAAGGAAGTTTTATTCCCCATGGCACATTTTGCCTGGAAATTGATAGGTCGCGAACCTCCTCTTCAAGTCTGGCCAGAATTTCTTTTCTTTTACTTTCCGGTTCCAATGGAATTATCCCATCGGCAATACCTTTTTTAATTTCTGGAATGTACTTTGACAATTTGAAGAAATAATTTTCTTCTTCTTTTTGGCAAACTTGATCAGGGTGGTGTTCCGGACAAAGACCATTAACTAAATCGCGGTCGGCTTTAAACTCCTCACAGCCGATACAATAAACTCCCTTGTAGGTCGCTCTATAAATATCGCCATTTTCCTTTAATTGGGTTAATAGTTCCCCGACTATCTTGGCGTGTTCGGGGTTAGTGGTTCGCATAAAAATATCATATTTAATGTTTAGTTTTTCCCAATATGATTGCCATTTTTTAGCCAGCTCATCTACAAATTGTTGGGGGTCTTTCTTGGCTTTTTGGGCGGCCAGTGCCACTTTTTCTCCGTGTTCATCCAGCCCTGTTAGAAAAAGGATATCTTCACCCTGAAGTTTATGATAGCGGGCAATAATATCTGAAAAAACGGTCGTGGCGATATGCCCAATATGCGGGTTGTCGTTGGCGTAATAAATTGGCGTTGTTATGTAATATTTGTTCATGATGTGTATTTTAAAACACTCATCTTTGTTTTGCCAGCTTGGAGATTTTGGGAATTTTCCCCCGGTAAAATTTTCTGCGGGGTTTTTTAAAAGTCTTTACTAAAAAAATGATGGATAAAATAGTAAGGATTACGGTTAGTATATTAAAGATATCAAGTGTTTTGATGACTAAAAGAAGGATAATGCCCAATGTGATAATAAAACTTCGGAGAAAAAACCGGATAAATAAATTTAATATAAAAAATAACAGTAAAAATAAGGGAACCCAAAAGACAATTATTTGAAAATAGGAAGCTATATCAAAAGACTTCGGGGGTACGATTTGCCAGATGACCAGACCCAAAATTCCCCCAAAAAATAAAACTGGAAAAACCCTTTTCAATATGGGCATATTCTAATTATAATCCAGACCGGAAGATGTTTACTATGAATATTTGTTCCACTTGGGTAAACGTTACATTTATCACTCCTATGGTATATGATATCGTGAATTGTTTATAATCGTCTAGGATATGGATTCAAATTTCAAAATTACCCATTTTGATCCAAATATTGATTCTGAAGAATCGTTAAGGGAGGCAGTGGAAAAGGCTTATGCTACTAACCGGGAATTTTTTGGGCAAGATATGGAGATAAGAGTAAACTTTCTTTACACCCGCGAAGAGATGGATCAACTTTTGAATCAAAAAACTGCGGGATGGGTTGTTGGAAATACAGTCAATAGTGAGGTAAATATATTTAGCCCGGAAGTTTTTGATAAAGTATCACCTCATCCTAAAACCAACTTCCCTTTTACTTTGGCACATGAGATGGCCCATTTATTTATACAAAAAGTATGCGGAAGTAGATACCCCAAATGGTTGATGGAAGGTTTGCCTGGGCAAGTTGCAGGTCAATATCAAAATAAAAAATTAGCAAAGGAACAAGTCCGTGATTTTGCTACTTTGCATACTCCCCGTGACTGGGATAATAAGCCGGGTTACTACCAGGCATTTCTATTCACTCATTACCTATTTGAACATTTCGGCAAAGAACAATTGTTGGGATTTTATAAATCTTTAAAGTGGAATAACTCATATGATGAATTTAAAGAAGAGTTTGCTAAAAAATTTGGGGCCTCATTTGATGATTGCCAAAAAGACTGGGTTGCTACTTTGGAAGACGAAAATGCTAAAATGACTGCATGATAATTGTACTTTCATCTAAAGCCAATGAAGATACTTTAAAAAAAGTAGCGGAAGATTTGGATGGTTATATCTGAAGAAATTAGAAAGCAAGTTGAAGAAATTGTGAGGAGCTTACTTAGATGAATGCCCAAGATTTAACTTTAAACATTGCTGTTAATTTAAATAGATTATCCAAGTTTGCTTTGGAAAAAAGGCAAAAAAGAGTGAACCAATTTTTAGAAGATACTGATTATTATGTAAATCAGCTGGAGAATGCCCCCAAAAGCGATAGATTTAATCCAACTTTTCAGGCCTTTAGAAATAAATTTTATCAATTAAAAAAGGATGTTATCCTGGATGAATATTGGGCAGAAGATATGCTCACCTGGGCTAATATCCTAACCCACAGGGCTAAACTAGCCTAAGTCCCCACCACTTCGAAAGTTGAGCCGGAGGGACCTTTTTGAACCTCAACCCGGACTGGAAATTCTTCTTTGAGTTCTTCCAAGTGGGTAATGACTAAGATTTTTTCAAAATCATCCTTGATGGCATTTAGGGCCTCAACTACCCTGGATCTTCCCTGGGCATCCTGGGTGCCAAAGCCCTCATCAATTACCAAAAATTGCAGTTTTGCCCCGGCCCGATGTGTTAAGAGTTTTGACAGGGCCAGGCGGATGGCGAAATTGACCCGGAACTGTTCACCGCCGGAATAGCCTTCATAAGGCCTATCTCCCATCTCGTCCGAGATAATAATATCCAAAGTTTCAATGATGCCTTTTTCCCCCGTTCCGGCAATTTTGGTCTTGGTTTCTTTTTGGGTTTCAAATCTTATTTTCATCCGGCCATCGGATAATTTATCCAAGAGCCTGTTGGCCTCATCTTCAATTTCCGGAATGGCAGTTTCAATAATCATCGCCTGGATACCTTTTTTGCCAAAAGCCAGTGAGAGTTCTTCAAAATTTTCTTTATCTTTTTGCAAAATATTTTTTTCCTCATTTTTTGCCTTTTGTAGTTTTTCCATTTGAGCAGTCCGGGAAATAAGTTCCGTGATTTGTCCCAAAGATCCCCGGGCTTGCTTTTCTTCTTCACGCTTTTCCTTTAATTCTTTTTCTATTTCTAAAACTAATTGGTCTAATTGGACTAATTTGTCTAATTGGTCAGGAAGGTCTGCCAATTCTTTTTCAAGTGCCTCAACTTGTGACTTTTTATTTACAAAAAGCGTCCTCATTTCTAAAACTACTTTTTCCTCCGATTGCAAGGTGGCCTGAATTTGTAACATTTCTTCTTTTTGTTTTTGGGCACTTTCCAGATCCTTTAATTTAATAATTAAGGCTTGGTACCTGGAAGGATCAAAAATTAGGGATTTTAGGGACATGCAAGGTTTCGGGAGTTTGTAGAGCTAGTC